>CAYYNQ010000113.1:0-2580 GCA_964473105.1 uncultured Candidatus Sumerlaeota bacterium | reverse complement strand
AAACCTTCGCACATGTTCGTCATAGGTGCTGGTTCCCAGTTGTTGTTCGTCTGCATAGTTGGGGAACAGGTTGATGTATGCGAGTTTTCCAGGCCGAGTCTTGCGTATGTCCTTCACGGTATCCCGTAATCGGGGAAAATCCTTCATGCTGGGTTCATCACGTATCTTATAACCCCAGACAGCGGAACTTTCCGGCAGTTCCGATGCCGGCAGCCCGGCGGTTGCAACGATTGCCTTGAGGTCATACTTTTCACAAAGATTGAGCTGCATCCTGACCGTCTCGGGGGTCTTTGCACCGAATCCGCCGATGACCGTCGTGAAGCGGGCGGCTGCAATGTTTGCGTAGTGCCGATCCATGTTCTCGTCTGCCGGCGGGTCAACCCAGAAGCCGATGGCGAACCTGTCCTGGACAAAAATCTCGTGTTCGGCCGGGGCATCCGTGCCGTTGATGACCGGCGCGATGATCATCCCCAGGTAAAGGACTGCATGGAGGGTATGTTTCATGCGATTTGAATCGAGGCTGTTTTGCGGAAAGCAGGACCCGTGGGCCGGATGTAATGGCGGGTGTGCAGTGGTATTTTTATCGGTTTTCATGTGTGTGTTATTTTCGTCCGCCTGTATCGAGCGAACTCATGGCTGCAACCCGGGCGAGTGACCGGGGCGGGATTATGGATTTCTCCGGGCCCATCATCCGGACACCGCCCTTTTTATCAGGCCGACCGTGCCCCGGGCTGTAAACCAGAAAAAATGACCGGGGGCGAGCAGGATGACGATCAATAACAGGCTTCGGTTGACATTGTCCTGGTAGGTGAATGGGTTGTTCAGCCAGGGTATACCGAACATTCCGAGGTTTTCCGTGTCACACTTTGGGCTGAAAATGCTTGCCAGTCCCAGATAGGTGGCAAGGAATATCCAATACCCCGGGGTCAACGAATCAGCCAGCTTGTCCGGTGTGGCATTGGACTGGATGCCGGGGGCGAAGTGGCCGATGAGTCCGGGTAGACCGAATACGATCATGAAATACGGTCCTGCGCAGATGGCAAGTGAGATTGTCCAGAACAGGATCAACTTGATCCGGCTGGTCCATGGGATGACTTGACCGTGGCTGGCATCATCCGGAGGGCCTTCGGAAATCCGGCCTGTGTCACGATCACGACCCCACCCGCACAGTTTGCAGGAGAAACTGATCCCGCCATCGTCAAGCTTTTCAGCCTCGATCTGCTGGCCGCACTTGGGACAATTCATCTTTTCCTGCCTGTCATTTCCTGAAGCAGTTGTTCAGGGAGGTCGAATCCATGATGCAGGTTCCCGATATGAAAACGACGGAACCCGGAATCATTCCCGATTTCCATGACTTCTTCATCCCATGGACATGAAGCCGGAGCCGGACAACGATCCTTGCCGGTAGCAGTGATGGGTTGAGAGGCCGGTCCCCGGATCAACACCCTGCATCCGTTGATCAGTATATAGGCAGCTTTGACTGATATGTCCAGAGGGGATATGGGCGATTCCGGATCTGGAGGGGGCGCGGGGCGGCCCCGATACGCCGATATGGCCAGATACTCAACCGATTGCCGGGGTTTTTCTGAAGTCCCTGTTGACCAGTCTATTCATCCTGGTTCACAATAGATTTGCCAGTTCATCCAATCCATATTCAGGGGGCTGTTAAGATGAGATATCTAAATATTTTACCATGGGCGTTATGCCTGATGTTATTTCCCGTCATGATTCATGCTGCGGGGCCGGGCGTCATCACCTACCAGGGGAGCCTCACGACCCCGGCCGGCGAGCCCCAGGCCAGTGGATCCTATGACATGGAGTTCAAGCTATGGGGTGCAGCCTCGGGCGGCGACATGCACTGGATGGAGGCGCATACCGGCGTCAACGGTGTCGTGGTCACGAACGGGGTGTTCAGCATCGACCTGGGCGGCATCACGCCATTTCCTGACGACTTGTTTGCGACGACGCCTCACCTGTGGCTCGAGGTCGCGGCCGATATCGACGAGAACGGGATTACCGGGGATGAGGTATACAGTCCCAGGGTGCAGTTCACGGCGACGCCTTATGCCTTTCACAGTGGCAATGCCGACCGGGTGGGTGGTCTTGAGGGCGCGGATCTTGAGGAATCTGCAGAGATCGCGGCAGAAGCGGCCAGGGCCCAGGCTGCGGAGCAGGCCAATGCAACGGATATAGCGACACACGCCGGGGATACGGATGAGCACCATGGGCACAATCACGGGCCCAATACATTCCTGGGTGATAATGCCGGGAACCTCACGATGACGGGGGACAACAACACGGCCAGCGGAATCTCTGCGCTCAATAACAATACAACGGGAGAACGAAACACGGCCAGCGGCGCCCTGGCGCTATTCGTGAACACTGAGGGAAGCCACAACACGGCCAGCGGTAGCTTAGCGCTCCAAAACAACACAACGGGGAACCGAAACACGGCCAGAGGAGACTCTGCGCTCAAAAAAAACACCACGGGGACCCACAAAACGGCCAGAGGATACAAAGCGCTCGAAGAAAACACCACGGGGTAAAACAAAACGGCCAGAGGATACGAAGCGCTCGGAG
>CAYYNQ010000112.1:0-5389 GCA_964473105.1 uncultured Candidatus Sumerlaeota bacterium | reverse complement strand
GTGTCCAAGTGGTACTCCGTTTGCCTGCCCGAATGGCCAGGTGGGCACGGCATGCAACTCCATGCAGTTCCGCCTGAACATCACGGCGGGCGGAAGTTCCGCATCCATCGATGAACGCAACCTTGTCACCAATAACACGGGCCAGTGGCGCAACATCATCCCCGATACTCCATCCGGTCAACCTTCCCATGACACCATTGAGGGGATGTATGACCGGGTTTATTTGTATTGCGAGTCGGATGGTGCCGGGGGCAACCGGATTGAGGCGGTTGCCGCCACGACGGGCAGCATTCCCAATGCCACCCCGCCGCCCAACGCCGTGAACGATTTCCGGTTGTATGGCGAATAGCCCACCCGACAGGGTTAGCCTTTGGATCATTTTTATTGAACCCCGGCGTGCATTGTTTGCGCCGGGGTTTCTTTAATTTGTCATCCCTTGTTGATTTGAAGTCGTCAGTCCGGTAGCCGGCAGGCCTGATGGGTATTGTGACTTTACAAGTCATTTGGGGACAGAATCCCCCGTCCCGTTCCCCGCGCGCGGGGTGGGCTGTTGGTAGGTTCTCCCTGTCATGGTCCCCTAGGGACGTTATTGACAGATCCCTCCAGTAGGACATATGCTTGATCTATCTGCCATCCATGATGGTGTGGCCCGGACTTTCACAATCAGCGACCCATTTGACAGGGCGCCTTTGGAGGAAACAATGTCCATGCGAAATATGCAGAAAATAACCCTGACCCTGACGGCGGCCTGGGTGTTGATCCTGGTTTCCCCTGTCGTGGGGGCCTTTACGTTCGACCTCGATGGCAGCGACACGCTTTCGTGGTTTGAAGACTTTGACAACAACGATAATGGCTGGCGGTTTGACAACGGTACGGCTATCAGCAATACGTCCCTGACCGGTCAGGCTGATGGCGGGGGAACCTGCGCGGCTCCCGTGACGGGGGCGATGAGCGGTTTTTTGCATCTCGATGAGGACGACGGCGTCGACGGCTACGGTTTCCAGTTGGGCGGTATTGCCACGGTTGACCTTGGTACACCGATCGACCTTTCCGCTGGGTCCATGACCCTTTACGCGGCATTCCACAATCCAACCGGCAACAGTCCCCGGTCGTCGGTCAGGCTGATTAACAGCGGCGGTGGCGACATTACCCTTTCCTGGCTATCGGGCTTCAGGATGCAGTATTCTACCAATGCTGGCTTAGGTATTCCGGGATGCTGCGGCGCCCGTTGTGAATGTGGTTCGGGCGCGATGTGCGGGGATTCCCCCCTCGCTTGCCCGAACGGCCAGACCGGGGGGACCTGCACCCCCCTTCAGTTCCTGATGAGATTTGATGATGCCGGCAACGTGACGGTCAAGGAGCGGAACTTGGCGGGCAACCCGGGCGCGTGGCGGGAGATGTTCACACACACGCTCGGCGGGTCCGATCAGCCTCCCACGCTGCTCGACCGAGTTTATGTCTACATGGAGTCGGACTCCAACGGGGGCAATCGCCTTGAGGCCATCGGCGGGACCTTGGGTGGTGGCCTGAGCGCCCCAGCCGAGGTGGGTGCATTTGAATTTGATTTGACCGGGGGGGACACAACCCTGACCTGGATGGATGATTTCTTCGACAACCGCAATGGCTGGACCCTGAGTGGCACGGAGATCAGCAACCTGGCACGACTGGGCAGGATCGACCGGGATATCGGTGGCGCCGGCAATTGCAGCCAACCTCAGGAGGGGGGGAACCTGAGTTACCTGCACATTGGGGAGGACGATGGTGACAACGGGTTCTCGGGCAATGGCCCCTGGGCCGAGGCGCAGGTCAGTTTCCACACCCCGATCGACCTGTCTGGCGGGCCGGTCTCGATCTACATGGCGATGTGGTCGCCCTCGGGAGGCAGCCCCCGCCAGATTGTCCGGTTCTCGGCCCCGGGTGACCCGGACGACAATATCAGTTGGGACTGGTTGTCGACCTTCCAGTCGCAGATGTATGTCGACTGTCCCGATGCCGAGTTCGGCGTCTGCCCGGGTGCTGCGGCCGACCGGTGCGGAAACCTTGCGCCTAATGCCTGCCCCCACGGGCAGGCGATCCTCGGGTGCAATCCCAACCAGTTCAGGTTGACCTTGGACGCTTCAGGTGATGTGGAATTGCTCGCCCGTGATCTGTTTACCGGGCCAGACACCTGGCAGGTGCTGCAAGACTTCAATAACGCTGATTTCCCCCATGTCATCGGCGATATTCGAATCGGTCTTGCAAGCGACTGGTTTGGCGGCGAACGCGTTCACGCGATCGGTGGCACGCAGGGTTTTCTGGCCGGCGCAGCTCCGCCTCCGAATGCGGTGGAGAATTTCAGGCTTTATTCCGATTGATTCGATATCTCGAACATCGTTGGCATTCCGGCGGCCCGACCGCTTTAGTTTATGATTTTGGGGGATTTGTCCGAATGTCAAAAATCAAATGGTTCGTTATCGGATGGACGGCCTTGGCCCTGTGCTTCAGTCCTGCGTCGGGTGTCAGGGCATTTACATTTGACTTCGTTGGGGGCGATTCGCTCACATGGTTTGATGATTTTGACGACAACAGTAGTGGGTGGAACCTGACCGGCACCGAAGTCAGCAATATGGAGCGTCTGGGTAAACTGGATACGGACACTGGGGGTGTCGGCAACTGTTCGGTTTCCCAAGCCGGCGGTTTTGAGAGTTATCTGCACATCGGTGAGGATGACGGGGCCAATGGATTTTCCGGCGCCAGCCTCACATTTGCCCAGGCTGAGATTGACTTGACAACATCGATTGACCTGTCGGGCGGGCCGGTTTCAATCTACATGGCCCTGTGGTCGCCATCGGCCAACAGCCCCCGGCAAATTGTCGAGTTCTCGGCCCCGGGGAACCCCTCGGATAATATCAGTTTCGAGTGGCTCTCCAGTTTCCAGAGCCAGATTATGGTCGATTGCGCGCTTTTTGGGGCATGTGCCCCAACGGAGAATTGTGGTGGCGGTACCACGCCCTGCCCGAACGGACACATCATCCTGGGGTGCAATCCCAACCAGTTTCGACTGACCCTTGATGCCTCGGGTAATGTTGATTTGCAGGCTTATAACCTTCTGACCAGTGATGGAACCTGGCAGGAACTGCAGAGTTTCAATCATACGGGGATTCCCCAGGTCATGGAACATATCCGGATCGGCTTGACCAGTGATGGGAATGGTGGCGAGCGTGTGCATGCGATCGGTGCCACGGAGGGATTGTTGCCCGGTTATGAACAGCCGTCCAATGCCGTGATCAATTTCAGCCTGTATTCGCAGTAGGGTCGGATTCGGTTTCTATAATTCTATAAGCAGCCCTTCCAGTCCATTGCATGATTGAACCCCGGCGGGATGACGGTCCACCGGGGTTTCATGGATCGGGTGAAATCACGCAAATCCTGCCGAGGATGATCCAAATATCAGGCCGGTCCCCCATCTCTCCCCGAGTTTCCTGAATATTGTAATGGCCTTGGATGGCTATCTGGGCGTAACTCGTTCGGCGGGAGGCCGACTCAAAAAGCTATGTATTATTAACTTAAATTACTAATATTACAAATAAATATGGATTATTTCGGGTTTTGAATCCAATCTTAAAGTGTATATTGGGTTTAGGGATAGCCTATGAAAGCGGACGCCTGGCACATCTTATAGAATTCCTTGGGTTTAATTTTTGTCTGTTTTTTCCCTTGACCGGACCCTCTCAGTGGGGATAATCAGCTTATCTTACCGAAGTTGTAAGAACAGATAGGTCACCTGGGATCTCCGGCGATGTAGTTACCGCCGGGGTCACGATTGGGTAGACCTTGATAAATTCATTGATCGGGGAGGACTTTGAAAATGAGAGTTTTGAAGTCGATGGTTTTGGTTGCTGCTGCAATGGCGTTGACGCTTTGCACGATAACGAAGGCAGACGCTCACACGTTTGACATGATCGGGGGCGACACGCTCACTTTCATGGAGGACTTCGATGATAACACCAATGGTTGGACACTGGTTGGTACGGAAATCAGTGGAAACCAGAGTATCCGTCCGTCCGATGGCGCCGGTGGTTGCGCAGCAAGCGCAGCGGGTGGCGCTAGTGGTCAGGTGCATCTGGACGAGGATGACGGTGAGAACAGTTACGCTGGAACGAGTGGCGGTTATGCTTATCTCGACCTTACCACTGCAGTCGACACGTCTGGTGGACCTGCCTCCATGTATGGGGCATTTGTTCCTCCGAGTACCGTTTCACCCCGGCAGGCTTTCGGGCTAGCTCAGGCGGCCAGCATGAATTGGGACAACGCGTCGGCGACAGATAACGACGTCCGGATCGAGTGGCTGCAGGGATTTCACTTTCAGTTCCAAGTAGATTCCAATGGTGTTCCGGCATGCTGCGGACCGACTTGGTATTGCGATAACTCCGGGAACGGCGCTGCAAGGCTGTGTACGAATGGTAATACGGGACCTGCCTGTAACGCGATTGAATTCCGTATCCACCTTCCGGGTGGCAATGCTGCTTCATGTCAGGAAAAGGGCATTGGCGGCAACACGTCATGGCGGGAGATTAAGCCTCCTTCAGACGGCAGCACGGACCATTGGCCTTCCCACGACACCATTGAGAGCACATATGACCGTCTTCTCGTCTGGCTTGAGTCAGATGGAGCTGGTGGTGGCCGGAATGAGGCCGTTGCCCTGTCAACAGGCGGAGTGGTTCCTGTTGAGGTCAGTGGTTTCCAGATTGACTAAGGTTTAAGGTCAATCGAGGTTCGGTTGTTGTCCGTTATATTTAACGGATGATCCCGAAAGAAACCCGGGGGGGCGTTATCCTGTGATGAGTCGCAGGCTGGCTCCCCCCCCATTTTTTTTCTAGATCTGATGGGTGGGGATGCATTGTGTGTCTGGATTTGTGAAAACTCGGCGGGGTTCTTGAATTCGCCGGGTTGGTTTTTTCGGGATGGTTTGATCTCCCGGTTATTTTATCAAAGGAATTTTGACGATGAGCCATATGAAAACATTATCTATTTTTGGGTTGGTTTGTATCCTGAACCTGGGCCTGACGGCCCGACAAGCTGGCGCTTTCACATTTGACCAGGATCCGGGTGATGACGCCCTGGTGTGGGTCGATGATTTCGACAACAACAACAACGGCTGGGTTCTGAATGGCACGGAAATCAGCAATCCGGCCCGGGTTGTCCGTGCCAGCGATGGAGCGGGCGGATGCGGAACCGCCGCAGCGGGGAATGCGGTCGGCTTCCTGCACCTGGATGAGGATGACGGCGATAATGGACGCGGGTTCGCGTGGGGTGGCACGGCCTATCTTGACCTTGTCGAACCGGTCGACGTCTCCGGTGGACCCGCCTCTTTTTACGTGGCTTTCAATCTACCTTCTGTCGTCAGCCC
>CAYYNQ010000111.1:0-3628 GCA_964473105.1 uncultured Candidatus Sumerlaeota bacterium | reverse complement strand
TGGATACATATAAAACAGGATCACCCTTGGAGCGACATTGCACTCCTTGAAACACGCTGGGTAGGAACCCACTGCCAAAGGAGTTTTTTCCTCCATTGGGCTGTACTCCGCTAGAAATCAAGGCCACAAAACCTGGGAGATCCTGATTAGCACTGCCCAAACCATAAGTAACCCATGAACCCATGCTCGGTCTGCCTTCACGGGCACTCCCGGTATAAAGCAGGAGCTCGGCAGGAGCGTGGTTAAACTGATCGGAGGTCATAGACATAATGAAGGAGATATCAACGACCTGCTTGGAAAGCTCTGGTAAAGCATCACTCATCCATGCGCCTGTTTGACCATACTGGGCAAACTTATGCGGCGTCCCCATTAACTTCGGTACTCCTGAGGTAAAGGCGAAACGCCTACCCTTCAAATACTCATCCGGGCAATTTTCACCATCACGCTTCTGAAGTTGGGGCTTAAAATCATACATATCCAATCCAGGAGGAGAGCCCGTCATATGGAGATAAATGACACTTTTAGCCTTAGGGGCAAAATGCGGTTTACGGGGCTTAAATGGCTGAGTCGGATCAAACGCTACATCTGCAGCAACCTCCTGAGCCCCGCCCATCAATGAAGCAAAAGCTGCAGCACCCAAGCCCATACCGGCCTGTCCTAAAAACTGCCGGCGGGTGCGATGTAAAATATGCTCTTGATCTAAATTCATTAACTTTCAGGAGATTAACGTTTCATAAACATTTCGTCGAGATTCAAGAGCACATTGCCCACCACGGTCCAAGCAGCCAGCTCCTCAGCCTTCATTCCATCAGGTAATGGACCCAATGGATCAGTAGCCATCATTTTTGCTGCTGCCGCATCCTTTTGATAATCAGCAAGTAATTCGGTGTAGAGAGCAACAAGGCGGCTGACCTCAAAGCGCTTGGGTGAACGTGAAAGGCAAACACTCAACCCAAAGGAAACGCGCTCGTGTGGCGTGACACCCCCCTTTTCGACCATCCGACGAGCCAAAGCCTGTGAGGCTTCCACATAAACTGGATCGTTCATTGTTACCAACGCCTGCAGAGGAGTATTTGTTGGAACCCGCCTAACAGTACATACGTTGCGATTGGGCGCATCAAAGGCAGCCATTGAGGGATATGGGTTGGTGCGACGCCAATGAGTGTAAACACCGCGTCGATATTTGTCTTCACCCCCACTGGTTTTCCAATCCATACCCGGCCCAAAGGCAGCAGACACACCAAAATTGGGTTGATAAGGCTTCACGGGTGCTCCGTACATTTTACTGCTTAAAAGGCCACTTACGAACATAGCCTGATCTCTAATCATCTCCGCAGTCAGTCTCAACCGAGGCCCACGGGCATAAAATCGGTTGGCTGGATCATTCTCAATATGTTCAGCCGTAGAGAGTGAATTTTGACGGTAAGTGGCACTGGTGACTAATAATTTCACAAAAGCCTTGGTATCCCACTTGAGCCGCACCAACTCAGTAGCCAGCCAATCAAGGAGTGCCGGATGAGTGGGCAATTCACCCTGTGATCCGAATTCCTCGCTGGTCCGAACTATGCCGTTACCGAAGATGGACTCCCAATAACGGTTGGCTATAACGCGGGCAGTAAGAGGATTGCGTTCACTCAAAATCCATTTGGCCAAAGTCAAACGATTGATCTTTTCACCTTCTGTGGGCACCTCAAATACAGTAGGCACCCCTTCATATACGCGCTTATCCTTAACCTGATAATTTCCACGTAATTGAATATGCGTCTGGCGTGGCGTAGCTATTTCACGCATAACTGGCACTGTGGTCGTGCCTTTCATTCCTTCCAGCTGTTTTTTAGCCGCTGCCAACTCCTTTGCCTTGGCCTGTGTACGTTGGTTATTTGCAGCAAAATAGTCCTTGAGCCTTTTTTCGTGAGCCTCTTTGCGGGAAGCAGAAGGGAGTTTTAGGATGTTGAACACATCCTTGGGCAACGCATTCTCAAGCTCGGCCACCGTGGAAGTCGTCAGTGCTACTTTTATCTTCTCATTTTTATAATTCTTTATGACCGCCTCAAGAATATCACCATCCTTTACATCGACCGGCTTTGCCAAACGGAGTAGTCCATTAAATTTTGGGTGAGGCAAAGGAACAAAAGGTAATAACCTTGCCCCATCCAGCACGTAGTCGACATTAACCTTAAAAACTTTGTTGGATTCTTTTCTCCAAACTGGCTTTCTGTTTGCATCAAAAACCTCCACCCGATGAGCTTTCAGTCGATCGGCCAACCCCGCCCCCAGACGGTTCCAAATGGCCAGCTTTTCAATCGGAACCTCTTTGCCTAAATCCACTTCCCACCAGGGATTATTTTCCTGAGCGGTATGAGTCGTGGACTTCTTATTAAAATCACCGTTGGTATTTCCATCATTGCCATACTTTGCCGGACCAGCAAAAGCCGTAGTACTCTGGCTAGCCTTACCTTTAGGAGCAACGTTTTGACCGTCGCTAAACACCTGCACCTCAGCCAGATGCAGAAACACATTGTTGCCGACGTTGTGACCCTTATAAAACGGCCTTTGAGGTTCTTCTCACCCTTTGGTCTAAGCTTCAGTGTCAAACGATCCGCATCTACTCCATCAACTTGAACACCGGTTATTTTTCCAGATGATGGATTCGCCTTAAGCGTTCCTTTTTCAGTAGAGACCTCCAGCTCAGTTGGCTGCAATGGTTTTTCAAATGATCTAGCCCACGCATCAAACCCGTCTAAAGCAGTTGCCTTAAGATGATCTAATTCCTTTTGAAGACCGACGATTTTCAACTCACCTTCTGTACGTTTCTTTTTCTGTTCTTCAGAAAAAATAGTAACTAAAGGACTTTCGTTTCGTCGGTCTGCATCTTCGGTGTTATTGAAAATCGCAAACATTTTAAAGTACTCTTCCTGACTTAAAGGATCGTACTTGTGATCGTGGCATTGAGCACACGCCATTGTGGTGCCCATCCAAACCTGCATGGTGGTATTCACCCGATCCACGACCGCCACATTTCTAAATTCCTCATCGGCGGTCCCGCCTTCGTTATTAGTCTGGGTATTGCGATGAAAGGCCGTTGCAATCAGTTGGTCGTTGGATGGATTGGGTAATAAATCTCCGGCAAGCTGGTGGGTGGTAAATTCATCAAAAGGCATGTTACGGTTGATGGCTTTAATGACCCAATCCCTATAAGCCCATATTGTTCGGGGTTGATCATCAGCATAACCTGTACTATCGGCGTAACGCGCCAGATCCAACCACTGTCTGGCCCAATGCTCGCCATAGGCAGGTTTAGCCAACAGTCGGTCGATTAATTTCCCATAAGCCTCTGGAGACTTATCCTCTACAAAATCTTTCACTTCTTTCGGGGTAGGAGGAAGACCGGTAAGATCCAGTGAAGCCCGTCTAATGAGTGCATATTTATCTGCCTCACGCGATGGTTTCCAGCCGCGCTTTTCTAATTTCTCTAAAATAAAGCTGTCGACTTCATTGCGACTCCACTCTGTGTTTTTAACTGCGGGCAACTTCTCACGCACAGGACGCACATAAGACCAGTGTGGTTCATATTCAGCCCCCTCAGACACCCATTGCTTTAAAACTGCCTTTTGCTCTGCAGACAAGG
>CAYYNQ010000110.1:0-46443 GCA_964473105.1 uncultured Candidatus Sumerlaeota bacterium | reverse complement strand
GTGTCGGGATTCGGGGTGTTGAATCAGTTATACCGGTCCCTGGGAGGGCGATATTCCTGGCCTCCGTCCGGCCGCCGACACTCGAGACCCCATCGCGCTCGGGGGATTTCGGCAAGGCGGTTAGAATTATCCGTGATCCGTTTATAGGAAAGACAATCGGAGATTGCAAGCCAGCCGGATGGCCCTAGGCAAATAAATCATCATCATGAAAAACAGGTAGATCCTCCATGTTGTGTTTCAGGGCTGACCGGACAAACTGGTCGATATCCCTTGATGTCTTGACTTGGCTGTCCTCGATCATTGTGTTCAGGTCGACTTCAAACTGAGCCCCGAAATCCAGCTGGCGCCGGTCGTTTGTATTCAATGGTCGGGCACGCAACCACCGGTTCGCCAATATGCCCCCATCCAGGGTCAACCGTGAATGAATATTCAGCTGGACCTCATTTGGCACCTGATTCTGCAGGGCACGCGGCTGCAAAAAATACCCGGCAAGTTTCTCCGTTGCACTCGACTTCATGTTACAACAAAGCTGAGTAACCATTCCCACTCGATAGACCCGCAGATTGATATTCTCCGCAAGCCATGCGTGCATCTGAAGCAAAAGATCCCGGATCGATTCATGAAGTCCGGAAAGTGATTCCCTCGAATCCTCACTCAGGATACGCAAACTGACCTTGGCCGGCGCCAGTTCTGTAATCAAACGGCACGGTTCGGTCATCAGGATCAGTCGCGCCGTTTCCGGGTGCAAACTGGTTCCCGGGGGTGCCCGGACAATTTTTTGACGATTGAACAGGCTGAATTTACGGCACATACTCTGGCTGAATACCTGATAGTCCTCCGGGTACTCGGCCTCCTGGGTCGACCACAAAACAATCAGGATTGACTGGGCTTTCCAAGGCTCAAGCATCTTCCGTCACAGACCTCACCTTCGGATTCATCATGGATGCAACATATCCCGCGCCAAATCCATTATCAATATTCACCACGGTCACATTTGCCGCGCAGGAGTTCAGCATCCCCAAAAGCGCGGTGATCCCATTGAAAGATGTCCCATAGCCCACCGATGTCGGCACGGCGATGACCGGGACATTGACCAGTCCACCCACCACCGTCGGCAGCGCCCCCTCCATCCCCGCAATTGCGATAATCACATCCGCCTGTTGCAATTCCGTGATATGGGATAATAAGCGGTGAAGACCACATACACCAACATCAACAATCGAACGCACCCGTGAACCCAGGAAGCGGCAGGTAAGTTCGGCTTCACGTGCAACACGAAGATCGGATGTCCCGGCTGCAACCACCAGCACCCTTCCATCACCCTGTTTGGGACTCAACAGGCGGGGTTCCCCAATAACACCTGCGACTTCATCATAAACCAATTCCGGGAAAACACCTCGAACCTTTTCAAAGACCCTGTCATCGGCCCTTGTCGCAAAAACCGGAATTTCATTCTTCTTTTGGACCTCAATGATCCCCAGTACCTGGCCGGGTGTCTTTCCTTCACAGAATATTACCTCAGAGCTTCCGTGACGAATGGACCTGTGAAGATCTATTGAGGCATAGTCGATATTTTCAAAAGGCAACCGTCTTAGTCTCTGTTGTGCCTCGTCCGGCTTGAGATGACCATCCCTTACATCCTCGAGAAGTTTCCTGACACTATATTCGTCCATGGTTACCTGCCTGATAAGGATATATTCTACACAACTGTTTGGATCCGGTTATATCAAAACACATGTCATCATCCGCGATATTACCCGGATATCAGCTGAGATCAAATGGTGACATCCCGATAATATTTCCCTTGACTCCGTTTTGATTGACCTCAGCTTGACTGAAGAATCGGTCTTCCTGATTTTACCACCTTCGACACCCACCATCTTGATGCGACACCGGATATGTGGGATCACATTTGTTCGTCCTGCCTCGGATCAAGTGCATTTCTCAGGCCTTCACCAACCGCTTGAAATAAGAACAGTGTCAGGCAGATTGCGGTTGCCGGAAATAACAGGACATGAGGATGGGAGCCTATCGCTGACAGGCCGTCATTGGCAAGGGTTCCCCATGAAGCGCTCGGAAGCGTGATCCCCAATCCCAGAAAACTCAGAAATGATTCAACAAAAATTGCCAGGGGGATCATGAATGTTACCGTCACAACAATGACATTGATCGAATTGGCCAGGATATGGACATAAAATATCCTGATAATGCCCGCTCCAAGAGATTTTGCCGCATCCACGTAAAGTGCCATCCTCAACTCGGCCACACGCGATCGGACAACTCTGGCCATCGTGATCCAGAAAACCAATGCCAGTGACACAAGGATATTCACGAATCCGCCGAAGTCAAATACCACCATTAATGTGATCACCACAAGCAGAAATGGAACGGCATCGAGCACATCAAACACCCTCATGAACGCACGTTCCCGCCATCCACCCAGCAGCCCCGCCCGGCCTCCGCTACTGCCGCCACTCACCAGACTGCTCAGGGCCCCGAGAATACCGACCGCAAGGGAGATCCTGCCACCATATAGCACACGAGTCAGGAGGTCACGCCCCAGTTCGTCTGTTCCGAACCAGTGGGTCAGATCTGGGCGTGCGAAAACATTCGAAAGATCCTGTGCTGACTCCGTGTATGGACTCAGGAATGGGCCGACCATGACAATGACAACAAGGATAAACAAGGACGCCAAGGCAACCCAGAAACCTTTGTCAATACAGAGGGCACTCCACCAGCGTGATCTTGTTCTCGGGACCGGTTCGGCCAAGGTTTATCTCCCCCCCCATAGAATTCAACCTTTGATTCTGAGGCGCGGATCCATCAAACGGCTGATTTCATAAGCGGCGATATTCAAGGTGACCAGAAAAACAGTGTAAACAAGGGTTATACCCATAATCATCGGGTAATCCCGGTTGCTTATCGATTCGACGAACATCAAGCCCAAGCCCGGTATATTGAATATCTTCTCCACGACGAAGGACCCCGTCAGGACACCGGCCGCCTGCGGGCCGAGGTAGGCAAGCAAAGGGCCAAATGTATGCCGAAGTGCATGCACGATAACAACCCTGGCCCGTCCCAGTCCCTTGGCACGTGCGGTTCGTAGAAAATCACTTTTCAACACCTCGATCAACTGTCCCCGGATCATCCGGGCAAGGAACGCAGCCGGGTAGGCAGCCAGGGCAATCGCGGGAAGGACCACGGATCTCGGAAGGTCGTTCCAGCCCGTCATGAAATATTTCAACTTGTAGGAAAAGATATAGAGAAGCAGTGTCGCCAGTATGAAAGAGGGAAATGATGCCCCGAGGGCGACAATTATGGCGTTGATCCGGTCACATTCACGTGATTTTCGCAACGCCGCGATGATTCCCAACGGGATCGCACACGCCAGCGCGAGCACAATTGAAACACAGCCAAGCATCGCGGATACCGGCAGGCGTTGCAGGATCAGTTCCCCGACAAACCGGCCCCGATTATGGTAAGACATACCGAAGCGGAACCTCGCAGCATCCACAAGATAATCCAGATACTGCCTGTGGAGAGGATCGCCGAGGTTGTACTTGGCCTTGAGTGCGGTTTCCATTGACGGAGGTAGACGGCGCTCCTGCGTGAATGGCCCCCCCGGGATAGATCTCATCAGAAAAAAGGTCACGGTTGCAACAATGAACGCCACCGTCAGCAGAGCCACTGACAATCGGGCGACAAAGAACGTTATATCTGAATATCTCTTCAATTACACATCGCCCCCAACCACTCAGATTTCAACCACGACCGGAAGGATGACGGGATAACGATCCGTGCGTTGAGCCAGATATTTTCGCAGGGCCTTCCGGACTACCGCCTTTACCTCATCCCATCCCGTCTGACCATCATGATCGCAACTATTAAAGGATCTAATTGCCACATTTTTGCATTCATCCATCAACAACTCGTGATCATCCACAAATACAAACCCCCTAGAGACCAGATCCGGCCCGGCAATGATCCTATGTGACTGTCGATCGATGACCATGATCACCGTAAGCATCCCGTCCCCTGACAGGTGTTTCCGGTCCTTCAGAACGACCTCGTGCACATCACTAATCTTCTTGCCATCGACCAGCACTTGACCGGCATGGTCTGTCCTTATCCTGCGGGATCGACCATTCATTATCTCGAGTGCCGTCCCGTTCTCCAGCAACAGGATTTTATCACGCTCCATCCCCACCGACTCGGCAAGTTCAGCGCTGAGCATCAACTGCCGAAGCTCGCCATGGATGGGCATGAAGTACCTTGGCCGGATCCATTCCAGCATTTGTTTCATTTCGTTACGGTATGCATGGCCGGAACCGTGCACATTTGCATCCCGTTCCGTGAAAACGCTGGCACCACGGCGATAAAAATGATTGACCATTCTTAATATCGAGCGTTCATTACCCGGAATAATCCTTGAGGAGAGGACAACCCTATCACCGGGCTCGATTGCATATCCCTTGAAATTACCATGTGCAAGCCGTGAAAGCGCCGAACCGGATTCACCCTGGGTCCCGGTTGTAAGGACCAACCTTTGATTGGCTGGCAGGCTTTTCAATTTCCCGACTGGCAGCACCAAATGGTCCGGGCACCGTATCAGGCCAAGTTGCTTGGCAATCCCGAAATTCCTCTCCAGATTGAAACCACATACCGCGACCCTGCGACCCAATTCTTCGGCCAGTGCAAGAATCGACTCCACGCGGTAAATACTTGATGAGAACACCGCCGTGATAATGCTCCCTGGTGCATCTCGATAAACCGAGTTCAACCCTTCACGGACACTGGCCTCGCATTGCGAATTACCCTCCCTTTCCACATTCGTGCTGTCACCTAGAAAGAGGAGAATATCGCCCATGTCGCCCCTGCGCGCCAGATATTCGAGGCATTCGGGACGGTTCATCGATTCATCGAGGCGGTAGTCACCGGAATGAAGGACCCTTGCCCCATTTGGCAACCTAATATCAACTGCCATGGACATGGGTATTGAGTGGGCCACCTCAAGCAGTCTGAAATCAAATATTCCCGCCCCATACCTTTGCCCCGCGGCCAATTCATGAAATTCCAGCGGCCTAATGATAGATGACTCCACGAGCCGGGCACGCACCAGTTCCAACGTCAACTTGCTTCCATATATATGTACCGGCCCGGTGGTGGCACATTGACGCAGCAGGAAAGGAACTGAACCAACGTGATCCTCGTGCCCGTGCGTCAGAATGATTCCCTGAAGCCGCTCAATTCTTTCAAGCACATAACTGAAGTCAGGGATAACCAGGTCCACCCCGAACATATCGTCCTCAGGCAGTTTCATGCCGGCATCGATGAGTAGCATCTGTTCCCCATATTCAATAATGAGGGAATTCTTCCCAAACTCACCGACCCCGCCAAGGGGAAGAACACGCAGCATTTCGGCATCTTGAGTTGTTATCATGGAAGACATTGGCCTGATCTATACATGAAGTGGTCAACGGAACCCCAGTTTTCCCTTCCCCATTGACTGACCGGAATCTCGTAATAGGTATTTGTTGCGGGAGGGCCGGGGAACAGCCGGAAACAGACGGACGGCATACTCATTCAAAAACGGGATGACTCCGGAATTAATCAAGACTACACCAGACTGAACATCATGTTGATACAGTCGAACGTTGTCTGCCTGATTTTAGACAGCTTCTCCATTTCGCTGATCTCGGGATGAATGTAGGGATTGCGGTAATGCTGAAGGTGAGTCAAAAGAGTAGCAAAGTCCAGAATCTCACCCTCGTCCTTAAAGCCCTTGATACCCAAGGGATTCTCGATCTTGATGGTTTTGTCAAATTTCCTGAAGGTATAATCCCGACCGAAACAGAGCAGCAGAATCCCGAGTGCCTTGAGTCCGTCAGGCTTGTATTTTCCCCGATGCTCAAGGATCTTGTAGAAAGTCTGGAATACATTATCAACCGTTATTTCCATGCCCAGGTCACGTTGAACCCTCAAGAGGTGCTGATGAAAGAATATGGAAAGTCCTTTCCCATTTTCCTCCATCAAAGACTTGATCTGGCCAGGGGTATTCTCGTCATTGAAGAATTTTCCAAGCCGCTTGCGAAGCCTGCACTTCGCCTCATTTTCCACGGCAAAACAGTATGAAAACCCTACTGACCTCGAAAAATCGACAGCTTTCTCAACTACCTCACCATGGTCATAGAGGAATTCAGCCGTCCGCAATGATTCCTGTGAATCCTGGTCAAGCGATTTGAAATTCGAAAGCTTCTCTTCTAGGTTTTCATCAACCTTTTGGAATACCTCCAGGGATGTCTTCGAGCGCACACGATCAAGATCTTCCCGTGATCCCATCAGGAATTCGGAATTGTTTAACTCCATCAGGAGATCATAGGCTTCACTCCTGATGGTTTCCGAAACATCGGGTTTCGTGACGATCTGTCTCAAAGAGTCAGCCTTTGATACGGTATCGGTCGACTTGTCGTGCCGAATGTTCCGAATCGATTCAGCCACCAGCAGGCTTTTTTTATATTCCTCAACTGCCCGGTTGATCGCGTCAAACAGATTCCCCATTTCCTCATCAATCTTGCTTTTACTGATCACAAAACGGGCGCCCAACCTTGATGCCTCGGCACCCTCTTCAAAGGTCCCCACAGCCGAAATCATGATTATCGGCAGATGAGGTTTTAGTGATCGGGCCTGACGTATCAGGTCCAGGCCCTCAGTGGGGTGGCGCATCGCCAGATCGGTCACCACTACATCCGCCGCCTCCCTCTCCAGATATTCCAGCGCCTCGTCACTATCTTCAGCTTCGAAAACCTCATAACCCTCCAGAAGCAAATTACGAGTGAATGCTTGGCGGTAATTTTGGTTGTCGTCAACAATGAGCACGTTGGGCATATTGGTTGATTCCCGGGTTCTTGACATCACCACGATTAAATCTCATCCATAATCCCCGGGCTTTCCTATAGCCCGACACCGGGAAATGGTAGATCGTTCGTCAATTTTATCTCAACCGCATCCTCTTGGCAATCCAGTAACTTGGGACAGTGAATACATTCGTTCCACACTTTGTGCGGGAATGTTTCCTTCCCCACCCGATCGAAGCCAAGTCTTTCAAAAAACAGGACATTATCCGTCAGGGCAAAAACACGGTTGACACGGAGTGAGCGCGCCCGTTCAAGCAGGCCGTACACGATATGGCTGCCGATCATTTTTCCCCTCAGGTCAGGACGCACAACCAATGACTTGATTTCGGCAAGATCACCCGTAAATAAGTAAAGCATTCCACATCCTGATACACATCCTCCGGACTCACTGACCAGGATTGACTGGAGGCGGTTGCAGATAATCTCGCGGGGCTGCGGAAGGACAGTGGATATTCTTGAGGCTTCGGTGACCAATTTGCATACTGCATCGATATCCCCGGATCTTGCGGGCCGGATTTTCACGGCAGGATCACCCTTGTAATTTGAGGATTCAGGGGGAACACCTGTCATCTCGAATCCTATCTCCGAGTCAAGGGGGATTAAAAAACCGGCACACAAACGGTTTTATACATCAAAAGACGGGGGGGGGAGGCGTAAGAGAGGCAGGCAAAAAACCCGTTCTCGCCCCAGGCGACATCAGATAACGACTGGTTTCACCAGTCCAGAGGTTGACAGTAATGGATGACCGGCCCCACGGCCAAGGATTTACAGTAGTTCCAGCTCAAAACTGTCCTTGTCATATTTTCGGACATTTAACGGTGGTTCCCGGGTCCCTCGAAGAAGAGTCTCCACGTCTATTCTTCCATCTCCCGGGACCATCAGGTTAAGAACCGTCACATCACTGTAAAATGCCTTTTCATAAATCATGATTCCGGGTGATAATGTCTTGAGCATGGAATAGATTTTCATGACCTCGTCACGATTCATTCCCGAGAGCATCAATCGATAATCTCCCTGATCCAGCATGGTATTGGGCCAGGAATCGGTCAACTCGACAGCAAGCTTTTCGGTGGCCCGTCCCACCATTGAATCCATCACATCATTTGCAGCCTCCTTCATCGTCGTCCCTGTCGCAGAATAACGGTCGTAGACTTCCTTGATCAACAAACCGTTATCGACCCGGTACATCTTGAGGTTAAGAAAGGCTTCACGAAAATCATAATCGTCAAACAAGATTTTTTTCTTCCCGATCGGCGTGATGCTCAGTGTCCCGGTGATCAGGATATCGATGTTGTGCCTCTGCGCCTCCATCCTGGCCAGTCGAAACATATCGGGATCCTGGACAAGGTTAAGATCAAGGCCAGGTTGACGCATCTTGCTCGACAAAACCCTAAACGCATGGGCCTTCATGATTGACTCCACACGACTTCTTCCACCCATGGCCGAATCGGAAACCCCGTCATCAAGTTCCTCAAGATGGACCGCTACCACCGGCCTCAGATTTGGCTTCGCAACAAATCGTTTCTCTCTGAGATCCGGATAGAGCACATCAAGGTTCACGCTGACACGAACTTCCATCCAAACCCTATCATCCGGCAGGATCTTCTTCCCGAGGATCGTGCTGCGTGTAATTGCAGGCATGCCGTTCCGGGCAAGATAAGGCTCTAGGACGTCAAGTCCGAGCAAAAAATAATTCCCGAAATAAAGGCGGGCCGCTGCTGACTTCAAGGACTTGAGGTTGATTTTTCGAAGAACCTCATCTTCATTTGCACCCTCTGCAGTAACCTTATAGGTTATCAAATTCTGGATTTGGGCCAGTGTATGCCGTTTTCTCGTCGCATCCCCGGACGACCGCTCCGCCGCCTTATGGATCGGGGTAAGTTCACGGCCCTTGCCCGGATCGAAAATATCTATCTTCTCGATCTTGACGGTCTCCCGGATAGGCTCCTGCCCATGAATTGGTATCGACAGCTGAAAAAAACAGCAAGCAGCCAGAAACAAGACAGGATTAACGCAAAGCCCCGCCTTTTGAGGCCTGTGAAACAACATCTCGATCAAAACCCCCGTTAATTCCTGAAATATGGATTAACACAGTGCCATCCATCACCATAAATGCTCCAGTATACCGTGACTGTCAACCAAAAACCCTGCCATATCAATGATTCGCCTATGAATCGATGATGCGGTAGGTAACCGGCCTTATGATCATTGGGTTATTCCTTCACATTGTCATAATTGAAGCGATTGCGCCCGGCCAAAAATCACCATGGTCCGCCCGGGTCCGATTGAACGGCCTTTTTGCCAGACGAAGTTAATTTAAGTCTTATTTTTTCAATTCGATGGATTAAGTTGAATTTTCAATTTCGGATAATCATTCAGTGGGTTCATCTGAAGATGACAAATCCTGATCAACTACCCCAGAACTCCCTACAGCATGGACAATCAGAAGCTCATTTTCAAACCCGAACAACTCGATCGAATCCTTTCCAATAATACCACATAAGGCCTGGTAAAGAGGCGAACAGAAATAGACCGCTGATCTCTGGATCTTCCTGAGTATTCGCTTCCCGTCGGCAGAACCGTTCCTAATCTCAAGTTCCGTGTTTCCGGGAAAGCGTCTGGTGATACGTAACAGTCGCCTAAGGCAGTCCTTGTCCAGTCCTTCAAGGTTCAACCCGATCTTGCTGACTTGGGAAGCCTGCTCCTCAAGATCCGATATCAACCATATTCCGGATGCATCAAGACACTGAAAACCACGTGTTTGGTTCAGATTCCCGATGATCATTACCTCTGCGGCATGAAAAACGGTTGTCTCACTCAACCGTGCGACAGAGGCCGAAAGATATACGGACAGCCCCTCGACATCGACCAGCACATCACCGGGTTCCTCACTCAATGCCCCCCCGGAGTCTAGACTTCCAATCAATCCCACGACACAAATTTCATCCTGAACAAAACGAGGACGAATTTGGTGAACCTGCCGGGGTTGCAGGTGACCTACAAGATCCCTGCGACTATCAATCGGGTCGGCATACAGGCTGAAACCCAAGGACTCCATCTCGTGCTGGATAATTTCCCAGGGATTCCATTCATGAAATTCGCCGGGGTCTTGATTTTCCGTCGGTATCGGCGTTTCAACAATGTCCTCCATTTCGAATAGGCTGCCCTGATCTATATCATCAGCGGGCGGTGCGATCTGTCCCCTCGCCTTGCGCTGCAATAAAGGGACCTGCATATTCATCCGTGCCCGATTTCCATCGGGATCCAGGTCATCCATGGCACCACATGCAATCAGGGAGCGCAATGTTCTGAGTCGTATCAAATGGTTGTCTATACGGTCACAGAAATTCTCCAGCGACGTGAACCGGCCGCCGGACCGGACCTCCTCGATGTGTTCCCAGCCGGTGCGCCCAAGGCCGCGAACCGCTGCCAGCCCGAGACGGATGGCACCGCCTTGGATACTCATTGTCCAGTCGCTGATGTTAATATCCGGTGGCAGGATTCGGATACCCAGCTTGCCTGCCTGCCTGAGTAGAAGCGCCGGATTCTCTCCCCTTTGCAGCATACTGCCGATCGCTCCACTGAAAAAAGCCAGCGGATAATTGGCCCGGATGAAGGCGCATTGATAGGACAGAAGCACATCGGCCAAGTCATCACTTGTTTCAGGGGGCATCCCTGAAACGTCCCCTGATACGGCCATATTCCGAATCCGAAATATCTGAAGCAGATTGGAGGGCCTCTCCCTTTTCAGAAAGCATCGCACCGTCACGCCTTCAAGCGGGGGGATCCCGGATGTGTTTCCCTGCGCCAGCATTTCGAATGTTGGGCGATCGTCGAGGGGTATACTGTTAAAATGAATGTCCGGATCCTCAAGGCGAGCAGCCCATGCTGCTTGATGCAGGATGTCCAGGAGTCCATGTGAAACGAAGACGAGTCTAGCAAGACCCATCCGATCAAGGGCCTCTTCACCGATACCGCTCACAACATCGTCCTGTACGGAACGTATACACGGAACAATGGCATCCAGTGGTTCGTTGGAAACGATATAACGGTCCTGGCTGGAGTTCAGTGTGCGGGGACGCGGTCCAAGGCGTGTCGCCATATCCGCTATAAAGGAAGGGTCACGCCAGCGTCGACTCCGTGATTCATCAGTCATTTTCCCCAGCCTTTGCGCAGCGCCCTGGGACCTTGAACCTGATTTCTCCTGTCGGGCCAGACAAACCTCATCCTCAGTCATGCCAGACCATTCAGCCAGTTCATTAATTATCTGGTCCCGGCGTGCCTCGCGTATCTTCCCGATTTCAAGAATATGATCGTCACCATATATTTCTGCAAGTGCACCGACCAGTCTATCCACGCCACAGCGCGGAATCTCAATGTAGAGTGGCGGCAAACATTCCCCCTCCGCTCTGATACTTTTAAAGGCCAACTGATAGGCGATTGGATCGATTTTGGAAATACCAAGGCAATAGGCGATCAAAGAGGAGAGTGATCTTCCGCGACCTACGCCCCTGGAAATGCCCCTTTCATCCAGCAGCCCTGTGATCTGAAGATTCAATAACAACCATCCAGACAGGTTCTGTGACTTGACTTCCTCAAATTCCCGATTGATCCGTGACTTGATATTCTCCGTGATCTTGCCGTATTTCTGGGTTGCTCCCGTGATCACAAGGTCAAACAGATAGGAATTGGGGTCATAACCCCTTTCCAGGTCTACCGAGGGAAATATTCTGCGGATAAGATTGGGTCTCCAGGAACATTGCCTCGCCACTTCGCCCGCACCATGCATGAAATCATCTTGTTTCCCGGTCCATTGACGTGCCAATTCATCCTCCGGTCGAAGACATGACGCATCACCTCCCGAAGCGGGCCGGTAAGTCCGGGTTGGCGCCTTCCTCCTGTTCTTGAGGTAAACAAAGGCCGATGCATCCCCCGGTTCGGGATAGAAACTTCTTTGGGACACAAGACCTCGAATCCCGACAAAACGGCACAATTTTCGAATCATGTCACGCGACGCCAGGTCAACATCAAGAGAAACCCCGAATGCACACTGCGTTCCAAATACGGTGATGACCTTCTCCAACCAGTTCTCGGTTTTGTCCCGATCCTTCGATCTCACCAATGAAACAAGTTCTCCGTCGGGCGGGACAATACAGACCAGTCCCGATATCTTCTCCTTCAGGTCATCCTCTTCAAGGATATGTTTTTCACTTCCGCCAAGGTCATGATATTGGTTCAGCAGGCGAATCAGGTTGCGGTAGCCCTGTTCGGATTCAACAAGGATATCGATGGGGAAATTGAGCCCTGTCAGCGCCAGTCCACGCATCAAAAGACGGCAGCCAAATACAGGGCGAATGCCCTGTGACCGACATGCATCATCAAACGGCTGAAACCCTGCAACAGTGCCATCATCACAGATACCCAGGGTATTGTAGCCTAGGTTACGCCCACGCCTTGCAAGATCCGTCGGCGATGCGACGCCCAGGGAACTGTAATGAGAGAGACAGAAAAGTGGAACAAATGCCATCGTGAATCAAACCTGACCGCCATACCGGATTGAACCTATCGGCCGGTGGCGGGAAGATATGGGGGTTCAGTTGTCCATTGAACCGGGGTATTTTTCCAAATCCAGCCACATTCTCGTGTAATAGGGTGTAAAACCCTGGGAATTCCAGAACAACTGGCCCAGCACGTTGAATTCGTAAAACTGGAGCTGTACGGTGTCAATGCCCCCCGATTTCAGCCATTCGGAAACCTGCCCCAGCAAAGCGGTCGCTACGCCCTTCCTTCTCCAGCCGGGAATGACGAACAAATCCGATAGGTAACCATAATAGGGCGGATGGAAAATTGGAAGATTCCGGTTGATAATGGCCAGGCAATAGGCAACAACGGAATCGTCTGGGGCCTCAGCGACCATGACCATTCCCTCCTTGTTGTTGAGTTGGTGGTAGACATAT
The DNA here is from genome assembly GCA_964473105.1 of uncultured Candidatus Sumerlaeota bacterium. Taxonomy (GTDB): domain Bacteria; phylum Sumerlaeota; class Sumerlaeia; order MVZB01; family MVZB01; genus CAYYNQ01. The sequence continues at coordinate 33,572 of CAYYNQ010000110.1, read as the reverse complement.
GCACGGTAGGCTTCCAATGATCCATCCACCAGCCGAATCCGCTCGTCATTCTTGCCGTGTTCATCCATCATCATTTTCCAGAGCCGAATTATCGGACCGATATCTCCCGAAACCGCATTCCTATACAATATTTTATTTGGATTCATCCGTCCATATCCCGGCCTTTTTCACGATTTCCGGAAGATACCAGATACCCCATCTACCTTATATCGGTTAAATCTCAGTTGTTCAAATCTCAAGATGGCACCCACCTGAAAAAGTCCGCCATCCCCCGACTGCCGCCCGGGGGAGTCTCACCGAATCTCAATCCTGTCCTAATTTACTGACAATATCCCTGTTTCAGGGTAGTATAGGATCGGTTGATTTTTGGGGACTTTATCAATCGCGCGGTAATCTGAATACAATACATGGCACATATATGCATAATCCCATGTTTCCCGTATCAAACCCGTGAACGCGAGGTATAACAACCCAAAGGCCCGTGATTATAGAGCATGAAGTCAACGTCAAGCCATGGGAGAGACTGGATCCAATCCTTCATGATAATTGACAGTCTTCCTAGGGAGGGGGGGGTGCAACATCAGCACCCGACTCGAGACAGCCCGGGAAATATCGCAGATTTTATTGTTTTTTTCGACAATCAAGCCGGGCGCCCACCCTGCGCCATCACACGCAGATCGGAGACGAGCACATCTACCTTGATAGCAAACTGATATCATTCCTGGTCGTCCTGATCATCCTTGCGGGGGTTTACCACCGCCGGAAAGTCAGGCTTCATATGACACTCATGCTGGTGGCTTTTCTGATTGACGTGGCGATGGTTGTCTATCTTGAGTTCAAGGTTAATGCCATTGATTCCGCAGCCTCACCCTTCCACCCGTTTCTCACGTTTCATGTGATCATTTCCATAATTGTCATGATTCTCTACCTGCACCAGGTCGTATCCGGACTACTGATCTATTTCAGGAATGTTCGATGGCGTCTTCACAAGGCCGGCGGAATTGCATTCATCATTTTCAGGATCGGGAATCTGGTTACCAGCTTGTTCCTTGACCACTTTCGGCCGTGACGGAAAAACCGGAATGCGGAAAGTAGTTTCAGGAGCCCAAGTATCAGTCGTCATACCCACTTACAACCGATGTGACATTCTGCCCCGTGCCATCAGGTCTGTCCTCAACCAGAGCCTTCTACCCGGTGAAGTTATTGTTATCGATGACGGTTCCACGGACCAGACAACGGAAACAGTCAGGAATGAATTTCCTGGGGTTTGTCTGGTATCTCAGCCACAACAGGGAGTCAGCACAGCACGTAACCACGGGGTCAACATGGCACGATTTCCCTGGATAGCATTCCTAGATTCTGATGATCAATGGCTTCCTCGGAAACTTGAGAAACAACTGTCTTCCATTTGCGCAGCGGGCCAGCCTCTCGTCTGCCATACCAATGAAATCTGGGTGAGAAATGGGCGCCGGGTCAACCCCATGGACAAGCACCGAAAGCATGGCGGCTGGATTTTTCCCGAGTGTCTAGATCGATGCATAATTTCACCCTCATCCATCCTCATAAAAAAGAAACTACTGCTGGGCCTGGGGGGATTCGACGAGTCATTTCCGGTGTGTGAGGACTACGATCTCTGGTTGCGTCTAACCGCTGAAAATCCGGTTTCTTACATCGAGAAACCCCTGATCATCAAATATGGCGGACATCAAGGCCAATTGTCGGGACAACACTGGGGCATGGATCGATTCAGAATCCGTGCACTGGAAAATATTCTGGATCGATCAGGCCTCAGGGAGGACTACCGGCGTCTTGCCACCAGAACACTGCATCGAAAAATCGGGGTTTACATAAAAGGCGCGCTCAAAAGAGGCCGCCATGATGAGGCCTCAAGGTATAAAAATAAACTGGCCGACTACCCAGATGCCTGATCGGAAACCAGGTTTCTACAGGGAAAATACCGCCCGGACGGGACATGATCCATGATCCTTGATTCACAGTATTCAAATAGATCACGCTCCAGGTCATCTGCATAGCGAACCATTGAATCTTGCTTTTCCAGTGGCCCTGCAAAAAGGGGTGTATCGGGATGAAGTTTCTCCATTTTCCTGAACATTCCCGCGGGGACCCGAAACGACCCGACGCTTACCGAATGCAGCCTCCCGGGGTCCAGGTGAAGAAATAACTGCCTGAAAAATCTGTCGTATATAATCTTGAAATCCGAATGGTAAAGCAATGGATCAATACGTAGGCCGACATTCCATCCTGCATCCTGAAGCTTTCTCATTATTTTTAGGCGTGCCTTCAACGGGGGCACCCCATGCTCCAGAGCTCGACTGAACTCCATGGGCGTCATACTGAATGCGATAACACAACGCTCGAATGGATCCTGATTAAGGACCGGATTGACATTAACGCTCTTTGTGCGCAGTTCCAGCCAGCTGTGTCTCAGCCTTTCCCTGAAGAACGGCATGAACGATCCCGTGAACCGGGTTGCCGAATCCATTGCCAGGCTGTCGCAATCATACCCGGAGAAAAAACAACAGGACTCACCATGTTTTTTATCCAATGCCAGGATTGCCTCCTGAAATTCCTCATGATTTATAAAAAAGAGATAATGAGCTGAATTGAACATCCCCTGTAGAAAACAGTATCGACAGTCATACAGGCAGTTCAGCATATGTGAGAAATAATAATTGTGAACATGTCCTATACCGTAACCCGCAGGGACAGGATGGACCTTCTCCCCTTTTTTCACAGCGAGAATCAGCGCCGGCTTTTGCTTTTGAATCCTCGGATTCTGTGCCCTGCGATTGAATATCTCACCGTAATGACTGCAATAGATGCGCCTTGCCCGGCTGAACTGCTCACAGACAATCCTCGTCCTTGGATGGCCCCTGATTTCTTCCTCGATATATATTGTGTCAATCACGTAAGGCCGCCTACATGGGGTTTATCGGTTTTTCAATTTCCAGCTCGCGGAGGTAACGGAGCAACTCCCCGCCGTCCACGAATCCCGACTCGAGTTCCTCTAGTGTCTTCCGTCGACCGGGTCGCATCATGTAATGCCTAACCAACTCCCGCAACTGAAGCCCCTGTGTCTCGCTGAAATGCCATTTTTCAAGCAACGGCTCCCATAAATCCGGAATCTCATCCTGGCCACGTTTATCATGGACCAATTGTTCGACTACACCCACCAGCAACTTAATCTGCGGCAGGGCATCCGTGACCAGTTCAGTTACCATCGAGGGTCTCAGGCGATCCGAGGATGTCAGGCCGTTGTCACTGACAATCTTGAGACAATGAATCAGTTCGATAGTCGAGAATCGATTGGCCACCGTGAAGAATGCAGCCGCCTCCATATCATGGCAAGCCCCGACATCAAATTGGGATTCAGGGGCAGCAACGGTCCGGACCGGTCCCGTGTCACCATCCCAGTCAAAAAGTAATTGAGGATACCAGTTCTGTCCCGAAATCCCGTCAATAACCTTGTCAGCCAATATTGGCCGGCCCATCTCGAACACCGGATGACCTGCAACACCGATGTTCAACCAGCCGGCCTGGAAAGGGCCACCTGCCTGGATGCTGCCGGCATATGCCGTCGCGGCAGCGGCGAGCGCATAACCCGGCCCCGAAACGACCAGGCGGCAATCGTTACCTGAATATACCTTGAATGTCCCACCAGAATTCTCCCTGACTAGACCCAAAGAATTGACAAGCGGTCTGGCCTCACATTCAAGAGCGACAACAAACTGAATCATTTATCGGCCTCCGCCACACCCCGACATGAGAGCATCACCGTTACTGAGTGTGCATATCATCCCACCATTGGAGTTCGAGCATGTCAATACCTTGGCCATAGATATCCTCCACAGCTTCATGAAGCATACTTCCGCCATCAACCTTTCCCAAGGCTGCCGTAAGGCGGGATACCTGATACTCATGGATCAGCCAACCCACGAAATGACGCGAGACTAGATAGGCAAGATAAACCTCCTCATTTCCTTCGATTTTCACAAATTCGGGTGGAAGTCGGCTGATTACGGGCAAATCATCCTCGGTTAGCAGCAACCTGAGTTCATGCCCGTCTTCCTCATGACGTTGCCTCCGATGGCTGTGATCGAGCTCGAGATAACCTGCCAATCCTTCGTTGATCCATGCCGGAACCGGTTTAACAGCTAGTTGATGAATCAGGGCGTGCGTATATTCGTGCCGAATTGTCAGCGTCAGCTTGTTATTTTCATCCTTGGGATTCTCGAGGCTGACAGGCAGCCTGATTTTCCCATCATAAAAGGCTCCTGCCCAGTGTGGGGCAACGATTGCCCTCTGGTATTGGATTCCACTGTATAGCACTACCGGAATCTTCCTTTGGGGATGATAATCTAATTCACCCCCTAGTTGTCGGTATGCCTGCTTGAGTATCTTCATGACCATCCTGACGGATATTTCCTGAATTTCTCCTTCATATGTGATGTGGAAGTTACGACTGGAATGACTGCTGAAATCCTGCTCGACTAGACCTTCACGCTCGACTTTTCCCATGAGTTCGGCCAAGCCAGGCAAGTCAGGGTTGATTTCGTGGGCCAGCATCAAATTAGCGAGTGCTTCGAGATGTTCACCCTGATTATAATACAGTTCACCCAGCTCGACAAGGGACCCAAGATGATCCGGGGTTATTTTCAGGGAGTCCTCAAAAATACCGGCCGCATTGCGAAGCTCTCCTCCCTGTTTCTTCTCCATACCCCAACGGAAGTAGTTCTCACCCCTGGCCCGGTCAATTTCTGCTTTCCGGTCCGAACTCGCCCAGTGATAGGCATCGCGATATTTTGTGTCGGCACGTACATATTCCTTCTGAGCCATGCATTTCGTCGCCTGATTCATTGCAAGGGCAACCAGATTCCCGCAAACCAACGCGTTAGCCATATCCATTTCATATGCCTTCACGAGAATTTTCAATGCCGCCCGGTATTCCCCCATCTCCCCCTTCTCGACACCCAGGGCATTGAGCGCCTGAATGTAATTATGACGTATCGTATCGTTCGCCGGATATTCCCCGTATGCGAACCTAAAGTGTTCCACCGCGGTCCCGTAATCTCCCGCATCCATCGCCCTGACACCATTCTCATTCCGCTGATGTACGGCCTGGCCTTCAATTTGTGAGGGAAAACACGAGGTCATCAGAAGTATGGCCAGCAGCCTGATGTATTTTTTGGGGTTCATTGAAATACCAGCCATAGGGTCGCTGATTGATAGACCATGATACCAATTGTCCTTGTCGGCGCAATAGCACAATAAACGGGGAATCATGGACTATGACCCGTTAACCGCCCGGTCTGACGCACTATCGTGCAGCAGATCATGATCTATCCCTGATTTGTCTCCCGAAATCCCGATAAATAACCACGACAATATTACACGATTCCCCTTCAACAGGAGGAAGATTGACAAGAAATTGGTAGCAATCATTTCCCTGCTAACTATGCAAACACAAGCTTCCCAGATACAAATCAACGCGCCGAATCCGCGCCTGATGGGAACGCACATAACCACGGAAACAATTATCCACTGCATTCCAAGAAATGGACGGAAGTGTACAGTTAAGGCATATTTCAGGTGTCAACCGGTTATGAATGGGTACGCTCGGGAAAACAGCCCGGTTCGGATATTACATTTAACGAATGTGGTTAACTCATATGAATACAGTATCTTTTCAAACACTTGTCCCCTAGCCAGAAGATTGGCACAATAATCGCACTAATTACATATTCAGAGCAACACTCCCCTGATCCATCGGGAACCGATTCAGCGCGGATCACGAGGCTTCCTCTATGAAAGGCCAAAACAGTATAGTTTTCATTAGTTTATCGTTCCGCCCGATAATTCCCCTGTATCTGATTGGGTCGCCCGAAATAAACAAGCAGATATTTGTTTCATGATAATTGGTGGAATTCGATCATGATTACGATTCCGGTATGAGGTTGATTATGCATATTTTTCAAATGCCGCTGATGATAAGATATTTTTAGGTGGAAGACTGTGATGATATTCATGAAATCCTACACCGGTAACTGGAGTATTGATCACGCCTCGCACCTGGGTCGCAGGGCTGGTTTTGGCAGCACCCCGGATCAGATCATCGTGATGACCGAAGACGGCATGGATTCAGGCGTGGATAAACTCGTCGACTATGATCCCGTGGATGATTCCTATGAACTGCTTGTTTCATCTTTCCCGGATGATGAAACAGACCGAGGAAAAATCAAAAACCCTTACAATGAAAGATTGCTGCGAGGATCCTGGATCCACCGGATGCGCCATACAGGCCAGCCCCTCCAGGAACAACTCACACTTTTTCTTCACGATACATTTGTGTCTGAGTTCACGAAGGTTCGCAACGGGATATTCGCACGGGTAAATTTCGGCAATGATGGAAGTAACCCTGAAAGGCAGCAGTGCACAAGCGGAACTACCCCCCCTGACAACCAGCTCAGAAACAAAATCGCGTCCAGATTGTTGAGGGAACAACATGACCTGTTAAGAACCGAGGGGCACGGGTTCTACCGTACATTGCTTCTCAGAATCACTCGGGATCCGGCCATGCTGATATACCTTGACAACCGACTGAATCTATACGGACGCTCCGCGCAAGAAAATTATGCCCGTGAAATCATGGAACTTTTCTCGATGGGTGTCGGAAATTACACCGAGGAGGACGTGCGCGAAGTTGCCCGTGCCTTCACGGGCGAGACGCTGGATGTATCATGCCAGAGAGATTGGCCCTACACGCATGTCTATCAGGAGATGCTCCACGACCCGGACGAAAAGATCGTGTTCGGGAACTCGTTTAACCTGTCCGGTAACGGCGAGGACACCAATCACGTCATCAATCTAATCCTCGACAACGTCAGTCGTGCGGATATCAGTCCTGCACATTCGGTCCTGCCTGCTACTTCGATATACATTTCCTGGAAACTGATCAACTGGTTTATTCATGAGGAAATTCCCATTGATCATGATGGCGTCGCCGAACTGGCCGCATTTATGTACAACACCCGGATCGGCAACGATAATTATAATCTAAGGGAATCGCTGCGTACACTGCTCAAGTCTGAAATGTTCTACGATCCGGCATACCGCTATCGAATGTACAAACATCCCGCCGATTTCATGATCATGGCCCAACGACTTCTCGGCATTGAGGAAACCAGCTATACATGGGGTGCATCCGAATCCCTTAAGCTCATGGGGATGCGGCTCTTCCAGCCGCCCAATGTGGCCGGATGGAACCACGGTAATGCCTGGATCAACTCCTCCAACCTGATCTTCCGCTTCAATTACGCCGACCGCCTGTCAAAATCGAACCTGATGACAAACGCCATGGTGGACGCCCTTATCCCTGTATCTGTCTCCAACGAACAGGATCATTCCGGGATCATCGAATATTTCAGGGCATGCCTGATTCAGGCGGCACTTCGGCCGGGGGACGAGGCCATTCTTCATCAGTTCCTCATGAATATTGAAAACATGGGAGGCGGGGTTAGAAACCGTTACCGGAGGAAAGTAAGGGGAACGTTGCACCTGATGATGACACTCCCCCAATACCAGCTCAAATAGGGAAATAATATGACCGTGTTATTCCGGGCCAGACACAGAACATGGAGACCGATTCTATGAAGATTAACCGCCGCAAATTTTTACAGGCAGGATTATCGGGCATGACCTATTTCACGACGATGGCCACGACCCCAAACTGGATCATCCGATCAGCCAATGCACTGGACTGCCTGACGAACAACAAGATCCTCGTGATTGTCCAGCTTGCCGGCGGTAATGACGGCCTGAACACCGTGATTCCCCGCAACGACCCCAGATATTATGATATCGACCCGACAACCGCCTTGCGTCCAAACCTTCATATTCCGAGTGGAAGCGAGATAAATATGGATGGCATCAACGGACTCCATCCCCGGTTGCCCGACCTTGCCGAATGGTACCAGAAAGGCATGCTTGCCGTCTGCCAGAATGTTGGATATGTCAATCCAAACCTGTCACATTTCACCTCGACAGATTTCTGGGAACTCGGTTATGTACCCGGTGAAGTGAGGGGGAAGGATGGATGGATCGCCAGATTCTACGATAACGAGTGCAACGGCGCTGGTGGTGAAGCCGACCCCCTGTTCATGCTGGCATCGGGTATCTCGGCAATACCGGACTCAATGGAAGGTTCTGGTTCCTATGTCCCGCCGGCAATAAGGGATCCCGAACACTACGCACTTGCCGCGAGCCAGGACGAAGAACTGCGCCTACAGGCCATCGTCGACCTGAACGCTGTACCAGCAGATCCCCTTGTCGACGCCGAGATTGATTTCCTTCAGCGCAGCGTCGGAGTGGCAGAGGCATCAGCCCAGGACATCGCAATCGCGGTTTCCGAACCCGACCTGCTCCCCCCTGGCTCCTACAGCGACGACAAACTGGGTTCGGGATTGAAGCTGGCCTCACAGATAATTCGGTCCGGATTCAATACCAGAATATTTTATGTCAGCCAGGGGGGATATGACACGCATGCAAACCAGGTCGGGGTTGGTGATCCATTGAATACGGGTGATCATCCCGAACTGCTTGCCACCCTTAACCAGGATCTCAATGCCTTCATGACCGACATGCAACTCAGCGGAAATTTGGATCGTGTCCTGATCCTCACCTTTTCCGAATTTGGTCGACGCGTTGGCGAAAACTCCAGCTCAGGAACCGACCATGGGGCGGCGAACAGCCTGTTTGTGATGGGCGGACAGGTTCAGGGGGGGGTTTATGGAGGTCAGCCGGATCTTTCACCCGACATCCTGCTCGCAAATAGGGGCAACCTGAAACATGAGGTCGACTTCCGATCAGTCTATACGAGGGTTATCGAGAACTGGTTCGGCGGCAATGGCTCTGAGGTGTTCGGCCAGACAACTTATAGCCAGGTCATCCAGCCCGAGTTGGCAGACCTGAATTTCCTCCAGCAATCCTCCAACATTCGGCTTGATAAATGGACGCAATACCGTTAGCTTAACAGGTGTTGTTCAGCGGCATGAATCATGCGAACCCGGTCACAGACCAAGTGCGGCCCCGAATCGAGTCCATCCTCCACTTGACGCAATCTCATCCGAACAAAATACTTTTTTTCACCCGTTTCATTCTGGCCTTGGGGATTTGGTTGTCCAACATGCCCGTTCGTGCCACGGACGCCATTGTATTTCAGGATGGGGTCGATGGCTATGATGGAACCCGGGACAACACGATCTATGAGGACCGTGCCACGAACTCCAACGGGGGTCAGGACATGATCTTCACGGGAGCAACAGCATCCAGCATCCGACGCGCACTGCTGCAGTTTGATGTCTCACAAATCCCGGCCGGTTCAATCATTCAGTCGGTTGAACTGCTCCTTGAACTGGACCTCTCCGGGCCACAGGCATCCAATCAGCAGATTCATACACTGCATCGGCTCAGCCGGGAGTGGGGTGAAGGCACAGCTGACTCGTCCAGCCCCGACCCACCGGCCAGTCCGAACCCGGGCGGACTGGGCGCTCCCGCCCGTGATGGGGATGCCACTTGGGAACAGGCCAAGCACAATCAGGTTGACTGGACTACGGCGGGCGGTGACTTTGTCGCCGCACCGAGTGCGACCTTCAGCGTCAACAGTTACAACTCCGCTGCTCCGCCAGATAACATTTACACGGTCGGGTCTGAAGGTTCCCCCGGTATCGTTGATGATGTCCAGGGCTGGATCGATGATCCAGAGACAAACTATGGCTGGATCTTTATCGGAGATGAATCCGGTTCACGCAACGCACGCAGATTCTACAGCAGGGAGGCGACATCGGGAAACCGGCCCAAGCTGACCATAACCTACGCCTCCCCCCAGACCGTGGTCTCTCCGGGTTTGTGGTCCCTTTACAGGTAGGATGCTTATATTTTCTTGCCTTTAAGTCCCTGCCTTTAAGGTTGCCTGAGGTAGAGAATGGCCCATAAGTTATACGTGCTATTCCTTTCCCACCGAAATGACCCGGAAATCCCAGCCCAACACGATACGGATCCACCTGAAAATGATAACTTTTGAAGGCAACAAAAAAGGAACGGGTGACATGTCCCAAACAATTTCATCAGAACGCCTTCAACAACTCCAGGCCCGTGCAGCCTCCCTGTCCCATCAGCAAAAACCCAGGTTATGGCGGGGTCCGCTGAAGGTTCGCTCCTTAAGCCGTGTGCATCTCAACCTGTATTGGGGCGAGATTTGGAATCACATCCGTCACGGTCACATTCATCGCATCAATCCGTTTCGTCTCGGCATCAACCTTCTGCGGGATGTCAAACTCTACACCGCCTTTAATCTGAACATGCTGGGGGGCTATCACCGCTGACATGAGCGGGGACATTTTGCTCTCTCAATCACGAAATACCAATCTTGATCACCCACCACGGGTTCGACATCCCTCATTTTAGCTGGCCTATGCCGGCTTTAAGATACCCGCCTAGTTCACGAAGGCTCGAAATCCCCTTCAGGGTACGGCAGATCACACCGGGACGCAGATAATATTTCCTTAAAATCCTCTTACGCAAATGGTTGAATTCCTCAGTAGTCAGGAATTTTCCGGGCATTGACGGATCAGCATAGGCGGCCTTTGGAATATCTCCATCACTGACAAGTCCCTCCTCAATAGCAATATCATACAACTTTGTTCCGGGAAACGGGTAGACATAGAATATTTCCAGAAAATCCGGGTCGAGATCCTTTGCAAACTGGAGTTGTTGTTCGATGAGGTCATGCGTATCCCAAGGCAGCCCCATCAAAAGGTAAACACTGGACTTGATACCGGCCTCGCGCAGCATCCTGACCGCAGCATAGGAATCCTCGACCCTGGCTTTTTTGTCAAGCCGGTCCAGAGTATCCTGGTCACCGCTTTCGACACCCATAGCCACGATCCAGCAGCCCGCTTTTTTCATCCACCCGAGAACTTCCGGGTTAAGTGTATCGACACGGCTATTACATGCCCATTGGATTTCCAGCCCGGCATCAATGATGGACTGGCACAACCGAATAACCCATTTACGGTTCTGAGTGAAGAGATCTGACCGGAAAAGAAAATTATGGATCCCGAACCGATCAACACATTCCCGAATTTCCGCAATGACATTCTCTTCCGAACGGTAACGGTTCCGTGACCCCGAAACCTGCTGCGCAAGACAATAGATGCACGTATGCGGACAACCCCGGTTGGTCACAAGCGTCGTCTGGAGTTCACTAGTGTCGGGCCGGATGTAGAGATCGTTCCGTGCAAGGTGCCGCGCGGGAAATGGAAATTCATCCAGATGCTCTTCAAACGCACGGGGATCATTATGGATGATGTTTTCACCCGATCGCCATGTCAGGCCATTGATCTTGGAAAATGAGCGGCCTTCGCCAAGTTCACGACAGGTGTTTTCATACTCACCACGCAGCACGGCATCGAGGGCGGGGTAATCTTCAAGCGTCTCCCGGGCCTTGATATTGAAATGGGCACCCTTTGCCAGGGTCATGATACTCGGAGTGATTTTCTTTGCAACCGCCGCCGCCTTGAGATCCTGATCCAGTGATGGGGTCGTGATGCTCAGCAGAATGGCATCAGGCCTGTAATCACGGATATCCGATTCCAGCCTGGACCATCCATGTTCTTCGCCGGGATAATCCTTCAGCCTGACATGACAACCTGCGGATTCAAAGGAAGACGCGGCATAAAGCAGGTCGATCGGAGGCCGAAGGGCAACAGTCTTTAATTTTTCGATGGGCGTCTGGCAGCGGTCCTCGCGGATAAACCGACCGGTGGGCGGAACTACGCAGAATATTTTCTTCAAAGGGGCAATCTCGGCTGTATGTGTCATGTTGAACCTGTTCGATTGTCCAAGGGGCTCAATCGCCACATCCCATCTGACGGCACAATGGCAGGAATTATATCATCCTAATATGGATAACGGGGACGGGTCAATAACACCGTCGTTCCGCACTCTAGAATTCCGCCATCAGGGGTCGCCCCCCCGAAATAACACCGCACGCCCGGCAAAAAAGGCCGGTTCGCCGTGGATATGGCCCCTACTCTCTCGGGGATCCTACCCAGATTCTGTCATATTTTGGGGAGGAAGGGGTACCATAGGACTGGATGCAGATCACGTCCCATAAGGTTGAGGGCTTGAGCCCCTTGAACCAGATGGTGCCGAAGAGAGGACTTGAACCTCCACGGGGTTGCCCCCACATGGTCCTGAACCATGCGCGTCTGCCAATTCCGCCACTTCGGCATCCTTACTGAATAAGGACCATATGCTGCGGACGGGACGCCCACAACCTCGACTAGGACGGAATATACCCTTATCAATTACAGGTTTGCAAGTCTCGAATTATAGCTCCCCGAGCAGGTCATCATGGTATGTCTATACGGCTTAATTGACTGAAATTCAAGTATCTACAGCTCCATCAAGTTGCTTACATAAATGCCTTTTAGCTTGCAAAAAATCCTCTGGTCAACAATGATGAGGACCGTCGGGATGAGGCACAGGGGCCGAGCTGATACGCAAGGGGGCCGACGATGTCCATTGAATCTCCGCGAAGCTTTGATAACACGATGCATAGCAAACACAGAAGATATCCCATTGTCCTCATTTTCTTGATCGCCACAGTCAGCCTGTTTCCGTTTCCCACCACAGCCAGGCAACTTGACCTGGAACCCCTTCCACCGCAACGGGTCGACAAGCTTTCAGAGGAAGCGAGGAAATCCTATGAGAAGGGTATGGCGGCAATTGACAGGATCAATTACAACCTGGCAAAGGAACATTTCACCCGAGCCATTGAAGGCGACCCCGATAATGTTCGCCTCAGGTTTGTCTTGGTGCAACTTGCTCACTATCTCGGTGATACACGCAAGGGCACGAAATCCATTGAGTTTTACGATTTGGCAAACGCCAACCTGAAAAAGATATTTGAGTCACCCCACTTGAATGCCCGTGAGAAGCGCAAGGCAAAGGCGGCCATTGAAATGGTCAGAAAAAAAAGACAGTCTGTCCCCGAACGTGATGAGAAACGCCGTCAGCATGGGCTTGAGATCGCCAAACTTTACGCAAAAGAGATTTTCTCCGGGAGGGAGGAGGATCCCGGGCGGAAGAAACGAAAAGAGAAAAAGAAAAAGAGCGAGTTTATACGGGCCCAATCCGGGGAATAGGCTTAGTGCTCCCGGTTCCACTTCGACGATAATCCCGACATGACTTGGAATTGGGATGGGGATTAAAACGAGAGCCCCCCATAAACCCGGGCCAACCCCAACCAGAACACCTCTTTCCAGCTACCCTTTCTTTCGTATCCGGTGTAATGATGCCTCCAGTTCCCATCCTTTTTCATCATCCATGAAACCGAACGTTGCGATAAACGGGTCCTTTTAAGCGGCAGTACATATGTATTTTCGGGAAGTCGACTGGAAAAAGGTGATCTTCGGGACCTTGGGTTTATTTATCCCGTTCGACACGAATTACTGAATTCCCACTGGCAACGAGAGAAACAATGGAATTCAGGGGCCGCTGGCCCTGACGATGGTCCTCCCGCCAGCAACAGCCGTCCATATGGCTGGGAAGCAATGGTTGAAGCATGCCCACCGACAAAGAGGAATTAATCCGTCAACTTCAGGAGTTGTCAATCCTTATGGACCTGAACGGTGATAATCCGTTCAAGTGTCGGGCATATAGTCGCGCAGCGCGGACACTTGAAGGCCTCGATGGTATACCACGGGAATGGATCGAGAAGGATATCCTCCCCGGTATCAAGGGGTTGGGCAAGGCGTTAATTGAAAAGATTCGAGACTGGGCTGTAAGCGGCAATCTCGGCGAACTTGATGAATACCGGGACAAAATCCCGCCCGGCCTGATGGATATGATGAATATACCCGGGTTGGGGACCAGGAAAATCAATCTTATCTGGAAAGAGAAAAATATCGTCACAATCGAGCAGTTGGAGGATGCGGCACGATCGGGGAAGCTGGACGATCTGCCCCGATTCAGCAGCAAGATTTCACGAAAAATACTGGAGGGGATTGAACAACGGAAGACATATAGCAAAAGGCATCATATCGCGACTGCTGACCGGCTCGTAGAACTCTTCACCGAACGTCTGGGAGAACATCATTCAGTCAGCAGAATAGAGGTTGCAGGGAGTTACCGACGCCGGCGTGAGACAATCAAGGATATTGATATTCTGGTCATCAGTGACGACCCGACCGCCGTGGTGAATATTTTCGTGACGACACCCGGCGTGATCAGTGTTGTCGCCCAGGGGGAGACCAGGAGTGCGTTGTTGTATGAGGGTGGTATTCCTGTCGATATGCGGGTTGTACCCGAAGATGCCTGCCCCGCCGCCCTGAATTACTTTACCGGCAGCATGGAACACAACACAGAACTGAGGGGCAGGGCACGCAAGATGGGGTTCAAGCTGAATGAATACGGGCTTTACAGACTGACATCCCAGAAAGAGGAACCTCTACCACTTGACAATGAAGGCGACATCTATCGACATCTGGGACTTGAATTCATTGCACCGGAACTCAGGGAAAATACTGGAGAAATCGGAGCAGCAGAAACTGGGACCCTCCCGCAGCTGGTCGAAATGGCGGATCTCAAGGGCGTCATCCACTGCCATTCCACCTGGAGTGACGGAAAGAACAGTATCCAGGAAATGGCCCGGGCCTCATCCAGTCTTGGTTATGAATATATCTGCATCTGTGACCATAGCCAGTCGGCTGCCTATGCCGGGGGGCTCAGGCCCGATGACCTGAAGCGACAGTGGGAGGAGATCGAGGAGCTGAATGATAAAAACCAAGGATTCACCATCCTGAAGGGGATTGAGTCCGATATACTTTCGGACGGATCACTCGACTATACCGACGGGCTGCTGGAGGGATTCGACATGGTCGTTGCCTCAATCCACAGCCAGATGGGGATGCCCCGTGAGGAAATGACTTCCAGGATATGCCGGGCCATTGAACACCCGTCCACGAGAATACTGGGGCATCCTACAGGCAGGCTGCTGTTACGCCGCGAACCCTATGAACTGGATTTGGATAGGGTTTTCGAGATCGCCGCGAAGAACCGGGTGGCCATCGAGATCAATTCAAATCCGTTGAGGTTGGATCTCGACTGGCGCTTCATCCGCAGGGCCATGAATGCCGGATGTAAGTTTGCCATCAACCCCGATGCACACAATGCTCGGATGATCGAGGATATCCGCTGGGGTGTAAATATTGCCCGGAAGGGATGGCTTGAAAAAAAGGAGGTCATCAACACCCGTGTCCCACAGCAACTTGTTGAAGAGGGTTATTGCAGGAAATGGAGAGGGTGACGATTCTTCTGGATTCATGATCATCAGGGTCAGTATAATGGACTTGGTCCTGGATTATATAGTATGTTCATACCCGAATCAAACAGGTCGGTTGCCACCGGTTTTTCCAATCGTCCAGTGGAGGAGGAGTCATGAAAAGAGCGCTGATCAGCGTTTCCGACAAACATGGTATCATAGATTTTTGCCGCGGTCTGCTAAGCTGCGGGTATGAAATCATTTCAACGGGAGGGACCTTGAATGCGCTGAAGGAATCAGGAATCGAGGCAGGTGCCGTTGCGGACATCACGGGCGTTCCCGAGATTCTCGGCGGTAGAGTCAAGACTCTTCATCCTGCCGTCCATGGTGGAATTCTAGCCCGTAGGAACGAAGCCGGTGACATCAATACATTGCTCGAGTACGGAATCCAGCCGATCGATATCGTCGCCGTCAACCTTTACCCATTTGCCAAGACTCTTCAGGCTCCAGAGTCCTCCGATGACGAGATTGTTGAACAGATAGATATCGGGGGGCCCTGCCTCCTTCGAGCTGCGGCTAAAAACCACAAGGATGTCTTCGTCGTCGTGGATCCTGGGGATTACAATGCCGTCCTGGAGGCTCTCTCGACAGGCAGGCATGCCGATACCCTCCCGTTTCGCAGGAAGCTGGCATCGAAGGTTTTTGCCCATACGTCTGCCTATGACGAGATCATCACGGAATACCTGGAAATGAACGGTATCGGGCAGTGAGATGAATGAACCGCACCCACTGGTTGTAATTTACATTCCTGTTGACGACAACATCGACAGGATAGGGCCTGCCGTCGCCATTTTTGAAAAATACAAGTGTCCCTACGACATCCGGGTCAGTTCAATTCTTGCTATGCCCGAGAAGGATGTCCAATGGGCATCGGGCCTGAAGAAAAAGGGTGTGGCTGTGATCATCGCCTGTTGTGGCGAGCAACTCCAGGCACCCGGCATACTTGCCGCAGCAAGCGGACTCCCTTTAATCGCCATCCCAATGACAACGCCACATGACACGGGGGGAATGGCTACCCTCCAAGTCGCCCTGGGTTCCTCGGCTGCTGCCCCGGTGGCGGTCGTGCGCCCGAACGACACTGGACAGGCGGCATTGCTTGCCCTGAGGATACTGGGTCTGGGCGACACATGTTGGGCTGATGCCGTGGCTCATCATGATAGTGCACACAAGACAGCGGTTGAATCCGGTTGGTCGACCGCGAAATGGATCAGGAAACAGGCCTGTGACAACACGAAACCGCATGGCGAATATGACGTCGATGAATCGGGAAATATTCTTGGATCTAATATGAATCGCGGCCACGGCCATGATGTCAGGGTCGATAAAAAGCTGAATAAACCGACATCGGGACAAGGGGGAGGGATACCCGCAAGGCTACTTGGACGCCAACCCATCGATCCTGAGGTTCCAGATCCTGCCCTGATTGAGGATTCGGTCGATTGTCTACTGGAAGGTGGGATCGTCGCATTAGCAACCGATACCGTCTATGGTATTGCTGCGGATGCAACCAATCCGGTTGCCGTCGAACGACTTTTCGAAATCAAGCACCGTGAGAAGGAAAAGGCGCTGGTCATCCTGATTGATTCCTCCAAGCAATTGGCGGGGATTGCCAAGAACCTGACTGTGGAGGTCAGACGATTGACCGAGGCCTTTTGGCCCGGCCCCCTCACCATTATCTTTAAAAAAAGACGAGGGAACTTCGACCACCTTGGGTCAATGGACAGTATCGGTATTCGGATGCCCGATCATTCTATTCCATTGGCTATGATGCAGGCGCTGGCCCGTCCACTGGCATGCACATCGGCAAACATAAGCGGTCATCCCGATTCCTATTCAGCAGATGATGTCGAGCATAGTTTTGGAAACAGCCTTAACGCCATCCTTGATTCCGGACATCTTGAACAGACACCACCTTCCACCGTGATCGATGTCACCTGCGAAAAATACCGGGTCCTGCGCAACGGCCGGGTTTCAATTGAACAGCTCGCCACGATTCTGGGTGAACATCTGGAAACCGAAAACTGAAGCGACTGACAACGATTCCGCATCTCTTCACTTCATCCTCATACCCGCGCCTGGACTCGGGCCGAATTCGGGAGATACAGGCGCTTCCCCCGACACGAAACACTACCTCTTCTGACTGATTCCAGCTTCCCGACCCGATCGACAGCCCATGGCTATGGGAGTTGCAAAGGAAATCGCATAACAAAAGAAAATAGCATACCTCCTTGAATCCAAGCCAATGTAAGGCTTGACCCGGAGGGGTAAAATGACATAAATTCCACCAGCGTCTCATGGTTGCATCTAGCATACCATGTGGCTTAGGAGGGATTTCTGGTATGCAACGGGATATACCCGGTTATCCGCCGGGCCAATGCTGAAGCAGGTTGACAGCTGGGTAATCTCTCAGTTGATAATGCCACCGGGTCCGGCGCAACGTCTCAGCGGCATGATCCTTACCCATTAACACCGGTATACCTGAATACTGATCCCCACATCCTCCGTCCAGACATATTTTTACCGTTCAGTGGGATATTGATCCCGATGCAGATTCGATATCACAAGATCCTCGAATATCAAGTTCCAGCAAGGAAAATGTCATGATCAATCCGGGAAGGGTCATCATTTTTGACACAACCCTGCGGGATGGTGAACAAAGTCCCGGCTTCAGCATGAATCTCAAGGAAAAACTTGAGGTTGCCCAACAGCTTGCACGGTTGGGGGTGGATGTCATTGAGGCCGGCTTCCCGATTACATCACAGGGAGACTTTGATGCCGTCTGTATGATCGGTGGTGAAGTCACGGGGCCGAGGATCTGCGGCCTGGCACGTGCAGTTGAAAAGGATGTCATCCGTGCAGGAGAGGCACTTTCGGGCTGCTCCAAAAGCCGGATTCATACTTTTATTGCAACAAGTGAGGTGCACCGTGAAAAAAAACTCAGGATGAGCCGTCAGCAGATCATCGAAAATGCCGCCACAGCGGTCAAGTTGGCCCGGACATTCACGGACGATGTTGAATTTAGTTGTGAGGATGCCGGACGGACCGACTGGGGCTACATGGTGGACGTATTGACCGCTGCTATAGAATCCGGCGCAACCACCGTGAATATCCCCGATACCGTCGGCTACTGTGTCCCTGAACAATTCGGGGACTGTATCCGGCATGTTCGCGACAATACACCGGGAATTGGGAATTGCATCATATCGGTCCATTGTCACAACGATCTAGGGCACGCCGTGGCCAATTCACTGGCCGGGGTCAGGAACGGTGCCCGGCAGGTGGAATGCACAATCAATGGGATCGGTGAGCGCGCCGGTAATACCTCACTGGAGGAGATTGCCATGATGCTCAAGACAAGGCGTGATTATTTCAATCTTGAAACCGGTATCAATACCCGGGAAATCTTCCGCACATCACGCCTGCTGACCCGGATCACTGGCATTAAAGTGCAGCCGAACAAGGCAGTTGTTGGCGCAAATGCATTTGCCCATGAAGCCGGAATCCACCAGGATGGCATGATCAAGGAACGCACCACCTACGAGATCATGCATCCCGAGGATGTGGGCTGGTCGGGTGACTCGATCGTCATGGGCAAGCATTCCGGAAGGAACGCACTGGCCAAAAGACTTGGCGAGTTGGGTGTTGTTGACATTGAGATCGAGGAACTCGATCGATTTTATGAGAGATTCAAGGGACTCTGTGATCTCAAGAAGGATGTTTATGACGAGGATCTTCTCGCCATCGCCGAGGATGAGTTGTCCAGATCCTCGACGGCTTACAAACTCGTGGATCTCCAGATCGGATCAACACTCAATGGCGGACCGCATGTCTTTGTCTCGGTGGCCTTGAATGATGATCCGCCACGTGAAAGTCGCAATTCAAATGGGGATGGCTTGGTTGATTGTCTTTACCGCGCACTGGACGGCGTGACGGACCACACGATAAAACTGCTTGATTACAGCATAGACTCGGTCACGAAAGGCAAGGACGCCCTCGGCCGGGTCAAGGTGAATATGTTGGTAGATGGTCAGGAGATTAGGGGGATTGCCGTTGACACCGATGTAATCACCGCATCGGGCAGGGCATATCTTAATTCCATCAACCGCTATCTCGTTTTGAAGGAAATTAATGAACGCGCATCCAAGCCATCCAATTGAGACATCCTGATTCGGTGCCCCCCCCGGGAACAGGGTCAGCCAACACGCCGAATCCTGACCTTCGAGACACGATGACCACCCATCTCAAGGATTGTGTATTCCCAGTCATCGGCTGTGAAGCGATCCCCCTCGACCGGCATCCGTCCAATTTTCGCCATGACCAGGCCTGAGATGGTTTCCCAGTCATCCTGCGAGAATGATGCACCCAGCATCTCGTTTACAGCGTCAATTTCCGCACGGCCCTCGACCAAATAAATCCCGGGGTTAATCTCCTGAATCTGTGGCATTGGCGCATCCAACTCATCCTCCAGTTCCCCGACAATCTCCTCGAGGATGTCCTCTCTGGCAATCCAACCGGAACAACCGCCATATTCATCAACCACAATCACATTCCGGATGCGCTTGCCCAGAAATTCCTGAAGCAAGTCATCCACCTTCATCGTTTCAGGAACATAGCAGGCGTACTCGATGAAATCATCAAGCCTGTCCCCATCTTTTTCCGTACGCAACATATTAAACACATCGATATATCCGGTCAGATCCACAATCCTGTCACGGTATACGGGAAATCGTGTGTAGCCGGAGGCCTGCGCGATTGCCTTGAAGCCTTGGAGGTCCACACGGTCCAGTTGTATGGCAACGAGGTCAACAAGCGGTGTCATGATTTCACGTGCGCAGGTCGAGTCCAATTCGAGGATGCTCTGGACCATTCTCCGCTCATCGGAAGCAACCGAGACAAGTCCATCATCATCCGTACCCGTCCCGTTGTTCAGTCGTGAGGACTGGACGTCTTCATATGGTTCATTTTGATGCGGATCCGGGTCCATGCCGTGGGCAACTTTCGTGACGTTCTCCACCGGGTTCACAAGATTGATCACGTCCTGACGGGTCAAGCGGCGGGCCAGACTCGTCCGTTGTTCAATGAGTGAGGCCGGAACCAAACCTGAAAATCTCTCGATCAGCGTAATCGGCAGCCAGAATATCCTGAGAAAGAACATATAATAATACCTGAAGAAACTGAACAGTTGATCTGCATAGACGCGGAATATCGCCTTGGGAAGAACCTCGGCAAAGACAATGATGATCGGTGTCAGGATCAATAGGCTGAGAATCTCACCGACCTCGAAACTCCCGATAACACTCTGCCGTGAAATGTCCGGCCAAAGACGAGACAGGAATTCCTTGAAGAAAAGTGCCATCATCACATTTGCCAGATTCGTACCTAGCAGGGTCATGATCAGGAGCCGTTGCCGGTCACCTAGCAATTTCAGGAGCTCGGATGCCCGGGTTTCACCCTGATCCGCGAGCCCCTTCATTCGGTAACGGTTGACGGATATGATCGCCGTCTCGGATCCCGAAAAAAAGAAACTGAAGACCAGGCACACCAACAGGAGTGTCATGACGATGGTGATCACGAATCATCCCCTGCCGAATATTTTTTACTCGGATATTCCGGAACAACACGGCGGACCAACACGTCGCGCACCCTTCTTCCTGCCATTTCACCGACGGTTATCCGTAGGCCGCCGTGCTCAATTATATCACCCGTACGGGGAATCCTTCCCAGTGTATTCATTACGAACCCACTGAGAGTACGTCCGCGGTTATCCGGGAACACTTCATGAACTTCCCCGGCAATATGCTCCAACTCGACAGAACCGAGAATCTTCCAGGAATACCCGTGCATCTTCACGATGTCCTGACCAGGCACATCATGCTTCTCGTAAATATCACCGACAATCTCCTCAAGGACATCCTGCAGTGAGATGATACCTTCAACTTGGCCGAATTCATCCACAACCGCGGCCATCTTCGTCCTTTTTCTTCTGAATTCCTTCAACAGGTCCAGTAGGCCCAGCTTATCCGGGACACAGAGTATTTCACGCAGGTGGTTGCGCCAGTGTTCCCTGGGATCCAAAAGCACCTCTTTGACTAGGAGGAATCCCTGCAGGTTGTCAAAGTCCCCATGGTAGACCAGAATTCGGTTGTTGTTTACCTCACGAAGTCGTTGTGCCATATCCTCCTGTTCAAGATTATCGGGCAGCGAGATCACCTCATTCCGGGGCGTGATGATATCCGACACGGCGATCCTGCGCAGCCTGAAGACACCGTCGATCATATCCAATTCGTCCTGATCGATGACAGGGTCCACCTCACCTGACTGGATCATGGCCTTTAATTCCTCACCCGTGAATTCCTCATCCGGAAGTCCTTTCTCCGGTATGTTCAGGGAACGAAATATCCTGCCCAGGATCATGTTGATGCCCATACGCGGAATGCTCAGGAACCACGATGATAACATCAGCGGGGCGGCACATATCCGCGCGAGACGAATCGAGTGGGTCTGGGCAAGCATCTTGGGGAGGATCTCCCCGAACAGCAAAATTGTAACCGTGGCAAAAAGGGCTGCCAGACCGAATGCCATGACCCCGCTGCCAGCGAATAATTTTCCCATCAGATGCCCGACGGCAAGGGAAATCGCAACATTAATCAGGTTGTTCAATATCAGGATCGTGATCAGTGTGTCATTGGCCCGATCCAACAGGCGTATGATCAACCGGTCCTGCCACAGGTTTGAATTCTGTAGGCTGGCCACCCCGAGCTTGTCGATAGAAAACAGGGCGGTTTCACTTGACGACACGCCGCCCGAACAGCAAAGAAGCATGAAAATAAGGCCGCATATAAACCATATCACCCCGGATGGGACAGGCTGCTCAACAGGATCTACCCTACCGGCATGGACGAGAACGACACCGGCCAGCACAATCATCAGGATGAAGGTGAAGCGAGAGAACCAGTAGCATGAACCGCCTCTCCGCGGCACGCGCTCAAACGGCAACTCATCCAAAATAAATAACCCTGATTAATGTATAATTTAAGGGGGGAGGGTCTGAATCCATGATTTCCGGGAACCGCTATACAACTCGTGACAGTCTTGGCCTAATAATTTAACGAGAGCCAATATATCCTTGGGTCACGATCCGAAGCAAGCACAACTTCGGTTAAATTATCATCGGGATCAGTCCATGACTATCAGCAATCACCTCTTTTCGACGGGCCAACCCAAAATCCTAATCAATCATGAGTAATTTCATAATATTGATTACATTGGTCTTGCCAATTAGTTTTTGGCTTTTTGAATGAACACTGATCCAATGGGGCTATCCTTCCTGATGGATTTTCCGGATGGTTTCACTCAGCCTGTATCGATATCTTCCCGATTACCTTGCAAACAATCCTTTCCACCCGCCGCTAGTGAAGTTTTCCAGGTTGAAAACAGGGTCCAGTGAGATCCTGTTTTTTATAGAATCATAATTGCTCCAGTTTTCGGGCATTGGCCTTCTTGTAATATCTATCCTGGTGCTCCCTGATCTCGAGAAAAATCGACATCCTCTCAAGTATCATCCGCTTGTCAACCCTTAACTGCCCGTGTTTTTTCATCTGGTTCCTGACACGCGTGTCCGGGGTTGAACTGATGCAGGTCATGCTTAAAGGCAGGTGGACCGCCGAACTTCTCTCGTCTCCCCTTGCAAACCGGCATTTCACTGATGGATTTATCACACCCCTTTGGATGGTCGTCAGGCAATACCTTTTGATCAGAATCTTTTCACTTCTGCTTTACACACTCGAGAAGCACGTCCTCATTCCAGAGAATGACCGGGGGACACACAATGGACCTGGCTGGTTACGTCTATCTCTATTGCATCGTTTTCATAAACGCCATCTCATGCATCATCTTTGTCTACCTTGGACGGTTATTCACGGAAATCCGCTTCAGGAACAGCCAGATCAAAGGGTTGATCACAATGTTTATTTTCATAGGGGGTGGGGCACTGGTAACAACCTGTCTTGCATTACTCATCTTGAAACCCCATATGATAAGGGATTTTAACGGGCTGTTTTTAATTTCCACCGTCACGATTTTATGATCACCGGATGCGGACTGATCCATGTCTATCTGAGCCGATATTTCCGGCATTATCTCAATGGCCAACTGGACATTGACATGATTATTTTCGACAAGTTGGATCCCCGTATCAGCGACTGGACCCGATTCACCCACCGGGCAAATTCCCCGGGTGACGGATAAACTTATTCCTCACGGGCCAGGTGGAATTCAGCGGTATAGTAGGTCTTCAACATAACGGAACCTTTTCCCCGGACGATCCTCAGGGAAATAAAGGTCAAAGGATTTCCAGATGCTCGGGGACTCCGGCTCCCTCCCATACCGCTGATCAAGGATGGCTATGGCCTGACAGTCGAGCATACGCTGGTAATAGGGATGCCTTCTCCCCATGACTTCCATCAGGGCACAACCCTTGCGAACCAGTTCGGCGTTGATTAGTGTCGCCCCGCCCGATATGGGGCGCTGATTCTGCATGATCACGTCATCATGAAGGCTGAAGAGGTAGATGGGCGCGGGATCTGTATTCGCCATCCGCATGATCCAGAACTCTCCATCCCCAAGATGAGCCTGTAAAGCATCGGCTCTGAATTTGTGCAGCGATTTTTTCCGGTCGTTGTCGGCCTGCACTTCATCGGGCGTCATCCTGAGGAGGCCATGACCATCCTGCTCCCCTTCTCCACTAACAAGCTCAGGGTCTTGATATTCATCAGTCTTCAGGCCAATCAGGTAATACAGCCCGGTATTTGCATGCTTGTCAGCCAGGACAACCTCATTCAGGGTCCGGGCCTTGATGAAGATATACGGTCCTTCCAGATCGGATATTGATTCTGTTTCGACACTGTCGATCCGGATATCCTCATAATCGACGAAGGAATCGGCAGGGTCGGGCAACCCGTAGGGATTTCCACAACCTGAAGCCAAGGCACAGGCCGCAAAGACACAGAACAAGGCCAGATGACATGGGTTCAACAATTCAGTTCCCCCTGATAATCCCGGTTAATCCCGGGAGTGGGTATATAAGCCGGGTTTTGTACGAACACCCGGACCATGGTGAGATGGACCGGGCCGTGACGATCATTCATCTGGACCCGGGATCACTCCCGGGTTCTAGCGGCCTACCCGGAGGTTTAAACGCGACGGGCCATCGCATCCCTCTCTATTCAGCCTTGCACCGGATGGGGTTTGCCACATGGTCATGTTACCATGGCCACCGGTGCGCTCTTACCGCACCATTTCAACCTTGCCTGATCCGGAGGATCCAGGATCCCCCGGCCATCGGCGGTATGTTTTCTGTTGCACTAATCCGTCGGGTCACCCCGCCCTGCCGTTAGCAGGCATCCCGCCCTCTGGAGCCCGGACTTTCCTCCGGTTGCTGCCGACAATCCAATGGCGACGCACAACCAGCGACCGTCCTACCCACTCCCAGTATCAACACGCATAACATACTGATTGAAAGCCTGTCAGGTCCAGTACAATTATAGGGAAGAGAGGCAAGGTCTCCTTCCCAGGTACGGGAATTTACCTTATCCTTGCCCCTGATCGACCCAACCACTTCGTTTCCCGGACTGCCATAAGTCCGATGACGTGAGTGATAACCATTTTCCCTGACTCCAGTCCTCCATGCGGACTTGGACGCAGTTGGGGGATGAATTACACCGAAGGGAAAAGGATCCTTTTCCACATGGAACGGGCTCAGTCCCGGCTGATTATTTTGAGGATATCCCGAAATGAGTCTGTTAAACACCATCCATAAACATCTCAATCAACTCTGGAAAATAACCCGTTTCCAATGGATCTATCGTCGGCTTAAATGCTCCAAGATCGCCTCAGATGTCACCTGTAATGACGATCAACAACAGGATATCGTCAACCGACTCGAGGTTCTGGGCTTCAGTGTCGAGCCCTACCACGTCAACGTTGAGAGATACAGGGAATACCTCAGGAAGGCGGATTATCCCAAATGGGGTTATTATCAGGACATACTCGCATATAATTTTTCCGAGAAATCACTTGAACACTTTGTTGCCGCGGAGATGCTCGACCTGCAATACGGTGATACATATATCGACATTGGCAACGATGGCTGCCCGACACCGGAAATCTACGAAAGAATTTACGGGATCACGCCTTGGAAACAGGACCTGATCTACCGGGCGGGATTACATGGGAACGTGATCGGCGGTGACGCGGCCAGCATGCCGCTAGAGGACGCATTTGCAGACAAGATGTCCCTTCATTGTACATTCGAGCATTTCGAAAGGGATTGCGATTCCCGGTTCATCGTGGAATGTGAACGGGTGCTCAAACCAGGCGGCAGGGTCTGCATCCTGCCCCTGTATCTGAATACGGAGTATGCCATCCAGACAGACCTGAACTGTGTCCGACCGGATGAACTCCCCTTTGAAAAGGAGGCCGTTCACTACTGCCAGTTCGGTTACAATAACCGGCACGGGCGCTTCTATGATCCGGATATGCTAGTGACACGTGTCCGCAACCACCTGGGAGGACTTGTATTGAGGTTGTTTCATGTGATCAATACACATGAGGTTGACCCCGGTTGTTACCTGAAGTTTATTGCCTTGATCGAGAAGAGGCACGGATATCAAGGATGAGTATAATAAGGCCATGAGATGTGTCAGGGTATGGTTTTTTGAATTCATGGCGCAGATGGAAAGATATATATGATGGCTCCTTCCCGGAGATAATCCTGCAATCATCCGGCATCTACCCTTACGAATAGGGGACGCCGTTTCCTGTAAAATGTCTGTTCCATAAGATCAGAAATAGATCTTGCCTCCCGTTGCATCACCGATTCGGCAGAAAGGGACCCCCTCCCCCGGTGATTGATGTTCTTCAATGTGAGTGGACGACCCGGCTAACAGAGTTGACACCGGGGATGGTCGACAACCGGTTCAAGACAGTATTCAACAGGTCACTGCCATCCACGAGAACCACCAGCTTGATGATGGCACGGTTGTCCCGGATATTGCTGTTTGTGTTTGAATTGACGATATTCACGTTCAGTGTGGCAATCGCACTGGTGATGTCTCCGAGCAAAGCCTTGCGGTCCTGACAAACAAGCCGAATTGCCACCTTCTTCATGCTTACCATCGATTGACCCCAGTCAACATGCAGCAGACGACTCTCATAACCTGGCATGCGTGTCCTGTTTCTCTCCAGGGATCGACATTCAACCTTGTGGATTGAGATCCCCCGTCCTTGGGTAACAAACCCAATGATTGAATCTCCGGGAAGAGGTGAACAACACCCGGCAATTCGGGTGATGGCCCCGGCAATACCCTCGACCAAGACCCTGTCCCGTGAATTTCGCGACCGTCGTGTATCACGAGACACTTTACGGGGTATCGCGGATCGGGCAGCCGGTTTCTCACCGTACTCGAGATCCAGCTTGTGCATGAGACTGGCCAAACGGACGTTTCCACAACCCGTATCAACCAGTAGTTCTTCAACACTATGGACGGAATATAGCTTCAGGTGGGCCGAGAGTGCCTTCAAGGCGGTGTCCAGGTCAACCCTGGAGCCATATCTCGACCGGACCTGCTCAAGCAGTTTCTGGCGACCCTGTTCAAGGAACATCTCCCGCTGGCTTTCCTTTAGCCAATGCCTGATCTTGTTGCGAGCCCGCCCCGACTTCACAAAGTTCAGCCAGTCCGGTGTGGGGTGAGACGACTTGCTGGTCAGGATCTCGACAACATCCCCGGTCTGGAGTTCTGTCCGAATCGATACCATTCGGCTGTTTATACGGGAGCCCGAGCAATGGTGTCCTATATCGGTGTGGACCCGATAGGCCATGTCCAATGCTGTCGACCCCTGCTGCAACTCGATGATCTCACCCGCCGGCGTATAACAGAAGACCGATTGCTCATAGACATCACGCTTGAGTTCCCGCATGAACTCCGCGGGGTCACGGACATCCGTCAGCCAGTCCACCAGTTGACGAAGCCATGACACCCTGCGTCCCTCATTCTGTGCGCGCGTCCCATCTCCGGAGCTTATTTTCTCCTTGTATTTCCAGTGCGCGGCTATCCCTTCCTCGGCAATCTCATGCATCTCGCGGGTACGGATCTGGATTTCAGTGATTTCATCTTCAACCCCGATCACGGATGTGTGGATTGATCGGTATCCGTTCTCCTTGGACGCCGCAATATAATCCTTGAAGCGTCCGTCGATCGGTTTCCATATACTATGGACAATCCCGAGGATCTCATAGCAATCCCGAATATTATCCGTGATCACACGCACCGCCAGGATGTCATGTACCTCATCCAGGCTCAGGCCCTGCTCCTTCATCTTCTGATACAGGCTGAAAAGGTGTTTCCTCCTGCCCTGGATATGGTAGTTGATGGAATTCCTCTTCAACTGTTCACCAAGTTGCTTGCGGGTGATATCAACTATCCTTTGGTCCCTTGGCTCACGACCCTCCATTTTTTCGGATATCCTGTCGTATGCGCCGGGCGAAAGGTATTTCATGCTGAGATCCTCGAGCAGCGACCTTATTCGCGTCATTCCAAGGCGGTTGGCAAGAGGCGCATAAATATCCATAGTTACCCGGGAAATGGCTCTCTGCCTATCCGGACGGAGATGATCGAGGGTCTGCATGTTATGCAAGCGGTCACACAGCTTGATCAGGACAACCCGGACATCTTTCGTCATCGCCAGAATCATCTTGCGAAGATTATCCGCCTGGTGCTCTATATCACTCGAATAGTTCAACGACGAGATTTTGGTGACACCATCAACCAAATCAGCTACCGGATCCGGGAAACGGGCCGCCAACTCCTTGAAAGTCGCACCACAGTCCTCCAGGGTGTCGTGCAACAGACCGGCAGCGACTGTGGACGGGTCATTGACAAGTCGGGCCAATAGGTAGGCGACATGTGCACAATGCGTGAAATACGGGTCCCCGGATTTTCTCAACTGACCCTGATGTAACTCCTGTGCGAGTTTATAAGCATCCCGGATCATCCCCTCCTCAACTGGATCGAGTGGTATTTTAATACCGGATATTATTTCATCGACTGACGGAGTACCTTTGAACTGTGGAAGATGCACGGCGTCCATAGACGAGTCTTTTGAATCTGGCGCTATGAGGATATGATCCGGCGCAAGGTACCGAAACGATATAAAGCAGGGGGAAATATCGGATTTTTCAACGAGCTGAGATCTCACGCCCCCGAGTCCAGCCTTGTTTTTCTCAGGACAGAGAGTCTACCCGCGATCTCACGTCGCTCCTTCGGTTTCATATGATCCATGAAAAGCACCCCGTCGAGGTGATCTATTTCATGAAGGATACAGCGGGCCTCGAGATTCTTGGCATCCTTCTCATGCCATCCCCCCCCGGGATCCTGGAAACGGTAGCGAATCCACACGGGACGCCAGACATCCCCCTCAATCCCGGGAAGGCTCAGGCAACCTTCACTCTGGACATCATCTTCATCCGCCGTCTCGAGAACCTCGGGGTTAATCAGGACCAGCGGCGGGGGAGCTTTTTTCTTCCTCTTCTCATGAGCCGGCCAGTGGACATCAACAACAACAATTCTTTCGGCAAGACCGATTTGATTTGCGGCAAGTCCGATACCTCGCGCAGACATCATGGTCTCTATCATGTCATCGCCCAGTATCCGATATCGATCGGTTACTTCCTCGACCACCGAGGCCCGCTCCCTGAGGACGGGATCATCATAAATCCTGATATCCAGAACTGCCATGAATGATATCCAACTCCTGTCCTAGTTCAACCGGAATACTATAAGACTCGTTTTTCGAGTCTTCCATGGTTTGATTTACCCGGCGATATCGATTCCCGCACTCGCAGCCTCAACTAGCGAACTGAACAGGCTCATCTGTGTCGGGTCATCCATCATTCTCTCGGGGTGCCATTGCACGCCCAACAGCCCGGGATGGGCGTCCATTTCAACAGCCTCTATAATACCGTCGCCGGACACGGCGACCGCATTCAAGCCGGAACCGAGATCCCGCACGGCTTGGTGATGAGCGCTGTTTACCCTGACTTTGGATGCACCCCGCCACGTTCGGGACAAATGGGTACCGGCCTTTACCTCGATATCGTGATACAGGAATTTCATCTTGCCACGACCACGGTGTGGGATGGCCATTGGATTTTCATCCTCGAGGTCCTGCCAAATGGTCCCGCCACATTGTATATTGAGTTCCTGAAAGCCAAGGCAGATAGCAAGGGTCGGCATCCGGGTTTCCAGAATAATATCAATCAGCCCAAAATCCGCCCGGTCCCGGTTTCTTGTGACCGGATCGGCCCTGGGATGCAGGGATTCTCCAAGCCTCTCGGGACGCAAGTCATCACCCCCGGTCAGGACTAGTCCGTCAGCCGCAGCAAGGGAAGCCCGGAGATCAGTCGCTGAATCCATATCGGGCAGTAAAAACGGTATCCCACCAGCAGCAGCAACGGCCATCCAATACGGAGACCGGACACCTGTAATGATACCGTTTGAGTCCTTGAACGTATCGGTATTGAGCGCAATCACGGGTTTTCGGGACATGTTGGCTGGGGATCCTGCCTCAGGAGTCCATCGCTACCGGATCGGTAACTTTTTCAGGATTCATGATGATCCGTTCCCGGAGATAATCGGATATTTGATCCAGATCAACACGCTCCTGGGACATGCTATCCCGTTCACGCACCGTGGCCCTGTTATCATCAAGGCTCTCAACATCTACCGTCACGCAGAATGGGGTACCGATCTCGTCCTGACGACGGTAGAGTTTCCCGATTGCGGCTGTGTCATCATAGGTGGCTTTCCAATACTGCTTGAGGTCACTGGTCAATCGCCGGCAGATCTCGACGATCTCGGGCTTTTTCTTTAACAAGGGCAGTACGGCTACCTTGACGGGAGCGATTGCGGGATGGAATTTCAGGACCGTGCGCATCCGTCCATCAACCTCCTCCTCATTCCAGGCATCCATCAGAAAAGTCAAGGCGGTTCGGTCGACACCGGCCGCCGGTTCAATGACGTGCGGCAGATATTTTTTGTTACTGGCTTGATCGAAATACTGAAGATCCTTGCCCGATTGTTTCATATGGCAGTCCAGATCATAGCATCCACGATGAGCGATCCCCTCCAGTTCACCCCAGCCCATCGGGAATTGATACTCAATATCGTAACACGAGCTGCTGTAGTGGGCCAATTCATCCTGGTCATGTTTCCGCAGCCTGAGGTTTCCTGCGCGTATCCCGTAACGAAGATACCAGTTGTATCGCTCCTGGACCCAGTGCCTGAACCATTCATCATCGGTCCCGGGTTCACAGAAATATTCCATTTCCATCTGCTCGAACTCCAGCGTCCTGAAAATGAACTGACGTGTAGTTATTTCGTTGCGGAAACTCCTGCCGACCTGGGCAATCCCGAACGGCAGCTTGCGTCGCATGGCGCCCCTGACATTTTCATAATTGACGAACATTCCCTGTGCGGTCTCAGGCCGCATGAATACGGTCGATGAAGAATCCTCAATGGCGCCAACATGTGTCCTGAACAACAGGTTGAAAAACCTGGGTTCGGTCAGGGTACGGTTTCCGCAATTTTGACAGGGGACCGGAGACTCGACAAACTCGATTCGGTCCACCACGGAGAACACCTGCTTGTCCTGCGTAAACCCGGGCCGGATGACATCAGACGGCACCTGCGGGCCCAGTTCAACCTCCAGAATCCCTTCCCGGGGTTCTTCCTCCGAATCACCCGTGCTCAACTTCCCCGTGACCCGATATCGTGCAGTGTAGGAGTCAATCTGGTCGGCACGTGAACGGGCCTTGCACTCCCTGCAATCCACAAGGGGATCCGTGAAGTTTTCGACATGACCCGATGCCTTCCAGACGTCAGGATGCATCAGGATTGAACATTCGATTCCCTCAACATCATCACGCTCCTGGACCATGGATCTCCACCAGGCCTCCCTGACATTGCGCTTCAGTTCAACGCCCAGGGGGCCATAGTCATAACAAGCAGTCATCCCTCCGTAGATCTCACTACTCTGGAAGACAAATCCACGCCGTTTGCAAAGCGAGACAATCATTTCAAGATTCAAAGACATATTGAGTGGCCCTCCTTCGTTTTAAACATAATAACGCCCATCGTAAAATTTGAGCCATTCAGGCCCAGTCAGTTCTTCATTTTTTTTCGGGAAGTTCCCCTTGCCGTCCATAATAACTCTCCATGCAGATATCATCCCCAAAGGTTTTCCACTGAGTCTCCTGAAGATTCAGGGCCTGATCAAGGTTTGTTAACTGGAGATTTTCCACCGGTGACCTGACAAGTTCCCCGCCTATGATCTTGGGGGAAATAAAGGCCATAACCTTGTCGACCAGGCCCAGTTTCAGGAGTGCCGTGTGTATCTGACGCCCGCCCTCAACGAAAACGGACTGGATGTTCATCTCGGCAAGCTTGACAAGGACCTGGTTCAGATCGATAACACGCCTCTCCCCCGGAACCCGGATAACCCTGCAGGTATCCGATTCAAAATGACGGGCGATCTCGTCCTTTGCTTGCTGGGAACAACAAATAATCACATCATTTCTGCCCTTGTGCCTCAGCAATCTTGCCCGGGTAGGGAGCGCAAGCCCGCCGTCGATGATGATTTTGATCGGCTGGCGTCCCTTGAAATTCGGCAGCCTTACATTAAGCATGGGGTCATCGGCCAGGACAGTGCCAATGCCAATCATGATTGCCTCGTGATATGACCGCTGTCGGTGGACATACTCCCTTGATTTCCTGTTGCTGATCCATCGTGCATAACCGGCATCATGTGACGTCCGTCCACAGGCGGTCATGGCCCATTTTAGCGTGATAAAGGGTCTTTTATACTCATGAAACACAACAAAATATTCATTGAGTCTCCGCGCTTCCTTCTCCATGCAACCGACATCAACATCGATCCCCTGACGCCTGAGCCTCTCAATCCCCTTCCCGAATACCCGTGGATTGGGGTCGACCATTGACGTGACTACCCGGCTAATTCCCGACCTGATGATTTCATCAACACACGGGGGAGTGCGGCCCTTGTGGGAACATGGTTCGAGATTTACATAGAGTGTCGCTCCGCGACTCGAACTACCTGCCGCTTTCAGAGCACGTATTTCAGCATGTTCTACCGCCTTTTTTTCGTGATGACCACGACCGGCAATTTTTCCATCCCTGACGACAACCGCACCGACCATTGGATTGGGCGAAGTCAGGCCCCGGCCTTTCTCGGCCAGCTTCAGGACCTTCTTCATGAAATATTTGTCATTTTTTATGTTCTCAGCCATTGCCTCAAACCAAGGGGCCGGGTATCGGCCGGATACCGGCACGACCCAGGAGTTTGTCCACCCATATCCCCATGGGGACACGCCCCCGCCAACGTGACATCATACGGGGAAAATCCCGTCCCGTAATGATATTCAAGGCTTGAAAATAATCACACCTGCAAATGTCCGCCATGCCGGACCGGCCAGGTTCAGTTCGGTGCTGGGGCGGAATAGGTTTGGGCATACAGGTCCAAGGCATGAACAACCTGCTCCAGTTCCCTTCGGGTCAGGCCCGGCGAAACGGGAAGTGACAAAACATCACTGCACAATTGCTCTGCAACCGGAAAGTGTCCCTTCTGGTAACCCTGGTAGGCAAAGCAAGGCTCCAGATGAAGGGGAAGGGGGTAATAAACCATCGATTCAATCATTCTCTCTCTCAGGAATTTCAGGACATCATCCCTTTTTGAATGCCGGACCGTGTAGTGGCTGTACACATGCTCCCCTTCAGCCACTTCGGAGGGCTTCACAAATGCATCGGCATTGAGTGCTGTATCATAGTAGGACGCGTTCGCAATACGATCCTCATTATCCTCATCAAGGCTTCCAAGTTTTATTTCCAGAAATGCGGCCTGAATTTCATCAAGCCTGCTGTTATAGCCAATATCCACACACCTGCCATCACGGTCACGACCGAGGTTTCGGTACTGCCTCAAACGATCGGCAAGTTGGAGGTTGTTGGTTACGCCCATCAGGCCGTCAGAGAGGCGGACCAGGTTGCGTGTCGGGTGAAAGATGTAGGTGACAGGAAGGAAGTAGGGAACGGCGTGG
>CAYYNQ010000109.1:0-2569 GCA_964473105.1 uncultured Candidatus Sumerlaeota bacterium | reverse complement strand
TTATTCCCTGATGAGGCAATTGTCTCAAAAATTGGCGGGGAGGGAGGACTTTCATGATTTCACGTTGCGCGAGGACATGGAGTTTATCGATGCCGTCCACTCGAACGACACGACGAGCCGACTGATTGCCGAGACGTTTGCGCCGATGGTGATGGGGGCACTGGGCATCAGGATGAATTGATCAGGCGGATCAAGGGGGGCGCGAACTGTGGGTATGTCCTGACATGGGACCAATCAAGACAAATCAAGTCCCCCAGTCTGTAAACGGGATGTCCCTGCCGGCTTAGCCATGAATTCCGCCAAATGACCATGGAAAATGAATAAAATATGGGTCAGGATAGTGACAGGATGGTTATGAGTGGAGGGATCGCTCCGCCGGATGTCCAGTCGGGATGACCGGGTCTATACCGGGGTCTGGCCTTCGCAGATCAAAGTGATTGGAGTTTATGTCAATGTTTTCATCGAGATGTTCGGGCGGGTATTTCGGGAATTTCGCGGGGGTGGGGAGTTTTCCGGTTCAGTTGGCTTATGTTGTCAGGCTGGCGCTGGTTGCCCTGGCTTTGCAATGGCTGCCCTCGAATAAGGCCCAATCTGCGGTATTTACCGTAAACAACCTCGCCGATGCGGGGGTTGGTTCGTTGAGGGAGGCAATTAACAGTGCCAATGCCAACGCGGGTCCCGACCAGATAGAGTTCAGCATCAGTGGGAACATTATTCTGGCCACAGAGCTTCCTTCTCTCACGGACGATGGGACAGAAATACTGGGTGACACGGCGCCTGGAGCGGGGCCGACGCCGCGCATCCTGATCGACGGCGGGTTTGTGCCTTCCCCCAAGGCCGGATTAAAGATAGTGGATGCCGATTCCAACATCATCCAGGGGATGGAGTTGATACAGTTTGACACGGGCATTGCGATCGTTGACGACTCAAAGAACAATCTTGTAGGCGGGAATGGCGACAATTACCGCAATATTGTTCGTTACTGCAACCGTGGCATGAATCTCTATGGGCTGGGTTGTGAGTTCAACACTGTGGAGAACACCCATCTTTTTTCCAACGCGAACGCCGGGATCACCCTGGGTGATGGGGCCAGCAAGAATACAATTGGAGGCACGGCGGATACACAAACGAACCTGATCTCAGACAACGGAAGTTATGGCATCTATCTCGGCGGATCCGGGCAGGATGTCAAGGAGAACACGATAATAAACAACATCGTCGGTTCAGACATGACCAAGCTGGTCGCATTGGGAAATAACGGGACGGGTATTCACCTGTCTGGACTTAAATGCTTCCAGAATGCGGTCACCGGAAATCTTGTTGTCGATAATCAGAACGGAGTTGCGCTGGAAAACACCGCCAATAACAACACGGTGGACGGAAACATCATCGGCCTGGATGTGACCTTGCTGACTGCACTTGGCAATCACAAGAATGGTGTCTACATCGGCGAATCGGCCAATCACAACACGATCGGTCCGGACAACATCATCAGCGGAAATACCAAGAACGGTGTCCTGATCGAGCACAATGGATCAGACAATAACCTCGTCAAGGATTCCTGGATTGGGACGGATGGGGTCCATGGGGACCTGGCCCTGCCCAACGGTGAAAACGGCGTGCATGTTCGAAACAATCCGGTGCAATGTACCGTGTCAAGTTGCCTCATTTCCGGGAACGGTGAAAATGGAGTCCTGGTGGAGAATCAGGTTACCGATCAGCATACGGTTGACAATTGTATTATTGGAACAAACCTGGACGGAGATGCACTGCTTGGGAACGCGATGAACGGGGTGTTTTTCAAGGATGTAACCCAGTCAAACACCGTGAGTAATTGCCTCATAAGCGGAAACGGTGACAATGGGGTCTTGATATCCGGAAACCAGACGGATCACCACGAGGTGGTGGGAAACAAGATAGGCACCGATGTCACGGGCATAATTGCATTTAATAATGGGGGCCCTCTCGAAGGCGGGGTGCGGATTGAACACGCAAGCCAGCATTGCGAGGTGAGTGGAAATCTCATCTCGGGACATGACCAGACCAGTCAGTTCGGGATCATGCTGATTGATGACAATACCTCCTTCCATCTCCTGGAGAACAACAACATTGGGTTGAATGACAGCCAGTCTGCCGCGATTCCCAACTATCATGGCATTGTAATGACCGACGGGGCCTCAGATAACCAGATCATGGGCAATACCATATCCGGCAATACCGAATATGGCGTTTACGACAAGACATGGAGAAACGTTGTCCAGTCCAATTCCATAGGGGTTGACTCGGCAACGGGAATGAATGCTTTTCCCAACCGAACCGGGTATTACATGACGGGTTATGAGAATGTGATCGGTGGCAGCGTCGCAACGGGATCGGGATCGTTGGGGAACCATGTCAGTGGCAATACGGAATGGGGTATTGAGGCACATAACGCAACATCAGGTGTTCCCCA
The DNA here is from genome assembly GCA_964473105.1 of uncultured Candidatus Sumerlaeota bacterium. Classification (GTDB taxonomy): domain Bacteria; phylum Sumerlaeota; class Sumerlaeia; order MVZB01; family MVZB01; genus CAYYNQ01. The sequence goes on along the minus strand of CAYYNQ010000109.1, from coordinate 117 downwards.
GGTGATGAATGTTTTCCAGGGTAACATCATCGGGGAGGATGCCTCGGGCGGGGACTTGGGTAATGGCCTGGGGGGGTTATGGTTGGGATGTAGATTCCAGAACAACCTTGTTGGCAG
>CAYYNQ010000108.1:0-14079 GCA_964473105.1 uncultured Candidatus Sumerlaeota bacterium | reverse complement strand
ACATCATCTCGCAATGCCCATGCCGGGCTGATGATCCGTGAATCGGCGGACGGCGAATGGGTCACAGGGATCTGCTGGAAGGATTTTGTCTCGGTCCAGGGGCACAATCCCCTGAGGTGCCTCCACCCGGGAGCAAAGATTGGACCCCTGGCGCCGGGGGAAACCAAGACTATCATCGGCAAGATCTACCTGTTCAAGGGAGACAGGGATGATTGCCTTGAAAGATATCGGGATGATTTCAGCGCGGCGAACATCGCGAAAAAAACGGGATTTGACCCCTGGGCTTGTGATTCCTTCGAGCCATTTGTCGAAGTATCTGGATCAGGAAACACACCCCAACCACGACGGCATCATGGGGACCTTTGAGAACTGGGATCATCATTCATTCCTGATCAAGAAAATACGCGGACATGAAATCCAAACCCACCATCGCGATCACGCAAGGTGACCCGGCCGGAATCGGCCCGGAAATCTGCCTGAAAACCATCATGAACCATGCCGTGCTCGAAACCTGCCGGCCCGTCCTGATCGGGGATATGACCGTCCTTCATCAGGCTGCCAGGCAACTGGGTCTAATGGAGATCCTCTCATCGACCAGATGTATCGCTTCGATGGAAGGTATGGACCTGGGAACTGGCGAGGATCCTGTCTTGATTGATTGTGGACGGATCAGGGGTGAAGTCCGGCCAGCCGTTCCCACACGGGAATCCGGGACGGCGTGCCTCACCTATATCGAGACGGCGGTCCGGGCCGCCCTTGATGGCAATCTCGACGGCATCGCCACCGCCCCGATCAACAAGACAACACTCCATCTGGCGGGCATTGATGGACCAGGCCACACAGAAATCCTGGGCCGACTCACAAACAGCGACAACTTTGCCATGATGCTTTACAGTCCGCGCATGGCGGTCAGCCTTGTAACATGCCACCAGTCACTTGCAAGCGTCTCTGCCTCCCTCGATACGGAAGACATTGTCAGGGTTGTCGGCCTGACGCGGGACACATTGAGAACCATCCGGCACAGGGAACCATTGATTGCAATTCTCGGGCTGAATCCACATGCCGGCGAGGACGGTATCTTCGGGAATGAGGAAATGGATATCATCTCCCCGGCCGTTGACCGATGCAGGGACGAGGGCTGGAATGTTGAAGGGCCGGTTTCCCCCGATGCCGCATTCATGCCTGATGCACTCGGGAGGTATGACGGCCATGTCACCCTTTATCATGACCAGGGCTGCATCCCTTTCAAGATGATCTCACTCCACGATGGGGTCAACATCACCATGGGACTGCCGATAATCAGGACCTCCGTTGACCACGGTACTGCCTATGACATTGCCTGGCAGGGCAAGGCCGGGATTTCCAGCCTGATTTCCGCCATTCAACTGGCCTCCGAACTGGCGGCCCGATGAAACCCGTTGAATATGATTTCGATGGAAGATAATCAATCAAACGGCAAGAATCACAACAAGGGCGGGAATATGAAAAATCAAAAAGAAAAGGGAATATGGAAAACATGACTGACGAACTCACCCCAACGCCCAGGATCCTGATGGGGCCGGGACCGAGCGATGCCCACCCCTCGGTCCTACGCGCCATGTCTGCCCCGTTGGTCGGTCACCTCGACCCACAATTCATCAGCATGATGAATGATGTAAGGACGATGTTGCAACAGGCCTTCCGGACGGAAAACGAAATGACCTTTGCCGTCTCAGCCCCGGGCAGTGCAGGCATGGAAACCTGCTTGGTCAACCTGCTCGAGCCCGGCGACGAGGCCCTAGTCTGCATCAACGGTGTATTCGGGGGAAGGATGGCCGATGTCGTTGAACGTTGCGGGGCTGTTGTGCACCGGGTGGCGGCCGACTGGGGGCAGCCCATCGACCCCTCCCAGGTTAGGGAGGCGTTGAATTCCTGTTCCCCGAAACTGGTTGCAATCGTCCATGCAGAAACATCAACGGGCGTATTGCAGCCGCTTGAGGAAATCGGCCGATTGGCCCATGACGCGGGCTCATTGTTCGTTGTCGACGCGGTGACCTCACTGGGCGGCGTGGAGCTGCGTGTTGATGACTGGGAGATCGATGCGGTTTATTCCGGAACGCAAAAATGCCTGAGTGCGCCACCGGGCCTGTCGCCGGTCTCATTCAATGGACGAGCGATGAATGTCGTCCGCAACCGCAGACAGAAGGTCCGGAGCTGGTTCCTTGACCTGAACCTGTTGTCCGGTTATGTGACCGGGGACAAGCGTGCCTATCACCACACGGCACCCATATCATCCATTTATGCCCTGCATACGGCGCTGCGCCTGGTCCTTGACGAGGGGCTCGAGGCACGTTTCGAACGTCACATGAAAAACCATGAACTCCTGCGCGATGGACTGGCATCCATGGGAATCCCGTTCATCGTCGACCCTGAATACAGGCTGCCGCAGCTTAATACCGTGAGAATTCCGGACGGGATTAATGACATGACCGTGCGAAGCCGCCTACTGAATGACCATAATATCGAGATCGGCGCAGGACTAGGTTCATTTACAGGAAAAGCCTGGAGGATCGGCCTGATGGGATGCAGCAGCACGGAAAACCATGTCAACCTCCTGCTCCGTGCGCTGAATGAAATCATGGACTGACCTATGACACCTACCGTTTCCACGTTTGAGCAGGCCCTGAGACAGGCGGTCCGCGGTGAGGTTTATTTCGACAAAATGCGCCGCGGCCTGTATTCGACGGATGCGAGCATCTACCGCATCATGCCGCAGGCGGTCTTCGCCCCACTGGATTCCGAGGATATAACAGCGGCGTTGAAAGTTGCCGCGGATCACGGAATATCACTGCTCCCGAGGGGTGCCGGCACCTCACTGGCCGGCCAGGCTGTCGGCCGGTCGCTGGTGGTTGATTTTTCCAAGCACATGAACCGGATCCTTGAGATCGATCCGGATGAGGGCTGGGCGCGGGTGCAGCCCGGTGTCGTGCTTGACAACCTCAACGCACACCTCGCACCTCACCGCCTTCACTTTGCACCCGACCCGGCCACTTCCAGCCGCGCCAACATCGGTGGCATGATTGGCAACAACACCGCCGGAATCCGGTCCATCCGTTACGGCATGACCATCCATCACCTGCTCGGCACGGAAATCCTCCTTGCGGATGGCACCCGTCTGGCGACCAGCAACCTGTCCCAGGCCGAACTCGACATAAAATGCCGGCTGGATGATCGTGAAGGGGAACTTTACCGGACAACGCGCAGGATTGTGGATGATAATCAGGCTGAAATTGAAAAACGTTACCCGAAGATCCTGAGACGCTGCAGCGGTTACCCCCTCGACCGTGTCCTGATCAACAACAGCTTCAATCTCGGCAGGCTCTTGGTTGGAAGCGAGGGGACTTTGGGATTCACACTCGACAGCAAGATCAACCTGGAACCGCTGCCCAATCATGTCGGGGTGTGCGTACTGCATTTCAGGGAACTGATTGAAGCCGTCCGGGCCGTTCACCCGATTGTACAGCATCAGCCGACAGCCGTGGAACTTCTTGACCACACCGTCATCAGCATGGCGCGTGAGAACCTGATGATCCGGCCCCTGACAGGCTTTCTGGAGGGTGATCCCAATTGCATCCTGATCGTCGAGTTCCACGGCGAAAGTCATGATGAGACCCGGGGCAAGATGGAGGCCATGGTCCGTGACATCCGGGGCAAGGCGATGGGCTACGCTTACCCGTGTTTCACTGAAGCCGCCGACAGAAACCGTGTATGGACGATGCGCAAAAACGGCCTTGGCCTGATGCTTGGCATCAAGGGGGACAGGAAACCCACGCCCTTCATCGAGGATGCGGCTGTCCCGACGGAACACCTGGGGGATTATATCGGGCAAATCCTAGAGTTCTGTCAATCGCGTGGAGTCAGTGTCGCTCAATATGGGCATGCCAGCGTCGGGTTGATCCATGTCCGGCCGATTCTCAACCTGAAATCCGCCGAGGACATTGAACACATGAAATCCATCAGCGAGGAGTCGTTCCGTCTTGTAAGGCGGTATGGAGGATCGTTATGTGGCGAACATGGTGACGGCCTCGTGCGCAGCGCCTATATCGAACGATTCTTCGGGAAACAGCTTTACCAGGCATTCCGCAAAATCAAGGATGCATTTGACCCGCAAAACAGAATGAATCCCGGAAAAATTGTCGATCCCCATCCGATCGATGAGGACCTGCGTTATGGGATCGATTACAAGGTTCCGGAATTCATGACCGAGTTCAGGATGGTGAATGACGGATCATTCACCGCGGCGGTGGAGATGTGTTCTGGGGTCGGGACCTGTCGGCAGACCCTGCACAAGACAATGTGCCCCAGCTTCAGGGCCACGATGAACGAGGAGGACAGCGTAAGGGGTCGTGCCAACGCCCTGAGGATGGCAATTGCGGGTCAACTCGGTGATATCAACCTCGGCGGCAGTGAGGTTCACGAGGTGATGGACCTGTGCCTCTCCTGCAAGGCCTGCAAGGCGGAATGCCCAAGCAATGTCGACATGGCAAAGTTGAAGGGTGAATTCCTGCGCTATTACCGGTTGCAAAATGGGACGACCATACGAGACCGGATCGTCCATGGAACACGCCGTGCCGCCCGCATGAACTCCGGGATTTCCGCCCCCCTGGTCAACATGATCCAGTCGAACGGAATGTTCAAGGCGGCACTGGAAAAGTTCGCCGGCATTGACAGGCGAAGGACACTGCCGAAATACGCCGCTAAAACACTGGAACACTGGTATCATCACCGGGCTGATGGACACGTGGGCGACCGGCAGGTCGTCCTCTTTGCCGACACATTCACCAACTATCACGAGCCCTGGATCGGCAGATCGGCCGTACTCCTGCTTGAGCAATGCGGTTATCAGGTCCGGCTTTATGGCGGCGGGTGCTGCCAGCGGCCCCGAATCTCACATGGATTCCTCAAGGAAGCCGGGAGGGATGGGGAAAAGACGCTTCGGGGGCTGGATGACTACATCCGGCGTGACATCCCGGTTGTCGTGCTGGAACCGAGTTGCGCATCGGCGCTGGTTGACGACCTTTGCGACCTGGTCGACGACCGGGAACTGGCGGCTCGCATCGAGAAGAACGTGTTCATGATCGACCGGTTTGTTGACCAGAATATTCGGGATGGCCGGATCGATCCAGACCGGTTGCGTCCCGGTCACGAGCGGATCCTTGTTCACGGGCACTGTCACCAGAAGGCCCTGTTCGGAACGGAATCAATGATGGGCATCCTGAAATCCTGCCGGGGCACACAGGTTGATGAAATCCCGTCGGGATGCTGCGGCATGGCCGGATCCTTCGGTTATGAGACAGAACATTACGAACTTTCCCGAAATATCGGCGAGGATATCCTGTTGCCGTCCGTGCGGTCGAAGGATGAGAATGCCGTGGTCGTGGCATGCGGCTTCAGTTGCCGACACCAGATCCGTGACTTCACCGGGACCGATTCCAAGCACTGGGTTGAAATATTCAGGACATAGGGTTCACCCGGAATCCGCATCCGGTCGATCGGCATGATTCTGCCCATGAATGGTTCCCCTCAACCTGAAAATTATCTCATTCCCCGGCCAATCTTGTATTAACTCTTCATTGAATTTGGGTTAGGATGCGTGACAGCAGGTCGTGACTGCATTTTCACCGGAAACATCTCTTCAATGCAGATAACCATGAGTCGCAGGATGAATCATGTCCCAACTTGAACAGATCAGGGATCGCGCACTTGACCAGGAACCCCTGACCCGTGAGCAATGCCGTCATGTCCTCCAGTATCCGGACGAGGAGATGCTCGCGCTCCTTGATGCCGCCTTCAGGGTTCGCCGCAAATATTGCGGCATCAAGGTCCATATTCATGTCCTGACAAATGCAAAAAGCGGCCTGTGCCCCGAGGACTGCCATTACTGTTCACAATCCAGTGTTTCCGATGCAGATATCCCCCGTTACAGCCTTCTCCCCCGGGAACAGCTGCGAGAAGAGGCCCGGAGGGCTCGCCGGCTCAAGGCACGACGTTATTGCATGGCCATGAGCGGACGGGGTCCGAGTGACCGGGAGATCGATGACCTCTGTGATACGGTCCGGGCGATCAAACAGGATGGTGATCTGTCGATATGCTGCTCCCTGGGCCTTTTGAGCGCTTGTCAGGCAGAACGTCTCAAGGAAGCCGGCGTCAACCGCATCAACCACAACCTGAACACCAGCGAGAGCCATCACGAAAATATCTGCACAACCCATACATTCCAGGATCGTCTCCAGACGCTGCGCCACTGCAGGCAGGCCGGGCTCGAGCTGTGTTCGGGTGGAATATTCGGGCAGGGGGAAAGTGATGAGGACATCATTGACTTTGCCACTGAACTCAACAGGTTGGGGCCGGAATCCATACCGGTCAATTTTCTGATTCCTATCAAGGGGACACCATTCGAGGGGATGGTCACCGATCTGACACCCCGCCGTTGCCTGAAAATCCTCTGCCTGGTCAGGTTCATGAATCCCACCCGGGAAATTCGGGTCGCGGGGGGTCGCGAACATCACCTGCGCAAACTCCAGCCGCTGGCGCTTTATCCCTGCAATTCCATATTCGTGACGGGATACCTGACCACGCCGGGCCAACGCGGAGATGATGCTGTCCGAATGATCCGGGACATGGGCTTCACCCTGGAGTACGGTCACGACATTGCCGGGGATGATGCATCACTCGAAGAGGACCAGTCGGGCTTGGCCGTGACAAGGTCTGCCACGATCACGGGGCCTGCGCTCACCCCGGCGGAATGATGGCCGGTGATGGTGAGTACAAACAAAATTCACGATGACCCTGGTTCCTGGAGGGAGCAGGGACTATACAGAACACTCAAGAGCCTGCCGACAACTGGTGTTCGAATCAGGTGGAACGACCATGATATCCTCAATTTTTCGTCCAACGACTACCTGAATCTCTCGCAGGACCCCCGGGTTAAAGAGGCCGCCATGGGAGCAATCCGGCGATGGGGCTGCAGTGCAACCGCCTCGCCCCTGATGTGCGGCCACCTTGAAATTCATGCTGAACTCGAGTCCAGGCTGGCCCGAATGTGCGGCCAGAACCGCGCCCTGGTCTTTGGAAGCGGCTTCCTCACGAACCTTGGGATTCTTTCGTGCCTGACCTCAAGGGACGATATCGTTTTTTCCGACCGTCTCAACCATGCGAGCCTGATTGACGGCGTGCGTCTCGGGCCCGCAAAAATGATCCGCTACCGCCATCTCGATACCGGGCACCTCGAGGACTTGCTTGAACGCCATCCCTGCAGGGGGCGGCGGTGGATTGCGACCGAATCCATATTCAGCATGGATGGTGACGCCGCCGACCTCCCGTGTTTGCGTGCACTTGCCGACCGCTTCAACTGTCTCCTCGTTGTCGACGAGGCCCATGCACTGGGCGTCCTGGGTGAACAGGGGGGTGGCTTGTCACGGACGCCGGGGCATGGGATTCTTCCCGATATCACGATTGCCACACTTGGAAAATCACTGGGAAGCCTCGGCGGTTTTGCAGCCTGCAACGGGGATATCCATGAAAGGTTGATCAACCGCGCCCGCCCATACATGTATTCAACGGCTCTTGCGCCGGCATGTGCTGCAGCCGCCCTAAAAGCCGCCGAGATCATCATGGAAACAGAAGAATGTGGAAAGCCTCTTCTCGAAAACAGCCGATATTTCCGGAAAGAACTGTGCGATGGGGTCCTGGACCCCCGTAATGGGGATGCGCAGATCATACCTATCCCCGTCGGTGGAAACCGGGAGACGATGGATGTGTCCGCAAGGCTTGAAAACCGTGGAATTTTTGCCGTGGCTATCAGGCCCCCCACCGTACCGGAGGGGACCGCTCGACTTCGATTTTCACTGACACTGGCCCACACCAGGCATGACCTGCAGACTGCGGCACGGGGGATTTCCGAAACTGTCTTGGCTAGCCGCCCATGAAAGGCGGCTGCAGGTTATTCCTGATGCCGGGCTGGGCAATGACACCCCGTGTGTGGGATCCCCTCCTCTTGTCACTTGATTCCCGATTCGAAAGCACGACCGGCAACTGGAATGAATTCATCTCCATGTCCCATGACCATCCAATATCCCACGATATCTGTGTGGGGTGGTCCCTAGGCAGCATGCTCCTGCTTGAGGCCATCCTCAACGGATCTGTCAAAACAGGCCATCTCATCCTTGTCGCCACCACATCCTGTTTCACCGGAAACGACCATTTCCCCGGGAAACACCCAAGGGTTTTGCAGCGAATGAAGACGAGGCTCAAGAGCTCCAGGGAGGTTATTCTCAGGGATTTCATTGAAAACAGCCTTGATCCGGTCGAAGATCCTGAACTGGTGAATCACCTGCTTGAACTCTCGGCAAGCCACACGGATGGGGAACTTGCTCTGGGACTCGACTACCTCCTCAATACGGAATTGACCGGACGGTTGAGTGAGATCAGTGTCAAGACAACGGTCATTCACGGCACTGATGACAGGATCGTCCCGCACGAAGCCGGACGGTTCCTCCAATCCGGACTGCCCGACAGTCATTACATCGAAATCGAGGGGGGCGGACACGCCATACCGCTGACACATTATCAGCCTATCCGGGATCTTCTTCACGACCTATGAGCACAAACAACAAACGGATTATTGACAGCTTTTCAAGGGCGGCCTCTCAGTATGACCAGTGGTCTGCCTCGCAACAGACGATTGCGGGTCAACTCAGTGAGTGGATGCCCGGGGATGTATCGATTCGAAACATCCTGGATGTCGGCTGTGGGACGGGGCACCTGACGGGCCTTATGTCGGAAAAATATCCGGGAGCCTCGATCCTGGGAATCGACTTTGCACCCGGCATGATCGGGGTCTGCCGCCGCAAATTCACCCGGCAGAAAAATATTGAGTTCAAGGTTGAGGATGCGCTTCGGTTCGAATCAATCGGAAACTATCAGCTTGTCGGCTCGAGTTGCAGTTTCCAGTGGATGGGCTGCCCGGAAAACCTGTTGACCCGCCTGAAGAGATCCACCGCCCCGGGGGGATATCTCCTGGCAACCTTCCTTACGGAGGAAAGTTTCGGCGAGTTAAGGTCCTGTTACCGGGAGGTCACGGGCAGGGGCCTGCACGGCCCCCGGCTCCATCCCGCCGGAGAAATCGAGGCGGCCCTTTCCGGATCGGGATGGATAAGCCTCAAGTCGGAGGTCCATGAACATCGCTTCTGTCACGCATCCTGTCTGGACCTGTTAAAATCGATGAAGGAATCGGGGGCCGCGATCGGCCCCGAGGACGGCACGTCTCAACTCAACGTCCGGGAAACACGTCAACTCCAGGAAAAATATCGGTCTCAATACCCGGGGCCGGGGGGTGCCATCCGTATCACCTGGTCGGTAATTTACTTGCTGGCGGTGCGGGAATGAAAAACAGGGGGATCATCATCGCCGGCACCGGCACCGGCGTCGGCAAGACAATCGTCACATCCATTATCTTGACCGGGGCCCGCCAGCGCGGGATCAATGCTGTTCCAATGAAACCGGTCCAGACCGGCGCGCTGGTCATGGAAGAAACCGGAGACCGGATGATCCCCGATCTCGATTTTGCCTGCAGGGTCATCGGCCTGACTCCTGATCAACAGACACGATCGCGAATGGCACCATTTGTCTATGCACCGGCCTGCTCACCCCACCTTGCAGCAAAACTCGAGGACCGGGAGTATCCGGACCTGCAGCATATCTGTGAATGCATGGAGGCATTACTCGATAACGCCCACGCCGTGGTCATCGAAACGGCGGGGGGCATCCTTGTCCCGCTCAACGAGCGGGACAATAACCTGGACCTGATGCTCAAGCTGGGTTTCTCGGTGGTCCTGGTAGCTGATGCAGGCCTGGGAACCATCAACCACACCTTGATGTCTATCCGTACCATCCGGGATTCCGGGCTGGAACTGGTAGGTGTTATCCTCTGCGAAACACAACCCGTTGAAGATCCGGATATCCTCAGGGATAATCCGGACGCGATTACCCGCCATGGAGAAGTGGAAATCCTGGGCAGGTTACCTTATGCCCCGCATATTGATCCTGACGACCATCGTTTCTGGCTCAAATTGACCGGCATGATCACAGGACTCGATTCCATCATGGAAACTCTGGCGAATGAGTGAAACAAAAAAGCACCTGACACCCAGCCTCGCAGATATCAGGGAAGCCGATATCCGTCACCTCTGGCACCCCTACACCGACATCGGCCGCCTTGAATCGCAGGAATCCTACGTCCTGATCGAGCGGGCCGAGGGGGTTCACCTCTATGAACGGAATGGACGCAGAGTGCTGGATGGGATCTCCTCATGGTGGTGTGTCAATCTCGGTCACGGCCATCCAAAACTGATCACAGCCATCCAGGAACAGGCAGCCAGGCTGCAACATTGCATTCTCGGGGGCATCTCGCATGAACCTGCCGTGCAACTGGCTGAACAGATCAGCAGGCTGACACCCGGGGACCTGGATCATGTCTTCTACTGCGGTGACGGGGCGAGTGCCGTTGAAGCGGCCATGAAGATTGCCATCCAGTATTGGAACAACCGGGGTGAACCGGAACGTCAACTGCTGGTCGGCGTTGAGAACGGCTATCACGGTGACACGCTGGGTGCCATCAGTGTCGGGTATGTCGATGATTTCCACCGGCCATTCAGGAACGTGCTGCTCAAAAGCAGGCGTGCCATTTCACCGCACTGCAACAACTGCCCGATGGGCAAGGAACCCGATAGCTGCTCAATCGAGTGCTTCGGGTCCATGGAGGACATCCTTCGGAAACATCATCGGGAAATTGCGGCCGTCATCATCGAACCCGTCTGCCAGGGCGCCGGTGGGATCAGGATATACCCTGATGAATATCTCAAAAAACTCCGTGAACTATGTGACCAATACCATCTTCTCCTGATCTGTGATGAAATTGCCGTCGGGTTCGGCCGGACGGGCTGCATGTTTGCCTCAGAACGAGCGGGGATTGTTCCCGACATCATGACCATCGGGAAGGGTTTGACGGGGGGATATCTCCCACTCAGCGCGGCCGTGGTTCGAAAAGGTATCTATGACCGTTTTCGCAATGACCCCAACCAAACAGATTCCGGAAACCGGACGTTCTTCCATGGCCACACCTTCGCGGGGAACCCAATCACCTGCGCCTGCGCACTGGCCGCGATTGATGTCTACGAGGAATCATGCATCCTGGAGAAGATGAAGCCCCTGGCTGAACAACTGAATCAGGGATTCGGCCAGATCCGCCGGCTTTTGCCCCGTTCCAAAACACTGACCACCGGCCTGATCGGCATGCTCGAAATTTCCCCCGGTGACGGGGGTGTCAGGCGCGCAACGGACATCACCGATCAGGCTTGGAAAAAAGGCCTCTATGTCCGCCCGTTGGGTCCGGTTGTCTACCTTTGGCCGCCCCTTGTCACGACATCTGAAGAGTTAGGGGAAATGATCGAAATCCTTGCTGATGCAGTCAGGCAGACATCGGGTTGACATCCCCGAACCGAACTGTCATGAATGCGATCAACATAGGCCACCCCCCGAACAGGTTGACAGGCTACCGGCACGATGGAGCCGTTGATATTTACGGTTCCGGGACCGGCTGTCTCGGGCACCCCGCAAACCGTTCCGGGATCACTGCAATACCCGAGATGACGCCCGGGCGTCATCGCGTTTTCACCTCCGTGGGTACAAAATAATCCTGCAGCGGTGTTCAGGCTGAAATAGACCCGTGACCAAGCCTGTCATTACATGGAATTGCTGATGCTCCGACTAATCAGACAGCCCGCCTTCAACTGTATTGCAGAATGCGGTTTGCCAATCCGGGCACAAGTATGCAGAATGTGTACCCGGGTCACATGCAACTATGGATGATGATGTTTCACAGCTTGCCTCGGATATGACGGATATCGACGTTCTATGTGTCGGCCCGATCGTGCTCGACGTTCTGGGAAAATCGATCGATGAAGTTCCGGAATGGGACCGGGTCGGGACTTTCGACACGCTGGAATACCACGTGGGGGGCTGCGCATCGAATACAGCCGTGGACCTGTCGGTGCTGGGGTTGAAAACATCAGTCGCTGGCTGCCTGGGCAGGGACACCGCGGGGGATTTTGTCCGCCGAGACCTTGGAAAGCTGAACATCGACCTTTCCGGCCTCATCAGCAGCAGCGATATCGCAACCTCTTTCACATTCATCATGATCAAATCCGATGGTCGCAGAAGATTTTTGCATCACGTGGGATCAAGTGCACACTTCCGGGAGGAACATGTGACTGATGAACTCTTGAGGCGCAGTCGTATCCTGAATATCGGCGGGGCGTTCGTGATGCCTGCCCTGGACGGTGACCCGACCGCCCGGCTGTTGAAGCGCGCAAAAGACCTCGGCCTTGTCACCTCCCTGGACACCGCCTACAACCCATCCGTGGATTCCAGACGGTTGATTGAGCCATGTCTTCCATATCTCGATATTTTTCTTCCCAGTTTTGAGGAGGCCCAGGCAATCAGCGGCCTATCCGACCCGGACACGATCCTGGATTATTTCTCCGACCATGATTTTCAGGTGCTCGGTGTCAAGATGGGGACCGACGGTTGTATCCTGCAGAGTGCGGGCTGTCGATACAGGTTCCCCATCTTCAACGTCAACTCGGTCGACAACTCCGGTGCAGGCGATGCCTTCCTGGCAGGTTTCCTCTACGGCTGGCAGCTCGGGTGGGATATCGAAAAAACCGGGCGGTTTGCATCTGCAACGGCCGCCCATTGTGTCCAGGCAATCGGCTGCACTGCGGGAATCAGGTCCGCGGACGAAACATTGAAGTTCATGAAAGAATACAGATATTGAATATTCAAACGAGATCAAGCAAGAAATCGTCACCCCTACACACCTCTTGATTCCGACCTGTCCATCAGCCACAATAGCCCCACACGTTCGGCCCATCTCATATCAAGGAGTCTGTTCAAATGAGACACCTAAGTGCTTTGTTTTGCACCTTATGCCTGATGTTATTTCCCGCTATGATTCATGCTGCGGGGCCGGGCGTCATCACCTACCAGGGGAGTCTCACGACCCCGGACGGCGAGCCCCAGGCCAGCGGCTCCTATGACATGGAGTTCAAGCTCTGGGGCGCAGCCTCGGGCGGCGACATGCACTGGATGGAGGCGCATACCGGCGTCAACGGCGTCGTGGTCACGAACGGGGTGTTCAGTGTTAATCTGGGGAGTATCACGCCGTTTCATGCCGACCTGTTTGCGACAATGCCTCACCTGTGGCTCGAGGTCGCGGCCGATGTCGACGGGAACGGGATTACCGGGGATGAGGTATACAGCCCCAGGGTGCGGTTCACGGCGACGCCTTATGCCTTTCAAAGTGGCAATGCCGACCGGGTGGGTGGTCTTGAGGGCGCGGATCTTGAGGAATCTGCAGAGATCGCGGCAGAAGCGGCCAGGGCCCAGGCTGCGGAGCAAACCAATGCGGATGATATCGCGTTACACGCCGGGGATATGGATACTCACCACAGCCACAATCACGGGAGCAACACGTTCCTCGGTGACAATGCCGGGAACCTCACGATGACGGGGGGCCACAACACGGCCAGCGGCGCAAATGCGCTCCACAGTAACACCACGGGAAGCTACAACACGGCCAGCGGTGCCGATGCGCTCGGAAGTAATTCCATAGGGTTCTTCAACACGGCCAGCGGTACCTGGGTGCTCCAAAGTAACACCACGGGGAGCAGCAACACGGCGAGCGGCTTCACTGCGCTCCACAGTAACACCACGGGGTCTAAAAACACAGCGAACGGCGCCCTGGCGCTCACTAAGAACACCACGGGGATATTCAACACAGCCAGTGGCGCAAATGCGCTCCTAGAAAACACCACGGGGACCCTGAACACGGCCAGCGGCGCCCTTGCGCTCCGAATCAACACCACTGGTATCCTAAACACTGCCCTCGGCGCCTCTGCGCTCAAATTCAACACCACGGGTACCATGAACACGGCCAGCGGCGCCGCAGCACTCCGATACAACACCACGGGGCAATACAAC
>CAYYNQ010000107.1:0-4383 GCA_964473105.1 uncultured Candidatus Sumerlaeota bacterium | reverse complement strand
TGTCGACCAGTTCTTCGGTCTTGGTCAGCACTTTCACCCCATTGATAACCCGCTCGGCGACAGCATTGACCGGCAGCAGGACAATCAGTGAAAGGATAAGGATGAACTTATTCACAAATGAATACCGTTAGCCAAATTTCCCAGATCAGGTTCTTGATCTTAGGGTATAATAACTCCTGAAGGCCTGTATTTCATTATACAAGTCCGAAAATATTGTTGACTGGGAGTACATCGGGATTCCGCTGGTCGGGGAGGATGCAAAACACTGGGAGTGTGCCGCCCTGTTCAAGCTGGACGACAAGTGGGTGGTGATCTATTCCCCGCAAGGTCAATGCGGTTATTACACGGGAACGATGGATTTCGAGAATTGTCATTTTGAACCCGATTACAATGGCTTTCTGGATCATTCCGGCGAGGCTCCGGTCATGGTCTATGCAGCCTATGTCGGGATGCCCGACCAACTGGGGCGGCGCCTTCTCTGGATGACTTCGGGCGGCGGCCTCTCAATGCCGAGGGTTCTTGGAATAAGGCCGGACGGCCGTCTCTCCCAGCAGCCCCCGACTGAATTCACGAGATTACGCGGGGACCATTACCAGGAATGGAATGTGCGGCTGAATGAAAATTCTCATGTGGTTGAAGATGTCCGGGGACAGGGCGACACGATCGAGATCATGGCCGAGATCAATCCCGGGGACGCTTCTGTTTACGGGCTGAAAATTCGGCGTTCCCCGGATGGGAAGCGTTTCGCCCGGATCTCCTATGACGGTAGGACCCTTGTGGTGGGTGACAAGCAGGCCGAGGTTGACCTGATGGACGGAGTGGATACATTAAATCTGCGTGTATTTATCGACAAGACACTGGTCGAGGTCTTCGCCAATGACTGGGTTGTGTTCAGCAACCATGTCGGTGCATCTTCAACCGATATGGGGGTGGAGGTTTTTGCCGAGGGCGGCGAGGCCAACCTCAAGTCACTGGATATCTGGCAGATGAAATCCGTCTGGTGAAAGCCGTCTGGTGAAAGCCGCTTGCCGGCGATTTTCACCACCAGTCAAATCCTTCATTTGAGACGAAACGCTCCACTTTCCGCCACAGTGTATTTCCACTGCGGTAATGACCGCGCTGGTAAAGCGGGTAATTCTTTCCCGGCGGATCGATGGACACAACGGAGTTTCCGCGCAGGACCACGGTATACTCGTTGACCTGGCCCGGCATGGGTGGTCCCTGCACGAGGATTTTTTCCGAGCGTTCCGGGATCGGAAATGTCAGGGTCACCGTTCTGCCTTTCTTCACCACACCGGGGGATACATAGCGTCCGTCAAATTCCAGGTCACGGGGTTTGCCATTGACCGTGCATTGCACGCGGTCCAGGTCGGCCCAGCCGGGAATCCGGACCGCGAGATCCAGTTTTTTCTTCATGTGGATGTCGACCCTGCCCTGGTAGGGGATATGGCTGTCGATGTCCGCCCATTTCGATGCGCGGTTGAACAGCAGGTTGACGCGCAGCCGGCCCTTTTCATGGTCCAGCATCTCCCGCCATACATAATAAAGCCCGCGCAGCCCGCTGCCGTTGCAGCAGTTTGCCAGGGAGACAATGAACTCGGGGTGCCCGATCAGGTCATTTGCCGTGGGATGGCTGGAAAATCCACCGATGGACCGCTCGGCCACGTTGTCGTTTGTGTAACGACCCGGAATGTAAAACCGCTCGCGGTGGGCCTTGGTAATCGGCGCCTGGGAATAATCAAGGTGGCCGTCCGTCAGCCAGGCTGTCGTTGTATGTTGATTTTCTGCAAGCTGGTTACGACACCAACGGTCGGCGTCATCCCAGCGGTCAATTCCAAGTTTTGAGAGCATGATCGCGACGTGGACCATGTCGGTGACCTCGCAGGTTTCCGAGGTGTGGTAACCATAGGGGTGTTCATTGCTCCTGAACTCGGGGCCGTCGATATGCACGGCCTCGGGAAAAAACCCGACCACGGGATTCCCGGCTTTTTTCCCATATTCGTAGGCTTTCAGGGTCTGTTGCAGGAAATAGTCATCACCCGTTTCCTCCACGAGATACAGACACGCGATCAGGCACTTGGCGTGGGTATGGAAGTGGGACCACTTTGAATCCTTGTCACCTTCCTTGAATCGTCCATCCTCCGCGAAGTAACCCAGGTCGCGCATGATAAAGCGCATGATCTTATCCGCCAATTCAAGTGCCTGTCGATCACCCGTGCGACGATAATGTTTCACCAGTTCAATCGCATTCCATGAATTATCACCGCCCGCAATGGCTGCCTGGGGTGATTCCGGCTTGACGATTTCACGACCGGGTGTCATCCAGTGATCAAACATGTATGCCGTGTCACCCTCAACGACATGAACCATGCGGATGGCATCGGCCAGTTTCTGGGCCGCGTCGTTCCAGGGTCCACCCGGAAGCATCTGGGCATGAAGACCCAGTCCACCCAGGTGCCAGGAAGTCCCATAGCCCAGCGTACAATAGTAGGGAACTTTGCCGTATTTCTCGGGGTCCGGTGCGAGATACCAGGTGTTTTCCAGGAACCACGGCCGTCCGGCGGTCGGGACATAGAGCAGCCCGTCCTCGCCCTGCATCATCAGGGTCATCTTCATCAGGAACTTATCGACCTCGATGTTCTGCAGACTGCCGCTCATGTGCCTGGCCAGGGCCAGGGCCTCGAAATATTTTCCGTAGGTGTGTCCCTCGACCCCGAAGAGCCACATCGCCGGGGGATCGGCCATCAGCTCGATCATATTGTAGGGGGAATATTCCATGTTCGGGTTCATGCAGCGGGACAGGTTGTTGACGGAGAGCCGTGCCCGCTCGGCGAGATCAAGCGTGTAGGGGACCAGCGCCGAGTAACGTTTCCCGCGGTACTTCGGGGGATCATAATCCGGGA
This sequence comes from uncultured Candidatus Sumerlaeota bacterium, assembly GCA_964473105.1. Taxonomy (GTDB): domain Bacteria; phylum Sumerlaeota; class Sumerlaeia; order MVZB01; family MVZB01; genus CAYYNQ01. The sequence goes on along the minus strand of CAYYNQ010000107.1, from coordinate 1,480 downwards.
CGTCGGGATTGAGGTGCCGGATCTCTGCACTGGGTGTGGGGTCGGGGACAATCCCGGCCGATCCGTCTTCCATGGCGGCTGCAGGTTTGTATGTCAGGTCAAGACAGACGATACAGGACAAGATGAATGTTAAATACCGGTGCATTCAGATTCCTCCTCAGGTGAGCCGATAAATTTGTCTGGGGTTGTGGTCGAACCAGAGTTTTGCGATGTTTATTGCGTCTTGAAGGTCGATGCGACCGTGGCGGATCCGTTCGCTCAGCGCCTCGGCCAATACCTCCCGCATCATGACCAAGTAACCGTAAACGACCTCGATATTCTCCCGTACATCGCTTCCGAAAGCAATGACCTTGTTAACCGGCACCATGTCCAGGATCTCGTTGATCGACTGTCTTGTGATCGACTCAGACAATGCCTGGGCCCAGACCAGGTTCAGGGTCACGTTGGGATACATCTTGGCAAGCACGATGATCTGGCGCGGAAAGGGCAGTCCGAGGTGAAAGATATCGAATCTTGTTTCCGGATGCCTCGTGATGATGTCGATCATCCTCCGCGGTTCATACAGGCGGAAGTCCATGTAGTTGCCGCCGCCGTGCACCGAGACGTTCAGGTCCAACTCAGCACATAGCCTGAACGCATGATCCTTGACTGTGGCCTCAACCAGGTGGCTGGCGGTTCCGGCATCGAGCATCTGTTTGAAATCTTTACGCGCCCCAGCCATGTCGGGCTCGAGGAATTGCCACTCACCCCAGCTGTATATCTTGAAGCCGACGATCCCATCGTTCTTTTTTCGATCGGCCAGAAACCGGCCCAGCACCTCGAGGTAGGTATCAAGATCAGTAATGCTGACATCATAGAGCCCTTCGAGTTTCTTCACGAAACCGCTGAAGTTGTGTTTGGTGGCAGTGGGGCCGCTGTAAACCGGGGTCAGCAACGGACGCGGCGCCAGTTCCTCGAGCTGGGGGCCGCTGCACTGTACCAGGCAGGTTTGTATATTGCAGCGTTCACGAAGCAGTTCATGATAGAAGCCCGGTTTGTTGGCGGCCTGCATTTTCTCGGAGATCTCGATGTAATTGCCGTCGTTGGCCTCCTCGTAACCATAAATATCGCGCAGGGCAATTTCCGAGGCGCGATAAAACGATCCGTAGTATGCATTGCCAAGGTGGGCCGACAGGTTTTTCCAGCGTTCCTCGAGCGGGATATCGGCATTGTTGTAATACTGGTAGCCCCAGTCGTTTTGGTTTTTGCCCGTACCCTCAGTGCCCATCGACGAGGCGGCGTCGAGTGCCGGATGGGTCGAAAACAGGGTGGTTACGCTGACCGGCCATTTCAGCCGCCAGGCCTCGGGACGGATGTGTGTATGGCAGTCATATACGGGAATGGCCTGCATCTCGTCGATGAGGGTTTGTTTGATGCGGTCGTATCTCAGGATGCCGGGGCCCCGCGATACCGGTCCGTGTTTGCCACTCCCAGTCAGTCG
>CAYYNQ010000106.1:0-57569 GCA_964473105.1 uncultured Candidatus Sumerlaeota bacterium | reverse complement strand
CAAACGATCGGCAAGTTGGAGGTTGTTGGTTACGACCATCCCCCCGTCACCAAGCCCCCCCAGGTTGCGTGTCGGGTAAAAACTGTAGATACCCGCTATACCGAAGGTCCCGACGTGCTTTTCGTTGGAACGAGCACCCATCGCGTGCGTACAGTCCTCAATCAGGTGAACACCGCGTTCACTCGCGATTTGCTGGAGTTCAACCAAGTCCGCTACCCGGCCGAACAGATGTGGGCAGACAATCACCCTCGTGCGATCGGTAATCGACTCCTTCACGGCCTCAACATCAAGCAGGAAATCGGCATTGACATCAACAAAAGTAATATTTGCCCCAACACGCGGGATGACATTCGCAACCTCCGGAAAACAAAAGGCCGGACAGATGACCTCATCACCGGGTTCAATGACACCCAATCCGTGCAGGGTCATCAAGAGGGCATCGCTCCCCGAATTGACACCGATCGCCTGCTGAACGCCCAGGTAAGAGGCAACTTTCTGTTCAAATTTCCCGAGTAAGGCGCCCAAAACATACTGGCTGTCTGACAGGGTAACATTGAACGACTCCAGATAGTCCTCCCTGAACGGACCGTTCTGGCGCGACAGATTGTGAAATGACACTGGCATTTAATTTATTTACCTGACAATTATATACTTTCAGTCGTTCGGGATTTCAGGTGGCCGACTGGATTCATGGGATGATAAGCCTTTATTTATCATCTATCCGCATAATTTTTTCGCCGGCAACATGGAGCCTTCAACTCACTCCTCCCCAACCTCTCGACACCCTGAGTCCTGAACCGAACAATTACAATACCTATTAAACATGCATCATCGCAACAGATTTTTGGGACACGGCCCGGATTGGACTGAACCTTGTCATTTGGCTTGCACAGGGTTAAGCTACAAGGGCTTAATGATTATATACAGCGGCCTCTCAGGAATGCCAGATGGAGCGATTTATCGCCGCATCATGAGTTCTGGTGACCCGTTGACCGATCCAAACAGGAACCCACCGATGCCAGAACCCGGCCACAAAAAGATCGCGAGCGAAATTATCAGGCTGACCAGGGGGGGGAATCTGGTGGCATTGGAGGAATTCTGGCTTGAGAAACTTGCCTCCATCCCTACAGGGTCGGGTTTCATCAACCAATGGATCGAATCACTTTCCCGCGTCAGCGGCGGTCGCAAGCAGGGCGAAACACTCATCTTCATGCTGCTTGAGGATCGGGTGAACAGGGAGAAGTGGAAAGCCTGCATGCGGCTCCTAGTTGCCTCGCTGCGGGCTTGGCCGTCACAGGAAAACCTTCGGCCCCTTTTGATTGCCTCACTGAGGGGATTCTACGCCAACCTGGATCAGGCCGAGGATTTCATGACCTGCTCAGGGCTTGAAACCGGAAGAGATCTGTCCGACGGTTTGCGGGCCTATCGTGATTTGACACGCTTGGTCCCCGGACGCGTACACTCACACTTTGACTGGGGTGAAGGTATCATTCGGTCCCTTGATCTGACCGCAAAAAAGGTTGTTGTTGATTTCCCCAAACAAGCCGGAAAATCCATGACATTCGAGGGTGTCCGAAAATACCTCAAGCCTCTGGATGCCGGGAGTTTTCTGGCACGGCGACAGACAGAACCGGAAGTCCTGAGGAAAATGACAGGCGAGTCTCCCTGTGAATTGATAAGGCTCGCATTGTCCGGAACCAAGGGAAAATCCCTCGCGCAGGCCGATCTCAAACGGCTTCTGACTCCCTCCCTGATCGAAACGGCCAGATGGAATTCGTGGTGGAACAAGACCCGCGAACAAATCAAACTAGACCCGTTTATTGACATGGATAATACTGGCGGGGCGCGAGCCGTTTTGCGAATCAGGGACAAACCCCGAACATTTGAACAACAGGTTGAGGAACAGTATTTCTCCGGCAACACGACTACGGCCCTCCAATGTGGTTTGATCGGGAGACTGGGCAAACGCCCCAAGGATTCCGAACCTCCGGTGGAGCTCGCCGGAAAAATCCATCATCACCTTGTGGAAAGATGGGAAGCCCTGCTGAATTCAGGTATGGAAAACCAGGTCGGACTCCTTGAAACCTCATACATGACTTGCGATCTGGCTGATGCAGTGCCTGAAGCCGGTATTGAGCCCCCGGATCATCAGTCCGTCCTCGGAACAATCGAGCACTACCCTGTGGCTCATGACTTCGAATCACCCGATCATGCTATCCGGATGTTGAAGGAACTGATTGGCAGGGATGGACATGAAGGGGTCCTGAAGGTCATTCGTCTTCTACCTGATTCCGGCCTGAAGACAGCACAATTCATCGCAAAGACCATGCATGAAACCGGGGAACTTTCGGAGACCTCCAGTGCTTTGCATAAATTACAGGCTGAACCGATGTCGAACCCGGAAACATACCATTGGACGGTCAAGTGGATCCTCGATGGATCCTGGCCCGAGTTGACTGAAAATTTCCCCGCCTCCTCCCTGATACCGGAACTGATTTCTTCGCTGGATGATTGGCACCGCTGGGCGAATGACACCACTCAGGACCGGGAAGTCGTCAGAACCGCGAAGCTGCTCGTGTCAAAGATTCGCTCATTGCTTCAGAAAGACAAATTCAGGCATATCGGTAAGGCCGTCGAGGATATGCAGGTCAGCCAGATCACGCGGCTTATCAGGCAGATTCACATCAATGATGCCCTGGGAGTACCGTTCAAGGAGGGAGCGGAACGATTGATCCGCATCGTTCGGAGGGACCTTGATCCCTCACACGACGGGGCATCACACTCTGATCCGGATATCCATCAATGCACGGCGAGGTCCTTCTCCGAAAAAACCTGGGAATTGAGGGACCTGACAAGCAACAGGATCCCCGAAAACAGCCGTGAAATCGAGGATGCCCGTGCCGAGGGTGACCTCAAGGAAAATGCGGGGTATCAATATGCAAAGGAGGAACAGAAGCGCCTTGTTCAGCAACAGGCTTCCCTATCCATACTTCTTAGCCAGGCCATCGTCGTGGACCCGGGACATATTGATGCCTCACGAGTCAGTTTCGGAACACGGTTTAAGGCAAGGAACATTGGCAACGGAAAGGTTGAAACCTATACCGTGCTGGGCCGCTGGGAGACAGATCCGGAACACCATGTCCTATCGATCCAGTCCCCACTTGCCAAACAATTCTTGGACTCTAAGGTCAACGATGCTATCACGGTCGACCACCCAGGGGGGGGAGCCACCTCGTATGAGGTTCTTGAAATTAAAAACGCCCTCGAATCGGGTGAGTGGGATGAAGACAGGGCAAAAACGCCCCGCAAATCCTCCTGACACGATAATTCCATTGTCGTTCACCATAGAATTGATGTCGTTGCTGCCGACTCACGGGGTCCTGCCACCCGGGGATGCAGTCGACGGCAAAAGGGGACAACCCACAAGAGCCACGCCAACCAACCCTGAACACTTTGGACGTTGCGCATGAGCCGAAGCCTTAAAATATTTTCAAAATCGGCAAGTCCTTCCGTCATCAATCCGCCGGATAAAGCCGCCTCCGGAATCAGGAAATCGCTGCTGCTGCCAGGATCCATCCTTCTAGTCACGCCTTTTGTCTTTTTACCGGGTAAATTCACGGGAGATGCTTTGAATGAAGTGCGATGGCTCACCGGGCTTGTGCTACTCTACATTGCAATCATACCAATGCTGCCCACCATACTGAAATCCAGTCATGAAAGGCCGTTGCCCGTGCCATTCATGTCCTGGCTCCGGCATCCCTTGGATACAGGCATGGCGTTGATTCTGACAGGCATGTTCATATCCATGATGCTGGCGCCCTCCGCGGATCCGGGAATACCCATCCTTGCCCGGTCCGGATTTCTTGTACTGGCGGCCTCTTGCATCGCCCGCTGCCGTCCGACCCTGGGAGAATCCAGGGTCTTCATGACCTTTCTTCTCATTTCAATGTCTTTGCAGGCATGTGTGACCCTGACGCAATACTATTCGCCAGGTTTATTGGAGGCCTTCCTCTCATCCTCAACCGCCACAGGAACAGGTAGGTCGAGAATGATCGGGACAATCGGCAACCCGGAATACGTCGCCAGTTGGCTGGCTGCGGGACTTTCAGCGACCTTCATCCTGCTGTCCCGCGAGATTCGGATTAACGGATTCGCGCTCAATGGCGCAATTCCGGCCTACGTGGTTGTGTTCCTTCTGTTATTTCTTTCCATATTTCTGAGCGGGGGAAGGGGGGCCATACTTTCCTTTATGATCGCAATCGCCATTTATTTTATATCCGGAATGCACGGGAGAGTGCCCAAGATCATATCCGGCGAGGTGAATACGGTTGCCGGGAAATTCAGTCCGCGCCCCCTGGTCCCGGCCATTCTGGCCCTGATCCTGTTAGTCATCACGGGCCTCACCTGGATATCACAAACATCACGGGACCGTGACAGCAGTCTTCCTTCCAGACTTGTGGATATGGTTGATCCACATTCATCATCGATGCGGCATAGAGTCGGTCTTTTGATGGTCACATCAAAAATGATCATAAAAAATCCTCTTTGGGGGACAGGGCCGGGTTTTTATGGGGCTGGTTTCTACAGGGAACTTGAAAGGCAGGTTGAAAGCGAACAACATGTGGGATGGTGGGCCTTGGCCGAAGCCATGAGCAAGCGATATGTTGACCGAACACATTGTGACCCACTGCAGTGGTGGGCTGAATTTGGCTTGCTCCCCTTCCTTGGACTATTGTGGATTGTCATTGGCAGCCTGGTTTACTCGAGAAGATACTGGCTGGATATGCCACAGGCCATGACATTCCGTACTGTTCATATATTTCCGGCCATCTGGGGATCCGTCCTCACACTGAGCATCAACATGTGGGTTAGTTTTCCGCTGCAGACTCCCGTTCGAGCAATCTCCCTGTGGGTTCTTCTGGGCTTCTGCGGATCAGTAATCCGTGTTACGTCTGCAGAAGACTCAATCGATTACAAAAATACAGCAGCTTCAAGCCTGATCTTCGTTCTCCCCCTGTTTTCGACAATGCAGGCCAACAGTATCCCATGCCCATGATCTGGTGAGTCCGACCATACCCGACGAAAAGAATCACCGCGAACCATGCCAATGAGCTGTACGCAAGCGATCACAAGTCACCCGGATCGCTTGTGGAACATACTTCCCAACGGACGCATCTAGCGCAGACTCTGCCCGCGTGAGCACAAAATCCCTTATGGATAAATATTCTGTCTCGTCCTCCAGAATATTTACAAAACGATGATCTTGGCCAGCTATGGACGTGATTCCGGATTCTGAATCGACGCGGTCGAGAAGAATGGCCTTGGCAAGGGTCTCCATTTCAACTGCACGGAAAAAACCACGATGCGAACAGGGACTCCACATGTTGTCCTGGAAGCGGCGAACTGCTGATTGATCAAGACTGGCGCGGCTGAATCATTACAACATCCGGGATGGATAATATGCCGCATGCAACACGAAAATATGTGGATATTTACCCGACCAGTGCGAGGACAGGGGCCGCAAAAGAAAATGAGTGACCATCACCTGAAAACCGAAAATCCTTCCCGCCAACTTTCGTGACCCGTAATGATGATCAGCCGAATATGCTGCCGATCATCTCGGCAAGCAAACGGCCATAGAGTTTGCATATGCCATATCCGGCAAACAAAATCAGCAATATCACCACAATCGAATGATTCAACTCCGGAAGATGGCCGGGTTCACCTGAATCAACCTTGTCCACAGGTTCCTTCTCATCAGTCATCTCATATCCTCAGCTTTCTGGGTCTGTTTTCAACCGGATCACATTAGCCTTGATACTCGATGTCCCGTCCCCGACCCTCACGTGGCCCAGTTCCCGAAACTCCCAGCTCAAGTAACCAAGTGCGGCCGTCCTCCCCAGACCCGGCCAAGTGCATGAGGATGACAATCGTCCGGCCGGTCGACCGTCAGGAGTGTGCAAAACTGCAGGACCCGGATCGGATTCCACATCCATTTCCAGTCGGACGAGACATCGTGCAGGATGGCCAAGATTATTGATACGTGCCATGACCTCCTGTCCCGGATAGCAGCCCTTATCAAAGTGAACCGCATCATAGAGACACGCATCCAGGGGATTTGTCAATTCATCCAGTTCCTTTCCGTACAGGGGAATACCCGACTCGATCCGCGCCAATTCCAACGCCGGCATTCCGACAGTACACCCGCCGCACCGGCTGACACATTCGGACAACTCCTCGACCAGCCCCTTGAAACACATCACTGGGACGGATATGTGAAAAAATGGCATATTCCACCTTCCGTCACCGAATATCCTACAGGGAATCCCCGCAAGATTGACTGCGAATACCGCATCATATTTTTCTGCGCACAGGAAGCCGCCCGGTGGATCTGGCGTGAGCAGGCCGTTGATGATCCGGGTCGACTCCGGACCGGCAAGTCCGATGCTCATTTCCGAGTTCCACTGCCGGGTGATATCCACATTGTCCATCAGCACATATTTTTCGGTCATGTCCGCAGCAGCCTCGGCATAATCCGTATCGACCAGGACTATCAGCTCCCTGTTTCCGCTGTAAACGAGCATGTCGGCCTGAACACGACCAAATGCATCAAGCTGAAGGGCATGAACCCCCTTTCCCGAATCCAGGTCCTTTATGGGCTGAGAGAGACGCCGATGCATGTAATCCATCGCATCCTCGCCTTCAATCAGGACGGGCGCAACCAGGGGCAGGCCCACCAATCCAGTCACCTTTGTCAGCGCATCATACTCGGCTTGCGGACCCTGGGTAAAACTGACCATACCCTCGTTGTCATACTGGATAGCCGGAATTGTCGCGGACAGCCTTCTGTGATGTTGCTTCCAGTCGTCCGGGATCATATTGTTCATGTCACTGTTCATTATTTTAAAAATATATATTTCATCCCTGGTAATTTCACGGCCATTGCATCACGGCACGAATCTCCACGCCATTGTCGGTGATGGAGCGAGCCAGACCGACCGGACCAAAATAATTGTCCCAAACTTCCCGAGAGGGTTGTCTTTGCATATCCAGAACACCCATGACTGGCCATTGCTGGCCCGGATCGAAGGCGGTCATTGTCCCGAATATTTTCCGGGTCAGTCCCTGCGCAAGCATGCTCAATCCGATATAACCCTCCCAATACCGACTGGGAGACATTCTCCTCATGACTGACTGGTAAGGCTCCTGCTCGGAAAGAGGTCGCGTTGCCCCCCCAATTGTTCCGATAATTTTCCCGATGGGGGCCGATGATGTCCCACAGATAAACCAGTTGTCAACATGACAACCGTAAAATATTGCCCCCCCTGAAACGGCAATATCAGCCCGGCCTTTCCTCAAGGTCCATGAGCTTCCCCGGGCTGTTTTGGTCCATTCAAGATGATAGGCATTTGTCAGTCTGGAACCCAAGTCCAAAATAGCACGTAGGGACTGACAAAACCTGGCAGGATCGCGGATTTCCAGCATATAAACACCCGATTCCGTCGAAGTGTCAGCCTTTTCACCAGAAAGTCGTACATGAACGGTCCGGCCTGTCAAATGTGAAAGAAGATCCTCCATGATTCTGAATCCCGAATCCTCCTCAATTGTCCTGAGTTGGCTTTCCAAAGCAGGATAAAGCGCGGGCACGGAAGAGCGGCAGGTATCTTTCAACACCAGCCAAGATTGCATCACGGGATATGTGGCTGCCGAATAATAACCGACCGAGGCCGGGACAAGGTGGGAAGCTGATTCAACCGGTATCTCCGGGATGAAAAGCAGCTTGCTGATACCATGAATTCCACCCGTCGATGTCAAGACAATGTCAATCGTGACTTTCCTGGCATCCAGCACCACCTTCAGGTTCAAGTCCCTGAATGATCCCAGACCCAAACCATCCAGGTTCATGCCCCGCTTGGTCAAATAGGCGTGATGTTTATCCCGGTACCAATTGTAAAGCACCGCGAGATTAAGGTAAATATTGAGTATTCCAGGTTGTTCCTTGAGCTGGGTTTCAAGATTATTGATCCATACAGCCACAGGTGAATCCAGATCAGTCCCCGGGCGCTCCCTGCCTAATATTCTCCGTATAGGTTCCCCATGAACTCCCGCGAACAGCAGGAAATCGTCGCCAAACATAAGGTCATACCTTAAACCCTGACTTCTGGATATGTCGGCCACAGGTTCATTATCAGGATCCGGCTTCAGAAAAATTCGATTGAAGGATAATCCGTTTTCCGATAACTCATGCGTCCTGATATCCGCGCCTTTTCCTGATGGCTTTTCATTTAGATATTGCAAAACCGAATCATTACCATTGTGCTCAAGCATCAGGATCCACTCAACCGCCTGCCCCCCGTCATTTCCGGGGACCGGAAGCAGCGCAAATAGAGCCTCCCCGTTAAGAAACTGCTTCAAGCCGGGGTAATGAACATCAAACCCAGCCAAAAACGCATCCCTGAACCAATCCAGTTTGCTGCGCAGGGGCTTGAAATAGGGCTCGACGCGAGGATCCCCCCAGAACGCCCCTAGGGGTGAATTGATAATCTCGCCGTTTATTCCCTGAATGTCCCGGATATGAACGACCAAAAGTGCATCCTCAGGCACGCGACCCAGAATATCCCCCGTGGCCCGGACTGAACTTCCGTTAATTAACTGAATCAAGCCGAGGATAAATATCCACCCAAACGGAAACCGGACTGGCCTGTGATTCGACAGAATCAGCGGGTTTGGGGCTTCCCAGACCAGTGCAAAAAAGCTATGCTTGCCGGAAGTCAAAAGGTAGGGGATCTTTCCACGCTTGAATCTTGTTGGCATCAGGCGTATCGGGCCAAAAGCCACCTCGGATGTAAACCAGAACCACTGTCCGTTGGGGATCCACCCTGATTGAATTATCCTCCATTTGGACTGAAGATGAAAATAAATACACCGGCCAAGCTCGAATTACAAGTCATCCGGCCGAGCAACCCGTCCATCTACGCTGTCACCATCAGCCAAATCCGCATGTTGCTGATTGGATTTGCGCTCATTTCGTTGTGGGCCTGCGGGCAATCTCAACTTTCTGATAATACTGAAAGGGCGGAGCTTGTAATGAATCAATACAGGGATAACCTTAAATCACTGGGTGACATTCCATCTGTTACACCACGCAAGGCTTATCAGATTTCAGCAAGTAATTCCGTCTTAATCATTGATGCCCGAACCCATAAGGAACAACAGGTCAGCATGATCCCCGGCGCCATTTCAGTGAAAGATTTCGATGAAAACCCCGGGAAAGATATCCGATCCAAAAAACTGCTGGTTTATTGCACAATAGGGTATCGCAGCGGAATACGCGTGAAGCGTTATTGCTCCTCGGGCCTCGATGCCTATAATATTGAGGGAGGAATACTCGGATGGCTTCATGATGGACTACCCGTCGAGGACACCGAGAAAGTTTTGACAAGGAAGATCCATGTCTATGGAAAAGACTGGGATCTTGCTCCACTGGATTATGAATCCGTCTATTGACAGCAATATTTTCCGGATGGATCGGCATACGGTCCAGCCGGGCTTGCTGTCTCAAGGCCCCCAGTCTTGGGAGATGCATGTATATCCTGACAATGGGTCCAAACATTTGCATGCCGTCTTCGCACGAAACAACACCAACCTTGCCAGACAACCGGATGATCCGTTAAAATACGACCGGCCGGATAGATAAAGGAAGCATAATATAACGTGGATGAGAGACAAATCAAAACCGACAACACCCTTATGATACCTGATTCAATCAGGGAGGAATGGGGAATCCTGAAAGCAGGAACAACGGAAATCCTGCCCGAAGCCGAGTTCATGGACCGTCTGGTCGATGCCCGCATGGCCGACCGGCCCCTCCGCATAAAACTGGGTGCCGATCCATCGGCTCCTGACCTTCATCTTGGTCATTCCGTTGTTCTCAACAAATTACGTCAGTTCCAGGATTTCGGGCATCATATCATCTTTATCATCGGTGATTTTACTGCCCGCATTGGGGATCCGACCGGGAAAAGTGAAACCCGTCCCTCTCTGACATCTGCCCAAGTCTCTGAACACGCCCAATCCTACCTTGCACAGGTTTTCCTGATCCTTGACCGGGAAAAGACCGAGGTCGTTGAAAACGGGTCCTGGTTTGAAAACATGAGTTTTGAACACGTCATTCAGCTGGCCTCACAGTATACGGTCGCACGCATGCTTGAACGCGATGATTTCGAGAAGAGATACCGGGAAAACCGGGCCATTTATATCCATGAATTCCTATATCCCCTGGTACAGGGTTATGACTCAATCAAGGTCCGTGCGGATATCGAGGTTGGCGGTACCGACCAAAAATTTAACCTGCTGGTCGGACGGGAATTGATGCGTGAGGACGGCATGAAACCTCAGTGCATCCTGACCATGCCACTTCTGACCGGACTCGACGGGGTCCAGAAAATGAGTAAAAGCCTAGGAAATTATATCGGCCTAACCGATGCTCCGGAGGATATTTTTGGGAAAACAATGAGTATCCCCGATGAAATGATGCACGATTACCTTGTCCTGACGCTGGGCTATATGGCCGGTAAAGCCGATGAACTGCTTGAGCAGACCCGCGTAGGAAATCTCCATCCAAGGGATCTGAAGGCCCGTATCGCCCGAGAACTGGCCGAACGTTACCACGGAACCGAGGGAGGGCGGCTGGGTGAAGATCATTTCAACAAAGTGATTCGCCGCAAGGAAAACCCCGAGAATATCGAGGTGGCCAGCCTTGAGGGTAAACCCGACGAAATCCCGGTTTTCAGGATAATGGTCATGACTGGATTAGCCTCGAGCAATGGTGAAGCCAAGCGATTGATCAAGGCGGGAGGTGTCAATATGAACGGGCGAAAAATCATGGATGCCAACCAAACCGCCGGAGAAACGGAATTCCTCCTTAAGGTCGGCAAACGTCATTTTAAACGAATTCGGTTGACTTGAATCAATCGAAACAGCGATATGGAACATTTGGATGGGCCCGGAATGGGTGAATTTATGGCCCCCCGAACGGGTCATGTGGATTGGATTTCGATTATGTTTAAACTTCAGGACATGCGTAACACAAAGAAAATCAAGTGGCTTATGTATATAGGCTTCGGGGTTATCATCATATCCTTTGTCTTCTTCTATGGCTGGCAAAATGATCCGCGTGGCTCAAATGAACCCATCCCCTTGGCCAAGCTAGGGAACCGGACAATATATCAGACAGACCTAGACCGACCCCGTGAATCTCTCATTAACCAGAAAATATCGCGGCTCGATGCCAACACGGGCCGCTTTCTGGGCAGGAATCGGAATCAACTGAACCAGCTATATGATTTCGAGGAAGTCGTCGAGGAGGCAGCTAATTTAATTCTTCTCGATTCCCATTCCAAATCTGTTGGACTTGACCTGTCTCGTGAAAAACTCGCTGAGGATTTCAGGAACATTCCTGGCCTGGCCGGAGCCAATATCACATGGAAACAACTTGATCAGCAACTTCAGGGAAGAATCACCAGCTTAAGCCGCAACTTGAAGGCCTCCCTTGCCCATGCCTCCCTATTTGAGGTCTGGCAAGAATATCTTCTGGCCAATGAGGAGTTGACTCTTGATATTGCAGCCTACCCCTCGGCAAATTATGAGGCCCAGGTTGTCACCAATAATGATCAGCTTGAAGATTACCTGAACAAGAACCCCGGGGAATTTCATGTTTCCGACCAGAGACGTTATCAGTTCGTGAAACTGACCCGCGATGACATGCTGGATGCGCTGAAGATCTCAAACGAGCAACTTCAAGCTTTCTATGAGCAGAACCAATCTGATTATGTCCTGGAAGCTGCCATCAAGACAGAAGATATTGTCATGCCGGCCTCCGACGATCGATCGAGCACACAAGCGGCTTCCATATTAAGCGACGCCCGGAATGATGGCCGATTGACCAGCGGAACTTGGTATGATCTCGCCGCCGAATTAAATACCGAAAATCCGGGACTCCGCTTTTTTCCAGGCTCGACGGGCTGGATGGAGGAGGACAGCCAGAGTCGACCCCCGACTTATATCCAGACAGTTCACTCCCTTTCCGATGACGAGATATCATCGCCAATCATCACAAATCAGGGTGTGTATATCGCCCGCATTACCGAAAGACGGCCCGGCGGTACCCAACTCATGGAGGATGTACGGTTCGAGGTTGAGCGTGATTACAAGAACTCCAAGATCGATGAACTCTTCGATGATCATTACCAGTCCTGGAAGGATGAACTCGAAAATATTCGGGGTTCAAAGGGATCGTTACGTGATTTTTCCAATGCCGTCATGGTCGATGACCAACTGACTACGCTTGTTGACAGAACACAATATTTCCTCCGTGAAATCGGTTCTGATTTCAGTGATGACTCGGAATATTTCGAAATGCTGGAACTGGAGGAGATTAGTGATGTCATTCGCAAAGGCAACCTGCTCGTCGTACTCCAAATCATTCAGGAGGTGGACGAACATGACCCGCCGCTGGAACAGATCCGCCCAGAGGTCGAGACCGCGGTAAAAAGGGAGCGTGCACACGATCTGGCACAGGCTGCGGCCGAACAGGCACACAATCTTGTCAGTGAAGGTGCCGACTTCATGAATAGCCTTGCTGATGCACCAAGAGAACCATTTACAACCGATTCGTTCAAGCGAACGCAAGCTGTTCCCCGGCTCAATTATCCGTTGATCGGATTCAACGAGGCGACTCTGAACCTGGGTGCGGAAACAACCGGCATCCTTCCCTATGGATACGACAAGGACAAACCGATCGGTTACGCGGTCTGGAAAGTAGTCACATTAAAAGAACCGGACAAAGATAACTTCAGGGCCGAGAGGACATCTTTTGTCGCCTCATACCTTGCCCTGCAGCAGAACGCAATCATCGGTGAGTGGCTAAAGGACATGAGAGAAAAAGACAAATACAGCCTCGTTGACCGTACAGATTGATTCACCTCTCGCCAATTTTCAATACAGGATGCCAGCCCGTCCTGGTTGTTGATATTCGCATCCCCCCCCCCAGCCGAATCTTTAGGGCCAGATGGTTCTACAGGCAGGATATCACGGCATCTGCAAGACGGGACATGTTTGATGAGGACATTCCGGCGACATTTATACGCCCCGATCCGACGATATATATTGAGTGTTTTTCGCGCATTTCAACAATCTGAGGAGGTTCCAGACCCGAGATCGAGAACATCCCCGACTCCTCCGTCATAAATGAAAAATCACGACTGCAATCTCGCTCTTTCATGCTCATGCTGAACATGCGGCGCATCTCCTGAATTCTTTTCCGAATCCGGTCCAGCTGTTCCTTCCACATATTTTTCAGAACCTCTTTCTCAAGGATTCGTGTCACAATCAAGCCCCCATGTGCAGGTGGATTCGAATAGTTGGAGCGAATCATTTTCTTTACATGACTGAATGACCGGACCGCATCCTTCGATGTTTTCCCGATAACGGTCAATGCTCCCACACGATCATTGTATAGCCCGAAATTCTTTGAATAAGATGTGCAAATCAACAGTTCATCCATCCGACTACACATTCGCCGGACTCCGGCTACGTCCTCCTCAAGACCACGGCCAAAACCCTGATATGCCAGATCGACAAGGGGCAGGAGTTTACATGACTGCATCACCCTGATCAGTTGTTCCCACTGATCCACCGTCAGGTCGACACCCGTCGGGTTGTGACAGCACCCATGTAACAGGAGGATATCACCGGGTTTTGTATCGTTTCCCAATACATCAAGCATCTCATCAAACCGAAGCATGTGTGATTTTGGATCATAATACGGATAAGCCCTGATCTCTAGAGAGCTTGCCTGAAATACATTTGCATGATTTGCCCATGTCGGGCTACTCACCCACAACCGGGATTCAGGGAACGAGTGTTTCAGGAAGTCACCAGCCACCCTGAGTGCACCGGTACCCCCGGGGGTTTGGGCCGTCTGTCCGCGTTCCTCCTGAATCACGGGATGTTCTGCCCCGAGAATCAGTTCCCGAACGTGACATCCAAATTCCGTCGTCCCGCCAATTCCCAGGTAACTCTTGGTTTTTTCCGACTTAAGAATTATTTTTTCAGCCTCCCTGACAGCGCTGAAAATGGGGGAAATTCCAGTATCATCCACATAGACACCTACACTGAGGTTGATCTTCTCAGGATTGGGATCGTTCCTGAATGTTTCATTTAGGCCCAAAATTGGATCGGGAGGGGCCATAGTCAAACGCTCCAGCATGATACAATATATCTCGCTCTCTCGCCTGTTCTTGAATTTCACATGTGCTCAAAGCACAATCCTCCCACATTCTAGATAGTTGCAAATATTTTGTCACCGTTGGATTGAACTCAGGTTGGGCAAAATCGCAGTTCCCGGATATCCCTTGGATACGCCCGTCCCCTTTGGATACCAAAGCACGAATTCAACCTGCTTGCTACCTACCTCTCACTCAAACCCATGATTCGATTCAGCGAGCAGTTCAGCCCGCCGGCAGATGAGCTAGATCATAAAACTGACAGCCAATGGGGTTATCAGGGTCAAATCACGGGAGGAATATTCAGCTATCCACATTTCTGAGAATTTCCACCATATTGATATATCTTATCTTATGTATTTCAAGATACGGCACTCATGGACAAATGCTGAATGTCTTGCCATGAAACTCAAAATCAATAGAGTTCTTGTGAATTCTCTTTACCACGGCAGAACTTATAACATCCCCTGATTTATGAATCTCACCATTGATAATTGCCGATGGGTCGCCGTCATGCCAAAAGATACCCTCGACAATCAGCTTGGGCCGTTCCAGCAACTTGGAGGTTTGGACAACTTTTCTTTGGAGCTGCTGACTTGACTCCGCTCCTGGTGACGTGGGTCCCAAGAATACAGTGGAAAGGAATGGTTCAACAGGACCAGCTTGAACCAGCTGGGGTTCATGATTGTCGACGGAGCCTAGTATCACCCCGGCTTCGGCTTTGATGACTTGTGGAAATTCCGTGGCAAGCTTTTATCCTGAACACCCGGCTTGTTGATATTGCCTTGCCTCCATTCCGTCCCAACGTCTGCGTTAACCTGACTCTGCCCTCTTCCAGATCCCCAAATCATGCCGATCATGAGCGCCCCGACAAGAAGACCCAGAACTGCCGTGATGTCTTTACCGAATAGTTCAAAAAGGGACCCGGGCCCAGTTCCCCCGTTAACCCGAACAACCCACCTATTTTCATCTAAAACTACTGTGGGTATAGATTCTTCGGGATATTGTCGTGTAGAATCCCCTTGTGACGCGGGAAAACGTCTATTTTCCCTGATTAACCGGTATCTCTTGCTCGCGCTCAAGCTCGGATGATTGCGGCTGACTGCCTGTAAAATGATACTCATGCCTATGTAATCCCGGTTGATCTGGATTAAGTAGCCGATTCAATACGGCCGCAGTGGCTGAACTAACGACACCGGTCTCCCTAAAACCGCAGTTTTCTTGGAAATCCGAAACGGCCCGCTGAGTCAGGGGGCCATACTTGTCATCAATCGGCCCCTGATAATAACCCTGTTTTGCCAGTATCGTTTGTATTATCCCAATTCGGGGAGATGTATTCCCAAAACGTGCGCCTTTCATATTTCGAGGATCCTGATAGAGGACAACAGCCTCTTTTACATGGGGCTCGAGTCCCCCAAGACCCCGTTTCTGCCTACCATTTACCGGGTCCAGGATCACCAGACTGTCGCCGCTTGATGAGACCACCGATATCCATTCAGACATGCCGATTCCCGATTCCAAATGGACAATCACCGGAAAATTCAGACGCAAAGCCTCACTCAAGTTATCGGTGATAAATGCCTCGAAATTGAGTTGTTTGAACATCGACAAAATATCATAACGGGAAACCATATCGTGTGGGACTGATTGAAACACATCGAGATCGACCGAAATGTTCCATAAACGGATAATGTTCAAGTAAACAGCCGCCTCGCCGAGTTTTTCCACCTCGACCGTATCTTTATGAAGGCGGTATCCCCCGTCTTTATCCAACTCCCAGTTCCTGTATTTCTTCGGTGAAGAGAGAGGGCTCGGGCTTGGAGTATGGTCCGGAGTTGGCGTCGGGGTCGGATCCGGAGTTGGCGTCGGGATAACCGTCGATTGGCTTGAAAATGCTGATTCTTCCACAGATGAGTCCTGTCGCTGGCTGGATGATGATAGGGAATCGGATGGGTCAACCAAGCCGGAATTACCTATGGGACCCCTGCCCCGTGCATCCTCATGTGATTCGGAAATCACAGCCGGGAGATTCGAAACAGACTGTCGACCATATTGCCCATCACCACCAGACAAGGGCGACCCATCATTCAACTCGGGGGACATCAATAATTGTCCCGTCCAGATAAGTCCGATGGCCAGGCAGATTACAGAAACAACCTTCATCATTTTTCCAATCGTACCAGGTAAGTCCCGGCCGGATCCGATTGGTACGGATGTGACGGGGGCTGGCTCCTGAGTGTCTCCCTTTATCTCAGCCACTGCGGCTTGGACAATTTTGTCATCAAGTTTGAATTCGCCCTGGACATAACCGACCAGCAGACATCGATCACAGATGACATTGATCCTGCGCGGGACCCCACGTGATGCATGATAGATCTGCCTCGATGCAAGCTCCGTATAGGTCACATCGACATTAGGTTCGGCAACCGAGAGACGGTGATTGATATAATCCGGAATCTCCTTCTCGGTAAAGGGCGCGATATGGTAACGCACCGTAATTCTCTGGTTCAGTTGTTCAAGCTCCGGCAAGGCAAGTGTTCTGCGCAATTCCGGCTGGCCCACCAGAATAATCTGGATCAATTTCGCCGTTTCCGTCTCAAGGTTACTGATCATCCTGATCTGTTCCAGGGTCTCAGGCCTCAGATTCTGAGACTCGTCGATGATCAGAATGACGTTATTCCCTCCGGAATACTCACTGATGAGAAATTTATTCAGGGTATCCAGAAGGGATTTTTTGGAGTCAGAATCTGCCGGAAGACCGTATCCCTCGTTGATGGTCTTTAGCAATTCGACGTCGGTAAGATAAGAATTCAGCACAACACAGATTTTGTTCTCATCCCCGTCCAACTGCGTCAACATCGCCCGGCATAGGGTTGTCTTGCCACAACCGATTTCACCTGTCAAAAGAATGAATCCCTTGCGTTCCTGTACTCCATAAACCAGAGCTGCGAGTGCCTCCTGGTGACGTTGGCTAAGGAAAAGAAATTTTGAATCCGGGGTGAGGTTGAATGGGGCTTCCTTAAAACCATAAAACTCAAGATACATTTTGGACGGGTCCTGTTTCCGTGGAATTGGTGCTCTATCCGAGTGAAGACGGCAGGTTCGGGTCAATAGGGCCCTACCGGTGTCTGCATCATGCGAAGACCATCCGATGAATGCAAGTTGTTTTGCTGGGTCCGACGGGCTAGATGGTCCACAAACAACTTAGTGAACAGTTCACACACCTCGGGTAAATTTTAATCTGTCTGATTTTATCTTGAACAATGAGATTGACACTGATTTTCGGAACTCTCTCCCCTTGGTACGGACATCATATAAATCAGATTTTATTCACCATAACGGACACGACCGGGGAAATTGCTTGCATTCTCAAATATATTCCCACTTACCCCCCACAACCAGCACCATGCCAAGGAATATCCTCATGCCGCTGCCGGGGGAGATCCTGTCAAACCTATTGTGATCAGTATTGGCAGTCGGGATATTGTTCCAAAACATTATCTGAATTGGACGGACTGGATGCATGTCCTTTCGAATCTCGGATTCAGGATCCTGCCATCACCCTAATAAGCCAATACAAAAAAACGTACTTTCAATTTTTTGCCAGCCTGATAACGGTCCGATAGATCCAGAGCTTCACGGCTTGTCGTCAGCATGGATCCAGAGCTTCCAGAATCAGGGAATGGATCGGTTGACAGGCCGTCCTTCATTGCGTAGCCATACATATGACGGGCGTAAGAGCGTAAAGGAGGTTGTTCTCCAGCACTGGACTTGCGGTCTTCAGATGGAACACCTGTAGCCGGTGGATTTCCGCCGGGCTCCAGCTGTATCAACAGATTTGTCAGGTTGAGGTAGGTAATACTAAGGTCAAGACGCCAAACCTGACCTCCATCTAAATATATTCGCTCCATTGACTCGATCTCCCCCGAATACCGCCTGGCAAGATCACGGATATTCTGGAGCGGGGATACCCCATCCTGTCCATCAAGTGAAATTGGTTGCCCCTGTTTTTTCGACTGAGTGTCCTTTGGAAGGATCCCGGTGGAAGGTTTTCTATCCGATAGCGTATTTATCCAGGGGGGGAAGGTCCGTTTTCCGGGTCCTTTATCACCGGATGCATTGCCATACATCCCGGGATTCTTAGAACGATCTGGTATTTTAGGATTCATCTTCAATGTTGATGCTTCAGGATAACCAAAGACATAAATGGTTAGACCAAGATCGGCTTCGGAAAACTCAAGGGTCTGGATTTCGGGATCATGTTTTTTTTCACCCCTGTCCCCTGAAGCAGGATCTCCCGCCATTGCCAGGTTTGTCCGGTCAAAAATTTTTTCCGTGTGATCCGCGATCAAGGAGTCATCTTCCTGTCCTAAAGTCATCGGAAATTGCCCCGCCTGGTGATTCGGCGTGCTGGATTCAAATGCCCCGGTATCACCTTCAGCCCTTGGGTTATTTGTCAGTTTGGCGACTACCCTGGCCCCATGTTTTTGTTGCTTACGATCATGGGATTTCATTTCAGTGTCAGGAAAGGAGCTTGCAGTAATCGCCCCAGATTCTTGCAGTCTCATATTATCAGGTGGGTTTTCTGCGTGACTCATTGAGTGGTTACCATCCACCGGGATAGCGTGAAAGGGGACCAATGGGATGCGAATCAAATCCTCACTCCCATTTTCAGTCACCTCCCGTTTCCTATCTTCACGATGTATGATCGAGGCCCCGTGAAAGAAGATAAAGGCAAGTAATGCAGCAGCTGCCCCCCACTGAACATAAGGGATGAATTTTCTCCTGGATGTCGTGGTTTTCGTCCCGGGTCCTGTATGCGAATCGGGGGCAGGTTCGACCTTCGAAGTCCCGGCCGTTTCCGGGGTTGATTCGCCTGATATCCGCCTGAGAACATCTTTTGCAAGGTCGACAGGCGGATCGTTTGGCCCTATATTCTGCAACAACCGGGTGATTTTCCTTTCATCTTCCAATGTTTTCAGGAAATCCGGATGTTCCTGACACAAAACATCAAGGCGCATTTGCCCCCGCGCATCGAGTCGGCCTTCCCATTCGGCTTCAAGCAGTTTTTCGAATTCTTCCTGAATATTCATCGGACATTAACCTGAAATATATTCCAATTGACGTTTCATCATGCAGACGGAGACTCGTCGACTGCCACCATCAAATATGGCCCTCCATCAGGATCCTTAATTCCCCTCGGGCACGGTTAATCCTGGATTTAACCGTGCCCAGTGATATCTGTAGTGACTCGGATATTTCTTCGTATGAAAGTCCATCTGAGAAACGAAGCAGCAGAATTTCACGGTGATCGGCACTCAGACGCCCCAATGCGTCATTCAATGCATCCAGCAATTGCCGGCCTTCGACTTCCTGGCGAGGAGATGGAGATGGATCACGCGGGTCATATCGCGGGGGATCTTCATCATCCCCGGTAGTCTGCGGTTCCAGAGAGTATGTCACGAGTGACCCGCGTCGTCTCCACCAACTGCGGCGGTTACTCACTTGGTTGTCGACAATCCGGGAAATCCATGTCCAGAACATGGAATCACCACGAAACTGATCCAATTTCCGGAAACATAGGATGAAAACTTCCTGTGTGACCTCGGATGCCTCATCCGGATCGCCAATCCGGTAAAGCGCTCTCTTCCAAACTCTATTCTGATAATGAGAAATCAGTTGTTCCATGGAGTCCATTTCACCATTGCGGGCCCGTCTAATCCAACCCACCACCGGCTCGATATCCCTGCATTGGGTTGTTCCTTGTCCTGAGTTATCTCCATCCGGGGAAAATGTCCGGGTTTCATTCACCAGGTTATCCTGACCGGGCCTGACCCGATTTTGTTCCATCAGGTTTTATTCCGAGTATCCATTGAAGAGTTCCCCGCTGTATCCACAACCTCCCCAGAGGGTTCTGCAACGGTCCGGAAAACGGCGACCACCCACAGAAACATGCCGGAACAAACAGCCGAATCCGCGATGTTGAATGTCGGCCAATGAGCCACATACATCCAATGCGCATCAATGAAGTCGATAACTTCATGCAACCGCACACGGTCAACAAGGTTCCCTGCCGCCCCGCCAAGGATAAGCCCGATAGCCGTACGCAACCCATACTCGCCGGGTGGAAGACGAATGGCCATATAAAGGAGAAATCCACTGATGATGATGGAAATAACCGCCAAGATCGTTGTCATACCGGTAAACATCGAGAATGCAGCACCGGTATTGGTCACATATCTCAGCTGTAGAAAACCCGGTATCAAGACAACTTCATGTTGGCCCCTGAGAAAGTTGAAGGCAAGCAACTTGGTAACTTGGTCAATGGCCAGGATCACCATGATGATCACCGACATGTTTCTGAGGCTGACATGTCGTGTAGGATTCGACCAGCCAAAGCGGTCGAAACGTTCTGCTGCTTTCTGAATCAGGTTCATCTGGTGGGCCACCCTCGATCCGATTGGCGGCCGGCAAAACAAGCATCCATTTGCTGCCAATCTCTTTAAAATGCGTTTCGCGGAACAAGTGGCGCAGAAACCAGAAAGAATCTCAATTCCTGCGGCTGCGTATCTTCTCGTAGAGTTCCTGGAGATCCTTGCACAGGTGGGCATGCGGCTGCGCGATTAGCCTCTGAATTCCAATCTTGCGTCCCGATGCCAGGCACAAACCGTAGTGATTAACGTTGTTCTCGAGTCTATCAAGTGCCTCCTCAACTTTCTCAAGACGTTCCTCCTCATAGGACCTGACGGCAAGATTCGTCTCGGCGGTCTGAAGATCCGTAGCATGTTCAGCCATATGCAGCGAATATCCTGAATTCTCACGGGCGGCCTCGAGTGCATCCTGACTCATTCCCATCAAGGAGGATATTTCACAGAGCAACTTGTCCCGTTCCTTATGGAGGGCCGTTTTAAGACGGTTAAGTTCCTGCCTCGAATATGGAGTTTTTTTCGGGAAGGACGTGACATCAGATTCTTCAAGAAGGCGTATCCCGTCATATAAACCTGTCGGCCTGGCCAGTACGCCCATGGGTTGATTCCTGGAGGCATCCATTTTTTCGGCCAATAATCTTGCCTTTTCGATTTTCTCGATACGCAGGGCCTCGGCCCTCTTTTTTTGGGCGGCAACCCTGGCCACTGCCAATTGTTTTTTCTTCAGTGCGGCCTTAAAGGCATGAACTGTCGACTTGGCACTAGACAAGGCGGAAATCTTGGAGGATTTATTTCTTGCCCCACCCGTTTTCGGCGCGGGCTTCCTTTTGGATGGACCCTTTTTCGCCGACGCGGCCTTCCTTTTGGACGCGACCTTCTTCGCCGGCACAACCTTCCTTTTGGACGCGGCCTTCTTCACCGACGCGGCCTTCCTTTTGGATGCGGCCTTCTTCACCGACGCGGCCTTCCTTTTGGACGCGACCTTCTTCGCCGGAGCAGCCTTCCTTTTGGGCGCGCCCTTATTCGCCGGCGCGGCCTTCCTTTTGGATGCGGCCTTCTTCTCCGTGTCGGCCTTCCTTTTGGATGCGGCCTTCTTCTCCTGGTCGGCCTTCCTTTTGGACGCAAGCTTCTTCACCGGTCCGGCCTTTTTCGCCGTCGTGGTTTTCTTTGCGGGAGATGATTTTTTCGCTCTGGATTTTACGTTTTTTTTCGGGATCTCCCCTTTGCCGGATTTCTTCCTCACAATATCCTTTTGAAGAGCCGGTTTCCTACGACCTGTTACGCTTTTGGGGGAAGCACCCCTGTTTCTGGAGGTCGTTGGCTTTATACCGGAGATGGCCTTTTTTTTGGGTTCTGATTTTCTGGGTGACATGGATTATCTCAACCTTTTGACGACGTCGCTGCATCGGGCACACAAGGCGGGGAATTCATGATCTTTCCCGACATGATGGTCAAACATCCAGCAACGCCCGCATTTTTCTCCGCCGGCACGCCGGGTTCGAATTTCCCGGACACCTTCCCCATTGGACTGGGCATTCTCTTCAATTTCAACGCTTGAAACAATAAATAATTGTTTTAAAAGTGTTATTTTATCGCATAAAAAGACGTAATCAGTTTCAGAGGAGGCCCGTATCCCAACTGATGCATCCAGGCTGTGGCCTATCACACCACCACGCCTGTCGGATTCAAGCAATTGGCTTGCCTCCGCTTTCAACTCGAGCAACACGTTCATCTCAGCCTCAAGCTGGGGATCGCTCCATTCTGCTTTGACCTCTGGGAAATAAGACATATGAACACTATCATGACCGGGATTTTCCATCTTCTCCCAAATCTCGTCCGTGGTAAAGACAAGCACCGGAGCGAGCATTTTCGTCAAGCTTTCCAACAGAAATCTGCAACATGTTTGCACAGCGCGCCTCGAGGGATCAAGTGGACCTGAACAGTAAAGGCGATCCTTTACAATATCCAAGTAGAGATTACTGAGGTCTCGTGTGCAGAAATTGTAAATCAGATGATATATTCTGTGAAATTCAAGGTGCTCATAGTGCTTTTTAACATTCTTGATCAGATGATTGAGCCTGCACAGGATCCAGCGATCCAGCTTTTCGAGCTTTTCAAAGGGAACGGTATCCACTTCCACATTAAAATCGTAAAGGTTCCCGAGCAGAAAACGGAAGGTATTGCGGATTCGCCGGTAAGCCTCACCAATTCGTTTCAAGCTTTCCTTCGAAAGATGGATATCCGATCGGTAATCTTCACTGATCACCCATAATCTCAACCCGTCGGCGCCTAACCGCTGGACTATCTCCTTGGGGGAAATGACGTTACCCTTGTGTTTACTCATGGCAACGCCATCCTGATCAAGAACGAAACCATGAGTCAATACCGCACGGAACGGCGGTCTTTCCCGGATACCCATGCTGATCAATAGCGAAGACTGAAACCAACCCCGATGCTGATCCGAACCCTCGAGATACAAATCTGCCGGCGACTCCAAGCCATCGCGCATTTCGAGAACTCCCACATGTGTCGAACCCGAATCAAACCAGACATCTACAATATCGTATTCCTTCTCAAAATCAGATGGCTCTGATTCGCCGGTCTTTTCATATCTGAAACTCTGGGGCAAAAGGTCTTCAATCGACCCGGTAAACCAAGCATCGCTGCCGTCCACCGCAACCTTCTCAATCAACCGGTCAATGACGGAAACATCGAGGATGGAATCGCCGCTTTGGCGACTGCGTATTGACGGAATTGGAACCCCCCATGAACGTTGACGACTCAGGCACCACTCAGGACGCTGCTCAACCATATTGAAGATTCGATCCCGACCCCAGGCCGGAATCCAGTCTATATCACTATTGATCGATTTCAGGGAAGCATCGCGAATTCCGGACTCATCCAATTCGACAAACCACTGCTCAGTCGCTCGAAAGATAACCGGTTTGTGGCTCCTCCACGAGTAGGGATATTGGTGTTCATGTTTTTCGTGATGAACGAGCAGCCCCTTGGAATGGAGCAGATCAATGATTTTTTCGTTGGCCTTGAATATATTGACCCCCTGCATGGCCGGATATTCATCGGTGAAGCGCCCGGATTCATCAACAGGAACGAATACGTCAAGGCCATACTTCTTGCCCACAATGAAGTCATCAACACCGTGACCCGGGGCCGTGTGGACACAACCCGTACCCGCCTCGAGGCTGACGTGACTCCCCAAAATGACGAGACTGGTCTTGTCCTCATAAATCGGGTGCTCACAAATCATATTCTCAAGGTCCTTGGCATTCACCCTGCCGACCATATGGGGCTCACCTCGACGACCGCATCTGTCCCAAAATGATTCAACCAAGCCACGTGCCACAACGAAGTGCTCGCCATCCAACAGGAGAACAACATAATCCAGTTCGGGATTCAGGCAGACTCCCAGGTTTGCAGGGATCGTCCACGGGGTTGTTGTCCAGATAACAAGTGCAACCCTGTCCATTCCGCTCAGGGACTCCACTGCACCGGGATCAATCAGTGGAAACTTGACGTAAATAGAATCCGAAACATGATTTTCATATTCGATTTCGGCCTCAGCCAGGGCCGTTCTGTATACCGGGTCCCACAAGACCGGCTTAAACCCCTTCCGTATGCAGCCCTTCTTGACGAGTTCTTTCAAGGCCTGGAGGATACCCACCTCAACCTGTGGTTCAAGGGTCAGGTATGGCTTACCCCAGTCCCCGGATACACCCAATCTCTTGAATTGTTCGGTCTGTGCCCGGATCCAGCGCGTTGCCTCCTCATGGCATAACCTCCGGATTTCGACCGGTTCCATATCCGCGGCTTTTCCCTTTAACCTCGAGACAACCTTCTGTTCAATCGGCAAACCATGGCAGTCGAATCCGGGGACATAATAAACCAAACGGCCCTGCATCGTGTAGAAGCGGTTGATGATATCCTTGAGGACCTTGTTTAAGGCATGACCCATGTGGATATCGCCGTTGGCATAGGGCGGACCATCATGGAGGGTGTATGGCTCGGACCCCATGCGTTGTTCCAGAATTTTTTCCCGTAGATTCACGGATTCCCAGTGAGCGAGTCTTTCGGGTTCACGCTCAACCAGCCTTGCCTTCATTGAAAAGTCAGTCTGAGGGAGGTTAAGTGTGTGCTTGAAGTCAACAACCGGTTTTTCTGGCATTGTTCAATCTTTAAAGTTTTTCAATGATTCCCCGGACCAGAATCTCGAGGCGGGGTTCGGCAGATCGTGCGGTTTCAATGATTTCATCCAAGTTGACTGGCTGGAGGGCTTCCGGCAAACACTCGTCCGTCACGACAGACAGGGTCAATGAACGAATACCGGCATGGACCGCCACAATAATTTCGGGTACTGTTGACATCGTCACTATATCCGCACCTATAAGCTGAAACATCCGATATTCTGCCCGCGTCTCCAGGGATGGTCCCGTGACCGCCACCATGACTCCTTCATGCAGTTGCATCCTGTTTTCAACAGCGACCTCCCTGGCCAAGGTGCGCATGGCACAGTCGTAAGGGGCCGACATATCCGGAAAACGCGGCCCCATTTCATCATCATTCGGGCCAATCAATGGATTGTCCCCCATCAGATTGATGTGATCACTGGGCATCACGATAGAACCACGAGGAATCAATGGATTCATGCTCCCAACGGCATTCATGACAATCAGATATTCAACACCAAGCGATTTCATCACACGTATCGGAAAGGTGATTTCCTTGAGCGAATAACCCTCATACAGATGGGAACGGCCCTGCATGAGGACCACGCTTTTCTCAGACAACCGACCGAGAACAAGATTGCCATGGTGTGATTCAACCGTCGACACGGGGAATCCCGGGACATCGTCATACGGAATAACCTTGGCCGGCTCAACCATGCTAGCCAACGCACCCATGCCCGTTCCGCAAATCACCCCGATCTGTGGTAATCCCGGAGAACAGGACTGGATTTTACCGACCGCAGCCTCGATTTTTTTTGAATATTCGTGACTATCTTGAAACATGTAATTTAACACCGATTCTCGGGAAACCTGGCCTCATCCCGTCAGGCGTGAACACAGGAGGACTGAAGTAAACTCCGCCGCCCCACTTCATGCCAAACCTCGGGCACTTCAAACCACTCCAGATCCGACCGGCATCAGAAATATTGCCGGAAGTCACCAGGCCCGGGTCAATTTGGACCGACCATGTTATGATTTCCATGATTTACACGGCAAGGGAAAAGATGAGGCAGCCATAATCGCCCCCAAAATCCCTCCCTGCCAAGGTTTCAATGGGCTCTTATCATGCCTTTGGATGGGGCATAAGACCAGCAGACTTAGGCTTGAAGGCTTAACTTGCATGCGGTCATCCGATATGGGACCATTCGGCCTGATTCAAGCCAGACAGTGATTTTTGAAATCATGTTGATAATTTCAGATGGAGGAACCATGTGCCAAATGGTACACCCCGCCAAGGCTGGCCGACCGTCGGTCCACAACTGGGCCTGGGTGCCGCTAATGGTCCTGCCATTTCTGATGTTCAGTTCAACCACGGTCGCAGACAAGGTGATCACAAAAAATGGGCAGATTCTGGAGGGTCTTATCAAGTCTGAAAACAGTCATTATATCGACATGGATATACAGGGGACAATCACCCGGATGCCAGTCGACCGCGTCATGAAGGTAATCATCAATACTCCAGAGGAAAATGTCCGATCACTGCTTGACCGGATTCTTGAGGCGATCATTCGGGAGGACATCCACACAGCGCAAAGACTGATCGAACAAGCAAGATCCATCAAAATTAATGACGTGAAATTAATCGAAAACCTTAATCTCTTGGACGGAGACATCACTGACCTCGAACACAGGGGGGGCAGCACTGAGCAACGTCGAATCAGGGCCGAAGCACTCCTGTCCAAGGCGAAAAGAGCCTTCGACCGTATCAGGACTGAAGAGGGCAATGAGCTACTCATCATGGCCCTACGGATCGATCCAGGTTACGAGGAGGCCCACAAAAAGGTCAATCAATTGCTCAGTGGTCCCGCTAGGCCGGACCTTCTGCTTGCAGGAGAATATTTTGCGAGTGCGCTGTGGATTAACAGTGCCAAAAACAAACGTCTGGACAGCCCGGTTGTGGCACTGCTCCCGGCCACCTATGCAGAACTGGCCGAACGATTCAACAAGACCAACAACCTCGCTGCAGCCGGCCGCTACGCCGAATTGATTCGAATCATATCCGATGCCTTCGTGAATAATCCGACATGGATCGATCATGCGAGGTCAAATGAAGAAAGGGCACTTTTCAGTGAGCCCGTCACAGGGCTTCTTTCTAGGCTGGTCAATGATAACCTTGAGCGTGGGGAGTACAAAAACGCCTACGGCAAACTCCGGTCATGGGCGGACCCGGGGGAATCAGCCGAGTCCTCGGAACTCTTTATCCGTGCCTTAATCGGTGCCGAAGAATATGCTGATGCTATCAGCCTTCTTGAAGTTGCAGTTAATGATTTTCCGCAATCGATTGTTGTTAAGCCTAGACTTGATGCATTGAAACTTCTCCTGGAAGGGGATGCCGCTCTTCAGGATGGCCAAGTCACCAAGGCAGTCGACCTTTACGATCAGGTTTATGCCATGCGCGAGGTTCTGCTCCCGGAAATAGAGGTGGCCGTTGGGCAGCGGATTTCCGGTGTACGTGCTTCCGTGATCAACAAGAGCGGCCCGTCCAGACCAAGATGGCTGAAGGCCGATGTCGCGGCCATGATCGCCCGTTACAGCCCCAAATCGCAGGATCGAAGATATGCAGCGAAGGTTTTTTCGGAATCGATCCCGTCATCAAGCTGGAAACTGGATGTCATCTGGCAGATAAATGGAACTCCGCTTGCAATTCCCGATGAGATATCTGCAGGGGTCAAGCCGGTGCTGGGAAGGCCCCTCCACACCCGCTTTAACAGCCGTAGTCCATTCCACCTCACCGCGTTGATTGACATGCAGACCACACAGGAGGAAGCGGACCTTTTCAAACAATTCCTCCTGACTCCCAAAGAGACGAATCTGCGCAGGGGAATTAAAATTACTGCCTTTAAATTCAACATCACAGCTGGGCATCCGGCACTGGGCAGGATGATGGATAAATCCTGGGAAACCACTGCAATTCCGCCGAATGTTCTGCAGTCCATCATCGACCAGGGCGTGACGTTTGAAAAGGACCGGAATCCCTCGGTCAGCATAACCGGATTTGACAGCCTTGCCCAGTTCGTGAATGAATACCTCCCATCCTATGTGACACGAGATGTCACCTTGTTAAGCTCCCAATTGACCAGCGAGTTAATCGATGAATTACTGCTGACCAGTCCCGTGGATTGAAGTCATAATCACAAATCCCCGTCAATTATACGCATAAAAAAGGATGATACTGGACCCGGGATCATGCAGGGAAGAGTTGATGAATAAAATCAACACTTCCGATGTTCCCTGAAGTAGTCAGACAGCAAGCCCCCGCAAACCTTGGCCTGTATTCCACCTATCACTTCCGGACGGCTGGGAAATACCCCCGATGCCAGCCAGTCGGCGCACGTTCCGGCAGCACCCCATTTCGGGCTGGCCGCCCCAAAAATGACTCTTGAAACACGAGACATTAAAATCGCACCTGCACACATGGGACAAGGTTCCAGTGTCACGACCAGCGTATACCCGTCCAGCCTCCAGTCACCCAGTTCATGGGCGGCATCCCGTAACGCAAGCCATTCAGCATGTGCCAATGGATCTGCCGTCTCATTACGCATGTCATGCCGGCGTGCAATGACCTCGTCGTTTCCATCCAGAATAATACAACCGACCGGGACCTCATTCATCCGTGCAGCCGATCGGGCCTCCTCAATTGCTGCATTCATCCATCGATGAACCGCGTCAGGGCTGTAATGAGGTTTCTTCACGTGCTGTTTCGACGATTCTCTGGGCTGAACCTTTCAGGCGAACATGAGTGGTGGGCTTAAGCAATGGCTGCTCAACATCCATGAAGTCCTCCTTGCGGTAATCCCAGACAAATTCAACCCTCCGGCTTTTTCCCGGTGGGATAACATCGACATCCACCGTCCCGAGAGGGTTGTCCCTTTGCATTTCTGTTTCCGTCATGAAGAAGATAACCTCGACATTACTGGCCTTCGTTTCCCCTTCGTTGGCAATTTCAGCCTTAATTCGAAAGCGCGATATTCCCACATCCTCAGGTTTCTGGTAAACCTCAATTGGAACATCCTGGGTTAACCTATGCTTCGATCGCACATAAAACTGGTATTTAATGACCTGCTCCCCGTAAACCGGGTCATTTTCACTGCGTCCTGTATTTAAAGAAATCCATATATCCTGCACCCCGGCATTGCGTATCGGGTCCCATCGAAGCTGACATGACTTGGAACGCCCCGGACCTAGTGGCGGGATTATATGCTGGCCGTTGCCTGCAGGTTGACTCTGCAGGGGAAGTTTCTCTCCCCCCTTGGCCGGGTTTTCATCATAGAGTACAGGCCTGGTCTCACGTGACACCATATTTCCCGCATTGTGGACCTCGAATTCGATGAAAACTGTCTGGCCATCGGTCGGATTGGGCGGTTTCTGTGAAATCGACTGAGGCTCGATACGCAGGTGTGGCTGTTTCTGTGGAATCGAATGTAAATTCAGAGTCCTTAAGATTTCGGTCCGGCTCCCTGGTCCATCATCCACCCGGATCAGCTCAAGCTCTGCAGCATCCAGAGCCTTGTAGAAATCCGAATCCAACGGAAATACCCATTCGGCCATATAAATATCATTAAGATGCCCGAATTCCAGTGTCGCCGTGCCTCTGGAATCAGATGTTTTGACGGGATGATCCAGCAAATAGTCATCCCCCGGGTTGAAATTGGAAAGAACCGTTACCATCAGTTTTCCCGATCGTCGGGCATGTGGTATCTCGAGATGACTCAAACGGGGAATAAAGCCTATCCAGTTTTCCATGGGAAGAAGGGCAAAATACTTCACGGACCGGACAGAATCATCTAGGTTTCCGTATTGCTCCTCAATCGACAGGACGGCACGAAATACCGCCGGGTCATCCCCCCCGGGCAAGGTCGCAAACAATTCTATCTCACGCTCTTCTCCTGGTTTCAATTGAAGTTGGATTCCCGTGACAGGAACTCTTCTTCCGTCCAAGAGATGTTCCACATCGACTGAAAATATCCCCGTTTCCACCGGAGCGTCATTCTCCAAGTGAAGTGATATTTTCGCTTCCCCCGGCTTGGCATGGATCGCCTTGACATCCAATATTCGTGGTCGTGAATAAATAAGCTCAAGATCCCCCGATGCGGCAACCTCTCCTCGGTTTTGATCGTTCCACGCATACATCATGACACGACAGGGGTTGAATGGATCCTGTATCTCTGGAATGGTGACTGGATAGCGGATCTCCCCATGACTGTAATCCTGTTCCACGCCCTTGTACAGGACATTACCCAACTGATCCTCGAGCCAGGCAATAACACTGCCGGATAACGGCACCACATCATCCAGGTATGCGATAATATCCTCCTCACCGGGCTTGACAAACCGGCTTTCAAACTCCAGTTCCCTCCAACTGCTGGCAAGATTCATAGACAAAGCCGGGTCACCGAGCAGAAGATACATGTAGGCCATATGGGGCGGACCCCCCAGCCCGAGAAACCGCAGTCGTGTCATCACCGAAAGGCCGCCAAACTGACGAATATTGTCCTTGAAGAGTGCCGCCCTCCATTCACGTACTATCCTGCGATGAACACCGGTGTTGCCCGGTCCCGACGGAACAAACAAACCAACTGCCCCGGCCTCGGGTTGCCGCATCAGATCCTCACTGATGTTCAAATTATGCGGCCGTTTCGGATAATCAATTGCACCCGTGTTACATGTATAGTTTGCGACAAACGCATACAGGGGGGAGGGTTCCAGATACTGGGTATCCCGACTGGGTGAGTCCATGGCAAAAAATATTCTCTCATCGGTCCAAATATTAGGCGCGCCATGCCCCCAAAATTCCATATGCGCAACACCCTCATCAAAATTCCGCTTGATCAAGGACGTAGCCTCCCGGCTGACCTTCATCCAACTGCCGTGGGCATCATATTCCCTGTTGATGTATTCCTCTGGCAAATACCAATTATCCTCAAGAGACATATCATCCAAATAGACCCTGCGCGCCGAAAATGGATGCGGAGTATGGTCTGTCCTCATGGTTTCCGCAACCTGACGAAACTGCTCATAGTTGTCAGCCACATAGCACATACGTGCACGCCAAGCTCCCATTTGGGATTTTTCCGCATAATCGATCGTCTTGCGAATCACCGTTTCTGCAGCCTTTTCATCAATAACGGAGATCCGGCCGATCATCAGGTCGGCATATTCATCCTCACCCGCGATGCAGCTATACCAGTAATCCGAAGCCCATTTCTCCTTATGATGCCGATAGGTATAAGTCGGCACAAGATTCTCGACATCAGCGCGTGTGAGGCCCAGGTAATCGCTCGTACAATCCCCAAACAAAAGCACATATTCGGGTCCTCCATCGACCCAGTTCCGGACTCCCCAAGCCAGCATCCTGCGGATGGCCTCGGGTGTAAGGGTCCCATTCCCAAAGATATCGTAGATATCATGAATGTTCGCAACCCTCGTTCTGAGACCCCGCCGCCGGTTGAATTCCAGAAAAGGTTCAAGTTGACCGAGGAATCGCGGGTGCGAAACAATCAGGTAATCAAAGGCGCTGCCCGGCCCAAATAATGAATCATTCCACTGGACCGGTTCAGCCCGAATCGAAGGAACTGAGTCGAGATCATAAATCTCACTATGCCATTTACCCTCCCGGATCACGTCGATGGACGAACCCCTGCTTGTTAGGCCATAGACCTCGTGCGTTTCGTCGTTCAGCACCACGCCGGGAAGAACAACGTCAGGCATATCTCCCAACCCGTCAAGGTTCAGGATGTAGGTTCCGGATTTAGTGACAGACCCATCGTCAAGCACCAGACGGCCACCGGTCAACGATGGCTCGGCATCATATGTAATCTCCATGGAATCAAACCATACACCATGGTTGTCATCAGAATTCATTGTGGATGTGGTGGGATTGGAAACCTCCAACGTCAATGTTGTTTTATTATCCACAAAAACATTCCCCCGAATTTTGAATTCCCAGGTGGCCCGTTCTGAGGGGGTCAAGACATGCCTAGCCAGAGGCTGATCATTGTGCGTCATAACCAGTTCTGTTGACTGGTAAAATCTGCTGTCACCCGTGGAAAACAGGGAAATGGAGGCGTCTATACTCCCCGTTCTCATGTCAGTCAATGGCCGGATGAGCTCAAGCGGGATCACCACAGGCATATCATCAAGTATCTCACGATCAACCCAATCGAGTTTGTCGATACTCAGAAAATCGCCTAACTGAAGCTTCAATTCGACATCGTTCTCAATCTTCTCCGTTCTGTTGATCGATGCGAGATAGGGGACCTCCCCAGTGTTTTCAAGAGATGGATAGGGATCGATCAGGATATCCGCCGTTTGTGGAGCATCGGCAATCCAGTATACGGACTCATTGCTGTAATCCGAATTGACTGGCCAGGCATAGAAATATATTCCCGCAACTTGAGTTTCCGAAGTTCTCACGACCCGGGCAAGGGGGACGGGCTGACCGTTTGAAAACAGCCTTATTGAAGCCAGGTCGCCGCTGAACCCCTCCATTGCGGGTTCACTGAAAATCGTGGCCGGAATGCAATGCAGCCCATCCCGAGTAAGTCTGATCCGGGCCCATGCGCGTGCATCTGCAGCAAAAACCCTGGGATCTGTCAATAAGGCTTCCATCCCCTGGGGTAGTGGAGGATTTTCATCGCGAAATCGATTTGTATCCTCCGGATTGATGACCATTTGACGAACGATGTCCTCCATCTTCAGGGGCATCCTTGTATCAGCCATCGGTGGACTGCCGGAATATGTTTTTGTTGTCAGCGCATCCTGCGCAAGCCCGATCGTCACATGGGCCTCCAGGGTTTCTCCACTCCTGGCAGGTGTCCGGCCGGCGTTGACCATGAAGTTTCGAGTGAATTCAATACGGTGAATCGGCCAAAAGCGGATGTATCCCATGAACTTGATCTTGATATACGGGTTGATCATCGAGGACAACTGCATGGACTCAGTTGATCCCTCATCATCAGTGGGAAGCCCATTTTTCAATCCTGAACTGAGCCTGATATCATCACCGATTTTAAGAAATGTTGTCTCGGCACGCGGGACAATATATTTCCCACTCGCATCTTTTTTTTCAGTCAGGCATGCGAAATAATATGCTGATTTCCCGGGCAATTTCTCTCCGGCATCCAAGATGACTTCTAGGTGCAATCCGGAGGCATCGCTCCTCAATGAGCTTATTCTAAAGCTACCACCTTGATTATCAATCCAGGAGGGTGTCACTTCGGGATTGTTGCGGCTGTCATGCCCCCATGAAAAATCCTGACCAGTGTGTGTCGATGATCCGGGATCTTCCATGGGCTGGGTGCCGCATGAGGTCAGTGTTATTAATATAGCCGGTATGAAGGATGAAAGGCAGGCCCAGAACACATGGACCCGGATATCAGCAGGGCTCAAGTATTTTTCTCCCCATCTACAACAGCATTCAGAAAACTAGATCGACCTCGTGGTACCCCATCCTGTAGGACCGGACGCACATAAGTGGATCCTCTAGAAATCGCGCCAGCATCCAAACCCCATGAGGATCGATTCGCTTGGCCCCCAGATAATACCCTCGACCACACCCGGAGTCACACATATTTCAGGCTATAGAGGATAACGCAACAATTTCGGCACTCTGAAGACTCCCCAATCGATCTGCAGCACTTAAATAAGTTGACATGTCGATTCCAAGTGGATAGTAGATAGACGATCGTATCCCGATGTGGCGGGATTGGAATCCGAAGCATGAATCGTCATGTCAAGGTTTTAACCTCACGCTTATCAGCACTTTAGAGGAAATCTAATCATGAAGCAAGGCATTCACCCAGAATATGAGATGACCACCATCCGCTGCGCCTGCGGAGCCACCTATGAGGTCAGATCAACTGTTGCCACCCAGAAACTTGAGATCTGCGCGGCCTGCCATCCGTTTTTCACCGGCAAACAAAAACTGGTCGATACGGCCGGACGAGTCGAGAAATTCAAGAAAAGATACGAAAAGTTCTCGGGCTCAGATAAACAAACGACTGCGAAAGCGGCAGGATGATGGAATGGAAATCCCACTAAGCCTGAAGTAACACCCGGATCGACGGGTACAGATATCCATCCCGGGCCTCCGCTCTTTCCGAAAATTCTTGTTTTTTATCGTGGTTGATTATCACTCTTGAGGCAGTCCGGTAATTCGGTGTGTTGATCCTTTTCG
Organism: uncultured Candidatus Sumerlaeota bacterium; assembly: GCA_964473105.1. Lineage (GTDB taxonomy): Bacteria > Sumerlaeota > Sumerlaeia > MVZB01 > MVZB01 > CAYYNQ01. Next base: position 23,437 of record CAYYNQ010000106.1, on the reverse strand, counting down.
GTACGCCTTCACAGATGGTAGGGGTGGCTTCATCCCCTGTATAAACTCCTTATCCGGATCAAACTCCCAGCTAAAAACCGCAATGGCCGACCCTTCACCCGGAACCTTCTCCAACTCAACACTCCCCAGCATATTTTCAGATACCTGGACACGGCTTCGGTAAAATTCCACGATCACCCGAGGCATGGAAGTCTCACCCGTATTCCGAACTTCACAATGAAGTGTCAAGCGACCGGTCCGGATAATATCCTTCTGCTGTTGCAATGTCCTTGAAGTCAATTCATCTATCCAGATGCGAACCACGGAAAGATCTGGCGGGGTCTTGACCTTCAGACTGAGCATACGTTCACCATGGGGAATTCGTTCCTGCATCCCATCAGCCAAGTGCATCAATCGAATGACAATATCCTGGACACCTGAATTTTCATGAGGGTCCCACCGTAACTGAACGCTGGTCCTGCGTCCCGGAGCAATATCGCTGATCCTCACCGGGTTCTCCCCCACGAGATTCCGCAGCATCTTTTCACCCCCGTCCTCAAGTTGGCGGGTCAGCGCAATTCCCGGCATGAAGGCCGTTGTATTTCCCGTGTTTTCAACATCGCATTCAATAAATATTGTCTGGCCCTCGCTGGGATTCCGGGGCCTAACCATGATACTATCGGGGACAATCTCCAGCAACGGCCGGCGACGTACAATATCCTTGAAGAATATTCTGTCGAGGACAATCCCATCTAACTTATTCAATGAATGCGTCTTGGAATATCTCTCATGATCCTGCATCGCCATCAACCATAAAGTGGAACTTGTCAGCGAATTGATCTCTGCATGATCGAACTCAAACAGGCCGGATTGAATCCCCAACTCATCTCCCCGCCCCGGCCTGAGAATCACTTTGGCCAGGGTTTCCCCTTCATGTGAGTCAAACCCGGCAATAAGTCCCACATCCATATCCCCCGGGTGAGCCATCACGCGGATGTCTCCCCGACGACCTGCCAGATCATACTCCAGAATACAGGGCCTCCTGATACCAGCGCCAGAGGCATTCTGGCCAATTGGCTGGCTGAAATCAATATGCTGAATGGCCGGCACAGTGGGATCCGGTGATATTTTACTTGCTGTCAATGAACCAGATACATGGGCCATCCTGCAATTGTACGGAAGTGGGATTTCACGAGACCAGTATTTCGAATCACCCGCCTCCAGCGATATTATTTCGCTTAACCGAGGCAACGGAATATCGTCCCCGTGGAGTTCAAGATCCAGCCTTGCACAACCTTGCACATTCCCGTGATTCCTCAGAGTTATATTCAGAACATGTTTTGACGAGCCAGTCTCGTCTTCCTTCGAAAAATGAATTAGACCGGCCCTCAATAGGGGATACTGGATGTTTAGCAAGCCAGAAACAACTTGATCCCCACCTGATCCCCGGGTCCACTTTTTTATCTTCAGATGATGGACTCCCGGTTCAATCATCTCAGGAATACCCACTTCAAATTGCAGCTCTCCTCCTCTGTATGCCTGTTCACCGGAAGCCCACACCACCCTCTCATGACCGTTGGTCAACACACCGCTCCACCTGCCAGGTTCCTGCCCCAAACCTGATATCCGTCCTCGAACGCTGGTTCCGGGAGAGGCATATTGATTTTGGAATCGCACCGTTGAATGCTCCCTCGTCAATTGGAGATCTGTCAGGGGATCGCCCAGCAAATGAAACATATAAAGGAGATCCTTGTGTTGTTTCTCCATTGCAAACCTGCTCCTTGCAAGCGCAACGACAAGACCCAGCCTCCGCATACGGTCATCAAACAACACCCGATGCAACTGGATTGACATCTTCCGGTGCCCAACGGTGGTCCCGGGACCCGATGGAACATAGCAGGCAATCGCACCGCCGTCTGGGACGCGTAACATATCTTCTGTTATACAAATGTTCCACGGGGGCTGAGGATAATCTATCGCCCCTGAATTGCATGTCATATTTGCCACAAATGTCATAAATCCGGAATCAGCAAGATGCTGGTTGTCACTGTTCACGGAATCACCGCCAAACCAAATCCTTTCATCAGCCCAGATATTTGGTGAACCATGGCCGAAATAGGTCATGTATGACACACCCTTCCTGAATGTATCGAGGATCGCCCTTGTCGCCGAACCGCTTACCTTCATCCCGCGATCCTCAACATAGCCTGGATCCAGCAACCAGTTGTCCTCATAGGGCAATTCGTCCAGATAAATAAGCTCGGCACTAAACGCAGGGGGAGTGTGCTTAGTCCTCAAGGCATCAACCACTGATGGGAATTCACCATCGTCCGAGACGTAGGCCAGGCGTGAATTCCAAGGGCCTGGCCGTGATTCTTTGGAGTAACGGATAAGCTTGCTGACAACGGCAGCGGCATCCTTCCTGTTAGTCACCGAGATTCGCCCCAGGGAAAAATCGGGCAGGTCGTCACCCGGAGTCACGGTTGTCATCCAGTAGTCCGAGGCCCATTTTTCAAGTCCATTTTTATAGGTGTACGTCGGAATCCAGTTTCGTACATTCTGTCCGACAAGGTCGAGATAATCGCTGTTGCAGTCACCCATCAATAAAACATGCGAAGGGCCGCCCCGTATCCATTCTCTCAACGTGCAGGCCAAAAAGCGACGTATCGACTCCGGTGATAATTCCCCGTGGCTAAAGTTATCATAGACATCCTGAATATTCACGATACGCACATATAATCCGCGGGAACGGTGGAATTGAGCCAGGTTTTCCGCCGACATCCAGAACTGGCGATGCGTAATGATCAAAAGGTCAACTGGTTCAGTCTGGCTGGTCAGATCATCAAATTTAGCTGTCGCAAGTCGAGTTATATCGCCTATGGCTCCTTTGTCATAAATCTCCAAAAATTCACCTGGTCTTGCATGCCAGTAGATTCCATCCTGACCGATGGGATTCTTCTCCAGCAAAAGTTGCCCCATAATCCTGCCGTCATCTCTGACCCTCATCGCCAGCATGGCCTGAGTTGAGGGTTCATTCTCATCCAGTGGTATCCAGAATTCGGTACCATCAACATGTTCCGGCCTGATCCGGATGGAACCTTCCGAAAACTCGGGCGTTGACGGGTAGTTTACACGGATTTTATCTAGCCATATACCGCTCGATTCGTTCTGGTCTCCCTGCCTGTTTTCCCGGGTCTTCAGCAACAAAGACAGGGTCGTATATTCATCATGCAGAAGAGACCCAGGAATACTGAACTCTTGATGAAGGTCCTTGGAGCCATATATTGTGATATCACAAGCATCACGTCCACCAATCATGACTTCAATATTTTTACGGTTGAGAATCATTGACCTGTCGATGAAAAAATCGAGTTCAACCTTGATTTGTTCAGCGGGTCCACCCCGGGGAAACCGACGCGCCGAAAACGTTGATGATTTATCATCGAGAAACAGATTTGACAGCGCCAATACAGTATCCAAGGGCGTGCCAACCTCCAGTTCTGAATTCACCCAGGCCATATCCTCAATAGCAAGGAAACTACCGTGCCTGACCCGGAATACGCGATCATGGTTGATTTCAATATCTCGCCTGAAATACCGGAGGGTTGGTGGTTCATTGACCGGCAAAAATGGCGGCCGGGTATATGTCAAGCGGTCGGATGATAAAACCGGGATACTCTGTTCAGGAAGGGATGCGTCCGTGGTTATCCAGTATGTACGGTTACGCGAATAATTACCGTCACCGGGAAGGACCTTGAAATAAATTCCAGGTTCCAAGTTCAATACCGGATCCTTCGATCCGACACGAAAATGATTGACCGGTTTTCCCCGGCTGAAGATACGAATGGCCTCCGGGCTGACCTCGGTACCGGAAAATCCCAGCTTGAGAAGTTCATCTAAATTTAGACGGACAAGACTGTCTGAGCTGATATCCACTCTTGCCCAGGACTTTGCCCGGGCCGATAACCGGACAGGATGGGCCTCCACATATGAGGCATACTCGATCACGTCCGGACTCCGGATCTGGAATAGTGCCAATGCCTCGGGATTACAAACTAGGCCAGCCGCAACCTTTTGCCACTCCAATGAATTTTTATCAGTTTCGCCATGGCCTGAAGATAACTGCACATCAAACGGTTTCTCCCATGATATTTTCAGTGTAATGTCAAAATGATGAGAATCCGAATTCGAAATATTATCATCCCTTGCATGTCGCTTGATGGGTCCCCAAACCTGGCGGTCAAGCTGAAGACGGTAAATCGGCCAGTTGCGAAGAACTCCCATGTATTCAATACTCCCGGCCCCATCATCGAGGTGATGTAGTGACATGTCACCTGTGGCCAGACGTTCCCTTTTGGGAATAATACGGACTGGTTCACCAGCCAGGTCGGCTTGCATGACCCTGACCTCGGGATGGCAATTCATGGGCAAACACAGCCCCAACACAGTATTTTCCGTGGGAATTGGCCACGACAGGTCCCATCTCAGTTTCAGGGACATACTGGTTTTGGCCACATCCATTTCCACCGAGTGGAACCGATGATGCAACTTCGATTCCTCGAGTTCCAAAACCTCGACATTTTCGCCACCCCTGTCCGAAATCCTTTCGGCTTCAGGATCCGGGCGTGCTCCACAAGCCGTCAATACCGCCATCAGGGCGATCGAGATGAATGACATCCTATTCGTGACCAGCATGGGGGTAGGTGGTTGAATCTGCATACAGACAGGGATTCCGGGTGATATGGGTGGGGAAAAGGTGGAATTAGAGGGCCGTCTGAATTTTCGGGATCCGGACCGTCATAAGCAGCCGATGTAAGCGATGCCCACCTGATCGAGCCGAAATATTATCATAGGATGAATTTGAATATGCTTCTAATAATTTCGGCATAAATTCACCATCAGCCCCGACTGGATGAAGCCTAGGCGAGTGATCTCAGTTATTTCGAGGGAATAAAACAACTCTCGAATCGTGTTCGGGCAATGGGCCTAATCCTTTTTTGTCCCAGAGAAGCAGCCGGACTCAGCCGTTCCCCTGCTAGTGTTTGTTTGATTGATTGTCATTTGACAGAAATAACTCGAAAATACCCATACAATGGGTGATTTATTTTCCGTCAACGTGTCTGGTCGTGACATTTGGAGCAGACAGTCCCGTCGCAGACATCTTTCCCGCAGTTTTGGCAGATGTGTGAATGCGTTCTTCTTGACGCTAAAACAAGAGGGTTACTAATTAATCTCAGCCCCCTCTTTTCACGGGTACCGCAAGAGCGGGGACCTCCATTACACCCCCCGATGCGCTCGTGCATCAATGCTGATCCGGACCAGTCATACTCGTGTTCGAACAAGTGATGTGTCAACTCGACCAGATAATGCAGGAAGTCATCCTTGTCCTTGAACAAAGATATGTTTCGTTCAAGAATCTCCGTGATTTCCCCCTTGTTCAACTTCCGGGTTGGTTCCGGCCCCGATTGTTTGATGTTTCCCATGATTTCTATTTTCCACGGGTATAAACTGGCCCAGATGAAATATGGATCCTGTTACAACGACCCTGTTCATCTTTTCGGTGTTTTTCTGAATCAACTTAAACATGTCCGATGTGGTATGGACAATCGATACGTCCTTGAAATATTTTCTGGCAACTGTGGCTAACTCTCGGGATGACATGGATCTCGGCGTATCAGACTGAAAACACCATATATGCTGCCATCCTCCCCAAGCCGATAGGGCCCTGAAATAAGCATCGTGGTTTTTATCCCGCATCATGGCCACGGCAAGATGCGCGGATTCATTCCCAAAATGCCCCTTTAGGGAACGGACCAGAGCCGTTGCTCCAGTAACACAGTGTGCCGGATCAATGATGATCTGGGGATCCTCCCCGAACAATTGCATTCGTCCCGGCAACCGCACCCGTTCGAGTGCATTTTTAATGGCGGAATCTTTGATGCTCCTGATCAATCCCCTTTGCCTAAAACAACCCAGTATCGCAAGGGCATTCTGGACATTCTCAACCTGATAGGTTCCAAGAAGGTTCATCGAAAGTTTGAGTTCCCTTCCCTCAAATTCAAAATCCAGCATCAGGCCGTTCGATCTGGCCTCGCAGGATTTGACCGCACAGATCCGTGTGGCCTCATGAAGCTCGGCTTGATCCTGCTGGGCGGCATGATCCCTGAACACCTCCATAACTGTGTTATTGGGATGTTGGTCAGAACTGACAGCCCATCCGCCGACCTTCAGAATGGCGGCTTTCTCCGCGGCTATCTTCTCGATTGTATCTCCGAGCAAATGTGAATGCTCCAGCCCGATCCGCGTGAGCAGCACAGGGCCTGGTTTTATGATATTGGTGGCATCAAGACGCCCGCCCAACCCCGTCTCGATTACCGCCCAGTCAACATGAGATTCATCAGCAGCACAAAAAAAGAGTGTCGTCAGGTGTTCAAAAACAGTCATGAAGTTCCGGGACTTCGTCGTCAACGGGCCCATTTTCCGGGCAATCTGTCCAAGCAAACGGACAAATGAATCCGAATCCAAAACACGTCCATCAATCCGGATCCGTTCCCTGTATTCACTCAGGTGGGGAGAGGTAAATACGGCAGTCTTCAGTCCCGAGGCCTGTAGAAGACTCTCCAGCAACAACGCCGATGAGCCCTTTCCACGGGTACCTGCAATATGCAGGGTCCTGAGTTTATCCTGCGGGCTACCCAGCAAGACAAGACGTTTTCTAAATGCATCCAGATTGAATTGCCGAGTATCATATTCCACCCGGTCTAGGCAACGCTCATAATGAATGTGCCCGTTCAACCAATCGTAAGCGGCTTCAAGATTGCGAAATTTCTCAGACAAATGGGTCAACTCCTGCTTGACAGATGTGTCATAGACTTGAAAATATGGGTTTTAGGCCTGAATATGGCTGGCTTCAGTCACAGGAGAACCGTCCATTTTTAATCTCTCAAGCCAAACAAAACTGGCCTCAGGCGTACCCAAACATAAGAAAGGCAACAAGGAACATGGATACGAAAAGACTCGCCAGGCAGCATTGGTTCATTACTTTCCTGCTGCCCGTGTTCGCTGGACTGATTCTGGTTAATTGTGCGGCCACCAAACCGAAACCGGGATTCCACCATACACAGGACGGCAAACTTGATATGTTCAAACGGTTTGAGCAGGTTATAGACAGAGACCTGCTCCACCACTGGTCCAGACATGCATACTTTATCCCCGGGGATAAAATGTCACTTGTAAAAGCAGGGGAAGCCGCCCGTGAAATTATTGAGATCTGGGGCAGGCCCGACTGGATCCGGCGGCCCTTCAAGTCAAATTCCGGGGACAAGGTCCACGAGTGGATCTATCTTGATTTAAACCAAATGTTTCAGTTTGTCGATGACATGCTGGTCTACGAGGGTCCGGTGACAGATTTCGAACAAACTCTGATCCGGCGTGGATATCCTCGGCGGGCCATGACCCTGCGGGAGTCAGATGGCAAAGTCATAACAATCCTCATATACACTAAAATATGGGGAAGCAGGATCGACCAATACCGTTTCGTCAATGGAATGCTCAGTTTCCGGGAAGAAGGGATCTGATCGTTTAATGCCCAGTCGAACCTTTCCCTGGCATGTTCCAAAAACGGTTATCGCCACGGTGTTGTTGGTCCTGTCGATGTCGTGTTCCTGGTTGAATGACGGCAAGAAAACGGGTTATGACTTGAGGGAAAAATCCCTGTCATTGATCGACGAAGGTGACCGACTCAGCGACAAGAACCGACCACGGCTGGCACTGGACCGTTATAATCGTGCAGCGATGATTTATTCAAGCCCGCGTGCCTACTACCAGATGGGCAGGGTTTTTGAATCCGAGCAGGACCATGACCGGGCAGCAACCTCCTATCAGGAGGCTCTGAATCTCGCTCCGGACTACAAGGAGGCCCGAGTTGCCCTGCTCGCCCTGGGTTACCTCCCCTCTGGATATGACCCCACAGAATCGGACCTTCTTCTGGCTGAATCCTGGAAAGAGGCAAGGCAATTAAGAAGACCCTCGGGCAACGAACCTGAAACAAACAAGATATCCCAAAAAATAACCCCGGCTGAAAAACGCACTCTGCTTGACGAAATCTCGGCATCCGCCACCGCACAAAGGATGCCGACACAACCTGAAGTGGTAAATGTCCTTTTCCCGCATCGCTCCGAACCCGCCATGCTCCCAAAAGCCGATTCGCCGGTCTTCCCTGAGGATTTCGACATTATCCTGGGGACCTATCCGTATCATTATCGCAAGGCACAGCAGTTAAGAAAACGAGAACAATATGACAAGGCTGCGGGGGAATACGCGAGGGCTATGCGGGCTGACACCACAAAAATGGATGCGCGACTGGACTTGGGAGACATGTTGATGAATATTGAACGCTATAAACAGGCACGGTTTCATTATGAACAATGCCTGGAGAAATTTCCCGAATCACCCCGGCCTTGCCTAAAGCTTGGAAATTATTTCCTTGAACTCGACCGTAGAGCGGAAGCCCGCGAATATTACCTGAAATCACTCGAAAAGGATCCAGATTATGTTGAGTCCCACAATAACCTCGCCGTCATGGCCATGCAGGATGGGAGGTTCACAGAGGCTGCTGATATTCTTGACTCAGTAATCGACCTCGACCCGGATTACGCAAATGCCCATCTTAACCGGGGAATCATAGCTAGCGATGTCGAGAAAAATACCCGGAAGGCCCTCCGACACTTCAGGGCCTATATCGATCTGGATGGGCCGCGCTCCCCTTCTGTCAGAAACTGGATAAACGATCTTGAAGATGAAAATAATCGGCCCAAATGATTTTCACCAGAGCAAATTGTTTGAATTTCTCTCCTGATTGAATCATCATTCCCCGGGTCGAGGTGAATCTGTCACCCTGCTGTCTGCGGAGAAAATCATGCCTTCAAAATGAAACGGACGGGGCCGGACGTTGAAGATCAAGCTGAAAGAGCGGTTTGAGCGGGAACTGGGGGCGCTGGTGCCCAAGGTTGAGGATATCTATCGGTCCATCGAGGTTTACAACCTCAACAAGATTGCCCGCACCGTATCCCGTGTTAAGGAGAAATTAAATGATCTTGCCCTCGACCTGAACAAAATACGGCCCTGGCTGCCTGAACCCAGACAGGCCTATTTTATCGCCATGGCCGACCGCACCCTGCCGATTGAAGACAGGATCATAGCCCTGAACATCTCTATAGATTCACTGCCACTTGAATTTTCCGTCCCCAATGAGTTAATAAATTCGAAATTGAGTCCAAGACTGTGTGAAGCCCTCGCCACTTGCACACTCCGGGAGGATGACTTCAACATCCCGCCAGGTCAGTCACCTGCTCCTGACAACCCATCCCCGGAATCCCCTTCACATTGGGGCCTCGAAGGACATCGAAGTTGATACATCAGAATTCATGGCACCATCCCTGATTTTCCAGTTGGGACATCATTTCCCTGGAAACCCCCTTCCGTTTACGATCCCCCGGCTTGATCCGAAACGGCAAGTCGGATAAACCAGCACGTTCTTTTCGCTTTGTTTCAGTCGATATCCCCGCTAGTATGGTTGGATCGTCCGGGAATTCCTTGCACCGGTAGATTTCGGCGCAATTCCCGGCCTCAACAAGACAATATGAATGACCCGACCGCACCGTTCACTAAACCCAAACCCAATGCTGGGTGGCTGCGTCGTGTTATGCGTGATGCACGCCGGGGAGCTGTTCATGCAGGAATGAAAAATGCCTCCGGCAGTCGTGTCCGCCAGTGGAACAGCCGGCTCAACTGGCGCGAATTCTGGCATGGCAGGACGATCCTGAAATCATTCCCCCGACAAATACAAGTCGGCACCAACTGGACCTGTAATCTCAAGTGTTCATTCTGCCGTTTGACTATGAACTGGACCCAAACGGAACTCAAGAAACTACCTGCTCGCGAACTTTCCATCAGTGACCGGGTCGAAAAGGTTGTTCGCAACCTTCTTCCTTACTGCGAAATGATGGTCCTCACCCCTCTCGGTGAACCCCTCCAGTGGAGGGGACTGGGCGACCTGCTCGATTATCATGCCCGTATTGGATCACATAACCTTGCGTTGACAACGAACGGAATGCTGCTCAATGACCATAACGCTGAACGACTTGTCCGTGGACAGTTGTCCAGGATGTTCATTTCGATCGATACCAATGATCACGACATCTACCGGGATATGCGAGTCGGAGGAAACCTCAAGGATGTTGAGGCGGGCATCCATCGTATTAACCATTGGAAAAATAAACTTAATGTGAACTTCCCTCGCCTTGTGATCAATGCCACTTTCATGAAGCGGAATATCCCCCAACTTCCGTCAATGGTTTCCTGGTCAAAGGATCTCGGGATAGAGGAGCTATCCGTGCAGCTTATGGAAATCGAGAATCCCGATCATGAACCCGAATTCCTTGGTCACCACCGGGGTCTTGCACGAAAATATGTCCTTGAGGCAATGGAAATCGGGCGACGAATCGGCATGCAGGTACGACCTCACCTCGCCATCAGAAATCTGGTCACGGCAGAGGCCGAGGGGCGTGATGTCGGCGGCCATGAATTCAAGGCATCTTCCCCGATCATGCCTGATGAAAAAAAGAATATTCATAAAAAAACATTTTCCGAGGGGGATGTCTCGATCGGAAACGATACCTGCAATGCATGCGGTGACAGCGCAAACCTGGACAGCCTTCTTGACATGCGTGACAAGTCACTTGTCGAGAAATGCAACTACCCCTGGTACAACATGCTGATAGACACCGACGGGGATGCCCGTCCCTGCTGCTGGGCCGACACGAGTTTCGGGAATCTGAATCAAGACAGCTTTGACGCTATTTGGAATGGCATAGTCGCCCAAAAAATGCGTGGGGATTTCCTTGCTGACCATATTCCTGCATCATGCCGCAAAAAACACTGCCGTGTTGATCTTTGACATAAGTCCGGGCACTCGCCCCTAATTATGGTGAGGTGTGATTTTCAGGAAAGGATTCAGATTCACATACATACCCATAAATATATCTTCTGCTGTCCCGGGTGACCGTATCTTCTTTTTTATCCCCATATTCCGTAAAGAAAACACCAGCAGTGAGGTGGCCGCGTATTCCTGATGCCGATCTGTTTCATTGTCATTCTCCACAGCAGGTGTAACGACATTACCCGGTTGAGATTGTAGATCAATAAGGCTATATGTGTTCGGGATTCATGAATCCCCAGACCAGATGATTAATGACTTCCGGAGAAACTCACGGATGCGCGACGAAGCAAATTCCACGTTTGGCAACCTGATGGCCATCATCCTTCTTCTGGTGGCCGGCATCCTGATATTCTTTTATCACATCGGTCGCACTGACATTGTCGATCCACGGGCCGCGCAAATCGCCGTCCAAGCGCGACATATCCAAAAAACAGGATTTTGGCTCAATCCCGGGATTCAAGACCAGTTCAGGATGATGACTCCCCCATTCTACACGTGGCTGGTCAGCTTGAGCACAAAGTCAAAAACAGGAATCACGGCAGGCCATGTGCGGATTCCCGGGGCAACAGCTGCAATCCTTATAATGCTGATTGCCGCATTACTGATTCATCGCCATATCAACCGCTATCAGCGAGATGACGAGGCCACGACTCCCACAGAGGGTTTCCCCCTCCTGGCCGGCCTGATTCTCGGTAGCAGTCCGCTGCTGTTTATAGCCGGACGGTCGGGAACCCCCGACGCCCTGTATACACTCTTTTATTTTGCCTCTGTCTTCTGCGTTACCGAGTCACTGGAGGCTAGGCGATCATTCTATGCCAGCCATTCACCCCGTACCTGGTTAATACTGGGTTATGGATTTGTCGGGTTGGCCATGTTAACAAATGGGCCGCTTGCCTTTTACTTGCTATGGATCCCCTACCTGCTGACCGCACGATCATACCGTCTCAAAAGATTCGACTGGATCCACTTTCCGGGAATCCTGATTTCACTGCTTATCGGTACCACCTGGCTGCTCGGAAGAACAGATACTGGGAACATGGTCTTCAACTGGATCCAGTTCTGGATCTCAGGAGACTCGATGAATTCTGATGAGACGAACGGGCGCCTAACTGTCCTCTTCGGCATCTTCGTCTCGACATTTCCATGGCTGCCTCTCACCGCAGTCATGATTTACAGGATACAATCCAAAAAGGACCGGTCACCAGCATTGGTCTACTGGAGTTGGTCACTGCTGGCAAACGGGCTTCTGCTCTTTCTGCTTGCGCCAGAAATCGGAGACCAGTCTGTAATGTTGATCCCGTTCGTCACACTGCTGGCTGTAGCCGGACTTTATCGCTGGAATTTCGAGGTACAGCCCTGGTCAACGATATGGCACCAGTCCATGCGTGTCGTTCTTGCGATTTTCATACTCGCCGGTTTTTTCATTGCGCTGCTGCTGCATTCTGCCCCGGGTCTTAGCCTATTTATCCTTGCTGCCTCCAGTTGGTTATTCTGGATTGTCCGGACATACGGACATCGCGTTATGCACACACCCTGGACATCCGCGATTCGTGTTTGCTCAATCGCCGTCATCCTTATAATTACAGCCGAAGTGATGATTCTCAGCGACTGGGAGCCCCGCCGCCGTTACCATCTCGACACCCTTGCCTTCTTTGACCGGATTGCCATACGAAGCAACGAGAAGACGGTATCTCATCTGTTTTATCAACCCGGGAGCCGGCTTGAACGATCCAGATTTCTTCATGACTATCACCTCGATTCATTAACCAAAACGCTCAGGCCCGGCATGGATATCCAGCCGCTCGAGGGGATAGATCAATTTATTTATCTGCAGGGAAAAGATGATATGATCAAGCCGGATGCAAATTGGATTCCAATCGCATATGACTATGATGGGCTCGGTGAAATCCGTGAAACAGTTTTCCGGGTAAATTCATCAGGGGATATCACACGGGATGAACCGACCCGCATCGCGATACTCGGAAATACCGGGACCCGCAGGAATGCACAAAAGGATGTCGCGAAGCGTCTGGGGAAATGGTCCGATCATTCCCCCCTGGATCACGCCATACTACTCGGGAACAATATCTACGGGCCATCATTCTCCGATCATCTCGATTTTTCAGGATCCTTCCTTCGCCCGTTTCGTGATCTTCTGCGAGACGGCGTCATGTTTCATGCGGTTCTCGGACATGAAGATCAATCTTATGCATGGCTGCATTCACATTACCGTCCATTCCATATGTACGGAAGACGTTATTACAGAACCTCCCTCGACAATGGGCGGACCGAACTCTTCGTTCTCGACACCGAACGTCGGAATCCGATTAAAGAAATGGACCCTGAACAGCTATCCTGGCTAAAAAGTAATCTCGATAAATCCAAGGCAACCTGGAAAATCGTCGGACTGCATCGTTCCCTGGTCAGCCGAGCAGACGAAGACCTTGCCGATAGGGTCCTTGCAGCACAATTACTGCCCGTGTTCGAAAAACATGGGGTCAATCTAGTATGCTGGGCCGGGGGGGAGTTTTATGAGAGGATTGAAGATCGGGAATCCAAGATCCTATATCTCAACTGCGGGTGGAGCGGCAACAAAGGTTCGAAATACATGGGTGAATTCAGGCCCGGATCGGGTTTCTACAGCCGAGATCCGGGATTCGTCTGGGTTGAAGCCACGAACAATCAACTCACATGGAAAGCTGTGACGGATCGCAAGCGTATCGTGGATCAAGGAATCATCTGGCCCTATCAATGAGTGGCGCCCTTGCATGTTTTCAAAAAGAATGGAAGCCGGAGCCGGACCCATCGATATTTTTGCACGTTGTTTAATATAATTCTTTTTTCCACCAGTATGCATTACCTGCCAACGAGGCCTGATCCTGGAGGAAAAGCATGTCTGCCATGTATGTATCGGAGAGATCATGACACGTTGGGAATGGCAGTGCGACAAGTGCAGTGCTGTCGGGGTCGGGAAGGGGCCGGAACCTTAAAAAAATATCGTCTTTGCTCAACACCCGAGAAAGACTATGAGGGCGTGATTTCAACGGTGAATTACGGGGGTGCGGCGGCGAGATGTGTCAACCAGTTCAAGTATATTCACCGTGCACGGATGGGGATTTTAATGGGAAAAGTCATACGCGAATAACTGGCACCAATCGTCTGCCCAATTGGACCCCGGATCGATCGTGTGGTCCCGCTACCCCTTTACTGGATACAACGTCTCCAGCGAGGATTCAGTCAGAACGATATGCTTGCCCGTGAACTTACAAGATCGCTGAAACTGAAAAACGACAGAATTTACTGAAGCGGATCCGTCACACAGGCGGTCAAGCAAGGACTCCTGACGCTCACCATCCCGAAAATGTCGCCGGTGCGTTTCGGGTAAGAGGCAGGCCGGACCTTTCAGGCTCGGGTATCCTGCTGGTAGATGATGTCCTGACAAGCGAATCAACGGCGCAGGAATGCGCAGCGGTGATAGTACAGACCGGGGGCCGTGAGGTTCGGGATACAACATTTGCCCGGGCCGGGCTGGTAAACAGTTCCGAAATAATACCCAATTGATGATTCATCCGGATGGATAACGGTTTGACCATGCCGGAATAATCACATTAATTCATGCTCCGTAAAACCTAAATAACCAACATTTTTATCGTAACATGCAGAATCCCTGGGTCGGTGAAGGCATTGATAACGACAGCGGTCCTGGCGCATATCGATCGAGTAATTGAACCTGATATCCCGCCCACATTTACTCTCTGGCGGTAAGCATTCAGATCACCAGTCAATAATTTCTTCTGTGGTGAAGCGGTTGATTCATATCCACTGGATACGGCCAGTCCGTTATTTCCCCATTCCTTATAAAGCGAATGATTTTTTGGCCCTTGGCTTTGTGATGTCGAAGACCGTACTCCTGCCTATGGATCTCACAACACATCGTCCGGCATAAATTTCAAGCCCGGGGCATAACCAACTCCCGGATCCAAGGGACCGTTTCATGAGCGGTAATACCCAATTCATAGGACTACAGATCAATCTTGGTTTTAATTTTATCTGAGAAGCCCGCGTTCCCTGCCGCCAGTCATTGGAATCATCTTCATGTAGCTTCTACATCATCTCCCAGGCCATACTGAAGATCCTGAATAATAAAGTATATCGGGTTTGTCCATTGCGAAGTGAAACGGGCCACCCGGGCTGCCATTCTTGACAAATAAATAATAATTTCCTAACATGAGGAGCTGATCCCAGCTGAGACGGACAGGGTCGTAGGCAGGTGCGCCTGGCTCAGTTTCCTCATGTCCTGCGTGATTTCGTGGGCATGAGCTCAGCGGTCTTTGGTCACTGTGCACCAATATATTTTTTCGATTACGGACTCCACAGGTGGTTATTCATGAAACGACGGGAATTTGTCAGGATGGCGGCCGGGACTGCGGCAGCATCCTCCATACCGGGGGTTCTCAATGGACAAGCCACCGGGGGTTCTTCATCTCCGCGACCAAACATTTTCATGATCTTCACCGACGACACCACGCAGCGCGACCACGGTTGTTACGGCAACGAATATGTCAGGACGCCCAACATCGACCGGTTCGCACAGGAAGGTATGCTGTTCGAAAATATGGTCACCCCCGCCCCGATGTGCGGACCAAGCCGCGCTGCGCTTCACACCGGACTGAACCCCATACGAAACGGGGCACATCCCAATCACAGTTCTGTCAGGCCCGGCATGAAGAGTATGGCGCATTATATGCAGGCGCTTGGTTACCGGGTAATCCTGCTGGGAAAACAGCATCTGAAACCAAAGGAATATTTTCCGTATGAATATCGTGACAAAGTGCTCGGCCACCGGAAACACGGAAAGGAAATCGGCCAGATTCTGCGTGATCCCGGCGACAAGCCCCTCTGTATCATCATGAACCATTTTGAAACGCACTGGTCGTTTGACCATGGTCAGGACGAGTATCCGTACGAACCGGACGAGGTGGAAATTCCACCTTACCTTGTTGACACACCGGAAACACGTGAACAGCGTGCGCGCTATTTTTCTGAAGTCACATTCATGGACAACGCGGTCGGGGACGTCCTGAAACTTCTTGAGAACACCGGTATGGTGGAGAACACGCTGACGATCTACGCCTCGGACCACGGATCTCACTGGCCGCGCGAAAAATGGAACATGTATGACACGGGGATCAAACTGCCATTCATCGCGAGGTGGCCGGGAAAGATCAAAGCGGGCACGCGGACGGATGCCCTGGCCAGTCTTGTCGATATTATACCGACGTTCATCGACATTGCCGGGGGAGATGTCGACCAGGTGGTCTCGGACTGTGGCGGCGAACCCCTCGACGGCAGGAGTCTGCTGCCGGTAATGCTGGGTGAAAAGGAGGATGTCCAGCAGGAGATCTTTGCCCTGATGACATTCGGCGTGACCAATGCCTATCCGATCCGCGCTGTCCGTACAAAAACCCATAAGTATATCTGGAATATCGACTCGCACTTTATTTTTCCCGACTACTGGGCCCGGGAGCTGCCGCAGACCCCGATGGAATGGGAGGTCTGGAGTTCCTGGGAACGCAAGGCCGCCACAGACCCGGCCACAGACAAGCTGGTCCGCAGCATCCTCTACCGGCCGCCGGTCGAGTTCTATGACCTGCGCAACGATCCGTTTGAGTTGAACAACCTGGCGGATGATCCGGAACAGGCCGGGCTCCTCGCCTCGCTGCGTGCGAAGCTAGACGCCTGGATGTTACAGCAGGGCGATGATGGCAGCTCGGCCTACCACTTGGAGGAGGGCCATAAACACAAGTTGATGGACGAGATTTTTTCCAGGCAGGTCGTGGTGCAGGCAAAAATGATTCCCGCGGGTCATGGGATCGCCTTCGAGGAGTCGGCGTGGGTGGAACTGTCGAGCCCGGTTTGGGCTGCCCGGATCCATTATACGCTGGACGGATCGGAACCGACCCAGGACTCTCCGCGTTTCGAGAAAAGGTTCCAGGTCCAACCCCCCGTTGTGATCAAGGCAAAGGGTTTCTTCGACGGGGGTGAAACCCCGATGAACGAGATCGACTTCAGGGAATGGGGATGTTTTGCATTTTACGCCAACAGCTGGTACAAACCTAACTATTCCAGATAGATTCTGCCCCGGCATTCGGCCGGGTATAGCGGGCATGAAGGAACGGTTCTCATGAGATATGACAAGCGATTAATATCCATTATCATCTGTTTGATGATGGTCACCGGTATCCGGGCACAACGCCCCGATCCGGCTCAGGTTCTGGACCTCGAGTCGATCCGGCCCAAAGGAATATTCTATGAAGCGACGATTCCCGATACGCTTGACCTGGCCAAGAGGGGGGAATATTCGCTAAACGTTCTCACCCGCAATGTCAATCCCGATAAGTATTACGCGACGGTACGCACCTGGTTCGGGGACTATTTCGGCAACCTGCGGGTCGAAACCGAAGAAGGCGGCAACTGGGACATCCTGCCCAAGAACGTCCGTGCGGTGCCCTACATGCGCACAATGTGTGGCAGCGATCTCAACCTCGACATTGAGATTGAGATGATGCGGGCGATCCTCGACCAGACCTACGATGATGGCCTGATCTACTATCCCGCCGAGGGTTTTCATCACCCCAAGAATACCACACTACCCTGGTTCAACGGCCTGGTGGTCCTGGCGATAATGAACTGGCAGGAACGCGACCACAACCCAGCATGGAACGATTGGATAACGCTGATTTGCGCAGGCCTGAAATCCACTCCCCTGTTCGTTGACGATCGCGCCTATTATCCACCCGAGTGCAGCCGCAACCCCGATGGCACCTGGAACTGGACGCTGCGTCATAAACCGCAATTTCCCTACTCCCCTCCAGATGAACCGGAGTTTGATCAGCAGGGTTTCGAGGGATGTGCCAAGTTCGAGCAGGCACCGCCTTACCGTGCGCTCGTGAAGAACTACCTGCAGCAGGGGGATGCGGAATCACTGGGTGTCGCGCTGAAAATCTCACGGTTTGTCCTCAAGCCGTCGATGTGGGAGGACACCTCACGTGAAGGTTACCCCGGTTATGAACACGGCATGTGGGCGGGGCATGTGCATGCGAACCTGACGAACCTTCACGCGCTACTGGACCTGGCGCTCGCAACCGACGACACCTGGCTGAAACAGTTCGTTCGTGAAGGTTACGACCACGCCGTGCGCAACGGCGTGGTGCGGATGGGCTGGCTGCCAGGCTGGACGTTGCCTGTAAAATACAGGCGGCCGGCCCGCACCCACCAATTTGATGAACCGTGTAACCTGGGCGACTGGGCCGTGCTTGCGGTCATGCTGAGCGATGCTGGGCTGGGCGATTACTGGGATGACGTGGATGCCATTGTCCGCAACCACCTCAGTGCCCACCAGATCATCGATCTGGACCTGATGCGGGCCTCCGCCGGGGGTGGAACAGAACACGACGATATTCTTGAAGGAACCATCGGGGGTTTCGGTGGTGGTTACAAGACGGAAGCACGAGCGATGTGCCAGAACTGCTGCACCGTTAATGCAGCATTCGGGTTCTACTATGCCTGGCACGGGATCACGCGGTTCGACCAGGGCGTTGCCACGGTGAACTTGTTCCTGAACAGGGCATCGGACTGGATGGATATCGACAGCCATCTCCCCTACGAGGGCAAGGTCGTCCTGCACAACAAGAAGGCCCATACCACACTGGTGCGTATCCCGAGCTGGGTCCGGGATGAAAAGACCCGCTGGTTTGTAAACGACATGCCAGTTGAAACAGCCCGGGCGGGACGTCACCGGATCGTCAGCGGACTGAAACCCGGTGACAAGATAAGGTTGGAGTTCCCTGTCCAGGAGAGTGTTGATACTTATCATTTTCTGGATGATGTCCCGGAGGGTGAGGAAATACCCTCCACAAAATTCACCATCACGTTCAAGGGCAGCACGATCATCGATATCAAGCCACGCGAGGATAAACCGGGGATGTACCCGATGTACCTGCGCGATCATTACAGGGCGAACAAGGCGCCCATGCGGAAAGCAAAACGATTTGTGTCAAATGAAGTCATCCCTCTTCAGTAACACCTGTTGTTTCCTGATGAATAAGTGGGGTCACACGAGGCATGGCGAAAGATGTGAAGGGGGGGGGCTATCCCGCATATCCGGTCTTCTTCACTCGACATAAATAGCCCGGGAAGATCAAGATTCATGTTTCTTCATGGATTTACCAGCGAAATGTCATCCCTGGGATCCAAGGCTTCACAACCTTGACTGGTGCCGTGGACTGCTTCAGATTATCTCTGTCGTAAAGCGGATACGTCCAGGAATCGGGACGTGAACTGGTCACGCTGATACACGTGTCACCTCTGAAATGACAAAGATATTCAGTAAATGTCGGCCTGTAGGGCGTGTAATAGGCATGCCACCAGTTGGGATCCACCCTGTAAGTTGCTGTTTCCTGCCGTTCCGCAAAACAAATGGTGATGATGTCAGGATCCTGCAGTGACGTAAACAGCACATAATTTCCAATCCAGGCCGGATGAACCGTCGTCCCATTGATATCATACTCCAGGGTAGATCTTTCCACCCAGCCTGGTATACGAACAGCAATTGTTTTGACGCTTCGGTTCCGGATGACCACCTTGGGTTCGTAAGGTAGATAACTCTCAACATCCAATGCACTTGACGTGCGGTTCAGCATCAGATTAACCTGCGCCGATCCATCCTGAAAACGCAGGATGGATTCCCAGGCATAATAGATAGCGTTGCTGGCATTTCCGACACAGCATATCCCGGCGGTCGGCGAACAATGTGTCGGCGAACCACCACTGCTAAACATTCCCATCCCTCGCTCAATCACCTTCTCCCTGGATCTCATACCGGGAACTGATGGATCATCCGGGGTGGATGGCTTGGACTGGTCCGAGATAGATTGTAGTTTGTCCGGATCGGAAAACTGCAACTCGACAAACTGGTTTCGGACATACTGGTTCACATCATCCCAGTAATCACCCATGCCATAGTCGGAAAGCCTTATTGCCAGCGCGATCATGTCAGCAACGGCACAGCCTTCCCCGAAGCAGCCGATTCGGGACAGTCCCTTCTTGCGCGCGTATTCATAACCGGAACGCGCAATATCCTTGAGACGCCAGTCTTCTGTCAGTTCGGCGTATTCCAGGAGACCCCGTAGATAGGACAAATGGCCATGATAATGCCCGAGGAATACACCCTTGTCAGCCGCGTGGATATCCTTGGGGGATGGATCCATATCCTGCCACTCCCACATGTTGGATCGCTGGCAGAAATTGACGAGTCTTCTTGCCAAATCAAGTGCATCGTTATCATTTCCCAACTCATTCCAACGAACCATCGCCCGGATTACCTGGCCGTAATAACACAAAACGGAACCCTCGCCACCGTACCGTTCCCCGGACGGTTCATCAATATTACGCCATCCACTCATGGGATAGTTGAAGGCCGCCCCGATACTTCCATCGGGGATATAGGCGTAATCATCCCTCATAATGGCAACATCCCTCAATCCATCGCTGGTCCTCTTGATCCGGTCAAGCCACACCTCATCACCGTCCTGTTGGTAATAAGCCATCATTGCAAGCATGATACGGGCATTGCCGAGCACACTGGCAAAGGGTTCATTTCCGATCGGGTACGAGTGGTAGTTCTGTCCAGGTGGATGGTATTCATGCCATGCAGTCATTTCCGGAATACCCGAATAAAACAATCCATCAGCGGCAACACGACTTAACATTGCCCTCTTGAATCCATCCTCAATATGTATGCCTTCTTCACTGCCCGTTATGGAACGCAGGTAAGGGAACGATTCCCAAAACTTCCCCGAACAGTCGATCGTAAGGCGACTGTGTTCCAAATAAGGATCAGTACAGTCGAATTTCGCATACGTGAAGGCTTCATATCCGGCCTCCTCATCGATCAGCCCTGAAATACCATTCAGGCCCAAACGGGCGATATCCGAAAGGTCAAGTGTATCCGGAACAGTCACCCCTTCAGCTATTCCTGATAATTTTCCTCTATCCCGCTCTTTGTTTGCGGGATCCGTCCATATCCCGGTGACACACGCATTAAGCATCCATGCCATGGGAAGAATCCATATGAACAATGGACTTAATCGATGCATATCAACCTCTTTTCTGGTAAATAGTGGGCAACAATGGTGCGGGATTGAAGCAAGACGACCGGCATCTCCGCGGACAAGCCGGTCATGATTTTCCTTTATCATCAAGTTGTCACGTTCATTCTTCCAAACACCACGGGAATACTCAATGCGTATCATTACCATCATCCTGGCATTTCTCTGCCTTCATAATACCTGCATGTCAACGGGTGATTCCGTGCAGCCGTCCCGAATCATCACCCCAAAGAAATCCTGGTGGAAAGGAAACCTGCACACCCACTCCCTCTGGAGCGATGGGAATGATTTCCCGGAGGTGATTGCCGAATGGTATAAGTCACACGGATATCATTTCCTGACATTATCGGACCATAACATTATCTCCCAGGGGGACAACTGGATCCTGATTGAGGAATCGAACAGGATGAAAAAAGGAACCCCTTTCCATGAAGCGGTCGCGCTTGAGACTGTTAAAAAATACCGTGAGAACTTCAGTGAGGACTGGGTGGAAGAGCGCATCCGTGAAGGAAAAGCAGAGATACGCCTGAAACCCCTCAGTGAATTTCGACACCTATACGAGGAACCCGGGAAGTTCCTTTTGATCCAAAGCGAGGAAATCTCCGACAACCTTGGTGATCTGGCGGTTCATATCAATGCCACCAATTTACTCGAGACTATACTCCCGCAAGGAGGTGAAAGCATTCTGGAAATGATGCAAAACAACATCAATGCTGTCCTGGAACAGCGGGAGCGGACCCGCCAACCCATGTTTCCACACCTTAATCACCCGAATGCGGGGGGATCCATGACAGCCGAGGAGATGGCTCTAGTCATAGGTGAACGATTCTTCGAGATTTACAATCCATGTTGTGCAGGAAAAGACGGTGATGAGTATTATGCGGGTATCGAAGATATTTGGGATATCATCCTCGCCAAGAGACTTTTGGAACTTGACCACGAAATCATGTATGGCATCGCCGTCGATGATGCGCACCACTATCCCGGAACCGGCACGGAACACGTGTCCCCCGGTCGGGGATGGGTTGTTGTCCGGGCGTCGCATCTGACTCCAGAGGCAATAATCAGTGCCATGGAGGCGGGTGATTTCTATTCATCAACCGGTGTCGCCATTCATGACATTCACTTCGATGGGAAGACCCTTTCACTGGATATCATCCCGGAGGATGGAATTCGCTATACAACTCATTTTATCGGCACCCCGATAGACACAGACATGTCCAGCGAGCCTGTGGTTGACGACAAGGGAAATTCCATGCGGGCAACTCGAAGGTATAGCAATGACATCGGCATGACCTTCGCCCAAGAGGTTGGCACAAACCCTTCATATATATTTCGTGGTGATGAACTCTACATCCGCGCAAAGGTGATATCCACAAAGCCGCACCCTTTACCCTATTTGGAGGGAGACCTTGAACAGGCCTGGACCCAGCCCGTGCAGGCCTTTCAGCAGTGACGCATTCACACTGTAATATTAAAGAAATACACCAAATCACACTGTTTCCGGAAATGAAGATCCTGATCACGTCATAATTGATCTGCCACACCTTCAATGAACGGGGCATATGCCGGAAAAAATATCATCATCATCCCGCTATCATTCGATACGAACCTGGAAAGGGTAAATCTGATCGCGCCGTCCTCATTAATTGTGTCCGGCAATCAGTCATCATGAGACTGGGTGCATTCCGGATCGACAAAAAAAAGGACCTCATCGCAGGAATCAATATGAACCTGAACACGTTCACGTTCGGCCCGAAGGGTTTTGAGTTCAACCCTGGCCTCAGATTCCCCGAGTGCACCGACCTCAATCATAGATTTAACTTCCGTGATTCGGTCATCGATATCAGATATATTGTCCAAATGGGATGACTTCTCCTGCTGTTTTTTAGCCCACAGCACGTTCAACTCAGCCTGGATCTCATCACGTTGATACAACAGGATCTCGACTTCGCGCTCACCCTGCTTGAGCATCCTCGAATAAGTCTCGCCGGAAAACTTGGCCCTGTTGTTTCTCAGGGCTTCCAATTCCTGTGACTTCACTTCATGCCTATCGCGTGCATTGAGAAGACGGGCAACAATGGCCGGCCGGCCGGCCATTGTTGAGCTGAATCCAACAGCAATCTCTTCTTTCTTTGTGGTCACGAGTCGGGCCATGTATCCCGTCACCCTTTTCAGGGTCGATCGTTTTGCACCTGGACTATCCGTTCGATCGTTTACAGGCCCCGACGCTTGGGAGTCCACACCCTTGGGCATATTACCCCAGGAGGTCACAATGTCCTCACATCCT
>CAYYNQ010000105.1:0-71413 GCA_964473105.1 uncultured Candidatus Sumerlaeota bacterium | reverse complement strand
TGTGAAGTCGAGGAAATACGCGTTCCGGTTGGCGTGGTAATGCCTGTCACCGTTTTCCTCCCGGGCCATCTCACCAAAAAATCGGACCTCGGTTTCCGGCGTAAACACACCGTTTTGGCCCGTGTTGAGGATATCGATGGGAACTGTGCTGTCGCGGTAATACATATTGACCTGATCCGCAACAATACCCGACAGGTGCATAAAGGGTTGTTCAGCAGGTCGGTCGGATGTTTCCCGCTCAACCTTCTTTGAACGAATCTCACGAAGGGCCAATTCATCAACATACCACGTCCGCCTGAAGGAATCTGCCGTCACCTTATCCCAGTTTGCAATCGCCAGCGCGTATTTCCCCCCGTTGCCCGGGGGAATATCAACGCGGGCCAAAACCCGGGTCCACACCTTGCCCCTGGAAAAGAAGACAGGATCCTCAAAGAAAAATTTCTCATTGGTGGCCCTTAACTCCTCATCCCCTATCCTCGGGATGGCGACTACGATGAACCCGCTTTGGGGTTCCTCCGTATAGAGCAGGAACGAAATGAGATAGGAAGTACTCTCCTTGAGGCGGATCAGACTGTTGTATCGAAGCATTGAACCCCGACTGTCTATTCCCTCCAGCCGCAGGCACCACCGACCGGCCCCCAGCGGCATACCCTCCACCTTGGTCTCAACAGCGGTCAGTTCTCCATACAGGCCGGCTGCTGGATTGATTTTGGATGAATCCCGCTCTGATCCGGATGCAGCAAATAAGGAAGTCAGCAGGTTGTCTCCGTAATGTTCATCCGTGGCCCTGGATGCACGGTCACCGGTTTCAGGACTAAGCCCCTGCAGGCCTTTACCCGTGACCCTGTAGAGGCCGTCGTTTTCAACAAGGACCTTCACAGCTGGGAAGTTCGCGGCCACAGGACCAGCGGCCAGACAAGAAACAATCAGGACCGGGAGCAGACGTGACATGCCTGACCAAGGATGATGGGGCATTCATCTCCTCCATACCTAATATTGGGAACCCATCAAGAGCACATTGTCCATATAGAACAAGGAATGTTGTCTCCACTCAGCTTACAGAACCATGGAGCGTGGTGTCAACACCAGCGGGTTTCATTCCTGATACCTTAAGTGTCCGGTCAGCCATTCCGGAATCATCCCATTTCACCTTGTGACTAATCACGCCGTTTCCAAACCCGGGCACCGAAATGACCATAATGCTTGTGTGTCCCAGGCGGGTAATCGGCAAAAAGTTCGTAACGCACACCAAAATCATCAGGAAGTCTTTGCTTATCTATCGGGAACCTAGTGCTCTCTACAATCAATACGGGCGCCTGCTGGACCCGCGATGGATTTTCCGGCCGGGATTTCGGGCTGCTTTGCAGGTCACTCACGGTCATATCCAACATGTCGGGATTGGCCGGCTTCCGGCCCGAAATCGGATACAACGCATAGTAGAATCCTGAAACAACAATTTTTTCATCCGGAGTTGTCTGCTCTCGTATAGTTGCACCGAGATCATAATAAAAAGAGGTTCTCAGGGTTGTTTCGGTGTTTTTTCCCGGATAAATCCATCCGCTGTATGCACCTGCCGTCTCGAGTGTTCTTTTCCAGTAAACCCGACATGGGCCACCCAGGGAGTGCATCAACAGCAAACTCGTTACGCCTAGGACAACAAGTCTCCCCCACCGAGTCCATCCCACCCCCGGCAGGCAATGTATGCACACGTTCATGATCAACCCCGCCAGCATGCAGATCCCGAAAAAAAACTGGCCGAAATGGTATGGAAAGGGCCAGTTCAGTGTTTCAGGTATGACGGGCAATATCAGAGCCGGTACAAGCCGAATGTTCGCATCCATATGTCCCCTGAAATGCGGTAACATCAGGATCCCGGAACCCATGAGGACCGGTATCACAAGCCAACGCGTCAGTGAAAATGCTTCAACCCCGTAACGGACAATCCGTCCCCAGCGGCCCATCCCATCCAGTTCCCGCAACTTGCCGTACATCAGCCATGTTCCGTGGCCATAGTCCAGCATCACCGAGAATCCGCCCATCTGAATCGCCCTAACCAAAACAAAAACCGACACGGTCAAAGCAAGGCACAGCAAGTGTTCGAAGATCATCTTCTTACGGGGATAATTACACGCGATTGTGTATAGCAAAGGGATCACAAAAAAGATATAGGGTTCACGCAGAGCCGTGCCGATCCCGAGCAAAACTCCTGATAGGGCAGGGGCATAACGCACTCGAAGCGCAACCAGCCACAACCCCGCCATCAGGCACGTGGAAGCCGGGGCGATCGGGTTCTTCATCCCCGCATCAATAAACCGTGGATGATTGAAAGCCAGGATCCAGAGCACAGCAGCCACCAAAGCAGGCCCAGACCGCATACTCCGGCCAAGGAAAAGGAAGAAAAATACTGACGTAGTCCCCGCGAAAAAGGCGTCCACCATCCGCAGATTACCGAAGGTATCGAGTCCAGAACGCGCAATCCCCTGGAACAGCCAGGGAAACAGCGCAATGGCTGTATTCGGGTGATTGACAGGCATGTCCTGCAAAAGCCAGGCCACAGCGACCCATGTCCCCTCATCGGTGAAAATCGGAAGCCTCAGCAACGGAAGGCGAATACCGAATGTCAGGCCCATCAGCAGCAGACAAGAAACTCCCGCCAAGATACGACGGGTCGACATCTCAACGGGGTCTGGGAAAGGGTTTGAATGAACCATGGCCATGGGGGGCTTCAGGCAGTGATTTTTGCTGAATCCAGCAAAAGGTTAACGATTCGGGTTTTCCAACTGCAGGCCCTACCAGTGATTGACACAAGAATCATCAGCCTGTTACTTCCTGGCGGGACAGAACCCCGGGGTATTTCTGCCCTGTATCGACTCGGTGGTAATATCTCCGGCCACAATGGTCACGCACTCTCACTCCTCAAGTGGGCGGGGCTCAATTCGACAAGGATCCCAAGATCCGGTCCTGGACCTCGGGAATGTAAAGATTCCCCAGATGCCCGCCCGCGGGGAAACGGATCAACCTCTCCTCGAACACATCCTCCATCCACTCAATATCACTTGGACGCAGCAGGAAATCGTTCTCGTTGACATGAAGCCGTACCCGGTCATTGTTACGCAGTTCGTCCTCAATGACCTCCAAGTCAAATTGATCCAAAAGCTTCTCCATCGTATCAGGAAATTGAGCGTCGGTCATGAGCCAGGGCATTGAAAAGCGTTCCATATAGTCGCTGAAACCAAAATCCCGTATTTCATCATAGCAGGGTTCACGCCGGAAACTTCCCGGGTCACAACTCAGGATTCGACTGTCCTCAACCTGCTGGCTGGCATAGATGAGATCCTTCAGAATCAATCTGAAATTAAGGCCAATTAGATATTCCGACTCCACCCGTGTGATCGGCAATTTGGAATATGTGGCGATCTCACCACCCCCCTTCAACCCGAGGGCCTTGTAAATCGTCTCTCGCATCTTCTGTGCGCGCACTGGCGGTTCCCAGTTGAGTGGCGCGTGATAGAAATCATCCAGCCTTCCGACACCATACGCCAGCGACTTCGGAGCATTGATAGCCAGATAACGCATGAACTCCAAGTTGCCCAGATCACCCCTGATTTCCATCGCGGAAAGATATAGCGCCTGAAATGCACCCATCGAGATACCCATCAGGGATGCATGTCTGAATCGTCCGGGGTAACGGTCATGGAGATCCTCATGAATCAGGCCCAGAACACCCGACAAGTCCGTGCAGTCCAACGGGATATAACCGGGATAGGGACCGCTGCCTGCAAGGGTCATAAACTCGGGATGCATCGTCGAGCTGATTACAACCGGCGTGTAGCCAAACCGGAATGCCATCTCCGCAAGGGCAACCGTGGACTCCGTCGAGCGGTGGCTCCCCAACCCGGGCAGAATCACCAGCATGGGGGATTGATTCTTCTGCGGCCAGACGGTGTAGGGAAACTTCTTGCCGGTCCATGGGATCCTGACCGTCCGCGTTTTTCCTCTGAACCAGAACCGTGGGCACCTGGGTGTAAGGAAGACGGCCCCCAAGGTTTCGTCAGGGTCGCCTTGCACGTCTTGAATAACGAAATCCAGGACTTCCACTTCCCGGTTCATCGCCCATGCGTCGCGTAACAATGGATACGGATCCTCGAGAGATTCAATCTGTTTCAGAATCTTGTCACTGTGAAAACTCAGGTCATTGAGGTTGAAAAAGATCCCGCCGCCCGCCCAAAATGCGATATCAAAAGGAATATCCAACAGTGTACCCAAGACATCCCGGCCACTGCTCGGGCCCAGAACCGGGATATTGAAAAAGAACCCGGGACCCATCCCCCAGCCCCCGAAGGTCTGGCCGAAATCCTCCTCGTGGGTTGGGATACCCCATTTCGTCGCCGGGTCGAAGATCCCTGCTATGCCGATCGTTGTGTTGATCAGAAATCGGTTGGTTTCATCCCATGTGCCCCTGAATTTACCCTGCAACGCGGTGGTTACGAAACGTTTCGGGAAGGCAAGATTATATCCAAACTTCCCAAGATGTTCCCGTACCGGCTCTGGAAACAACAACCGGTAAACCCTGTGAAACGGATGAATGAAATAACGCAGCATCCCTTCGTTGAAGACCCCGGCCCCGCGGTTGAAGCTTTCAATCGGGTCGTCAATCACATGAAACGGCGGCATATCATCCGACCGAACCGGTCCTGGATGAGCGGCCTGATGGCGACTCTCCTGCACAACGGGGTCAATCCCTGAACGGCTGCACCCCATAAACAGAGCGGCAAGCAACACCAATGGCAAAACCATCCTTACGAGGATGAATAGGGGTACGGAATTTATCAGAAATGGTGACAACGGGAAACTCCCGTCTGGTCAAATTGAATCAGCGGTGTAATTAAGACCTGGTTAACATCCAGAGTGAATTCAACCTGATAGACCCATAGTATCTGGATTCCGCGCATAAAGATCAAGTGGTTGATACCCTCCCGGGTGAGGCCGCACCACCCTGAGATAAGCCAGCCGTTGCCGGAATGGGTGGAAACCACCGGAAACTGGCAATATCACCCGTCATGACATATCATGGTGTCCGTATTCCAGCTGGAGGAACCGAGGTCCCCCCCATATGACATCACCAGGAAAACTCAGGATTGCAATGGTCTGTTATCCTACCTACGGGGGCAGTGGGGCTGTTGCAACCGAGCTGGGTCGGCACCTGGCACGCGGGGGACATACCATCCACTTCATCAGTTATGCACGGCCATTCCGGCTGGCCGAGGATTACCACCCGAACATCGTCCACCATGAAATCACCAGCGAACCCTATCCCCTGTTCCAGGGTGAATTGTACGGAATTTCCGCAGCAACCAAAATCCTTGAGGTCATTCGTAATGAGGGTCTGGACCTGCTCCATCTCCACTACGCACTGCCCCATGCAATCAGTGCATGGATCGCCATGGAGATGCTGGATCGTGGGGAGCGAATCCCGGCCGTGACCACCCTGCACGGTACGGATATCACGCTGGTTGGATCCAAGCCCTCATTTCTGCCAGCTGTGCAGCTGGGCCTCGACAAATCCGACCACCTAAGCAGTGTCTCCCGCTGGCTCGCCGATCGCACACGCCAGCTGTTCAAGATCGAAAACCCGATCGAAATCATACCGAATTTTGTCGACCCGGCAGTCTTCTCGCCTCATGCCGAACGCTTCGGCCGCGACCATTTCGCTGATTCCGGGGAAAAAATATGCATCCACATTTCAAATTTCCGGCCTGTTAAACGTGTGGGCGACGTTATCCGAATCTTCGCGCAAATTTGTGAAAGAACCCCTGCTAAGTTACTGATGATCGGTGACGGACCCGAGAGGGAGCAGGCCGAGGTCCTGACAACCGACCTGGGAATCCCCGAACGGGTGAACTGGCTGGGCAGACAGCCCTCGGTCGCGAAATTTCTGCCCTGTGCAGACCTTTTCCTCTTCCCATCCGATGGTGAGTCGTTCGGCCTAGCTGCGCTTGAGGCGATGGCATGCGGGATCCCGGTGATCGGTGCCAGCGCGGGCGGCCTGCCTGAGGTGGTTCTGGATGGTAAGACCGGTTACCTATGTGAAATGGGGGACATCGGGGCCATGGCCGAGGCAGGGCTGAAGATTCTGCTTGATCCGGACCAACAGGAGGCAATGGGTGTCGCCGCCCGGCATCGTGCGGTCGATGTGTTCTCAGCAGAACGCATCATCCCCCTGTATGAGAATATGTATCGGGAGATTCTCGGAAGAACCCAAAACGCGGACAAGCCCGGTACCTGCATCCGCAAATAGTTTTTTTTCAGCCGGGACACGGCTTCACAACAGCCCGGACCGCCCACACAACGAGAAAGCCCTTCGGGTCAAGATAACGAAAAAATCTGCATGCAGGAAAATTTGACATCGTTGGCGAGGTGCGTCCGGGTACAACAAGCACCCGGCCGAAATATTCTGCAAGGGT
This sequence comes from uncultured Candidatus Sumerlaeota bacterium, assembly GCA_964473105.1. Lineage (GTDB taxonomy): Bacteria > Sumerlaeota > Sumerlaeia > MVZB01 > MVZB01 > CAYYNQ01. Next base: position 64,949 of record CAYYNQ010000105.1, on the reverse strand, counting down.
CCGCATCACACGGCGACATTATTCCCCGAAATTGGAAACATCATCAAGACCAGCGCCTGTGAAATTGTTCGAACCGGTTGGCGGATCAGCAAGCGTCCCGATCGTGTTGGCATCGGGACCGAAAGATATGATCTGATAGGTCGATGGATTATAATAAGTTTCCCCCAGGACGACAAATGGATTGGGGGCCGGAAACTCGGGATTCGCCCCATCAGGAGCGGCGGAAGTGAACAACTGGCTGCCACCGTTGAAAGTCCCCGTGACGGCTGCGTAATCGCTACTGCGCACGTAAAGCATGGGATTCCCGAAGGCATCGAGGATGTTACCCTCGGTGATGTTGATGGATGTGGCATCGGGCGGCTTGACCTGGCTGGCACGCACGGTGATGTAGGGGCCAGCCCATGCGGAAGATGCCGGGACGAGCGCATTGCCACTCAGACTATGCACCAGCGCCACGTGAAGATATCCCGAACCATTGACCCGCCCGGAATCACCGGGAAGCACGGGTGGCATAAGCGTTGGTCCCGACCCGCTGGGCGGCAACACCCCCAAATCCACCTCATAACGCGTGATGCCAATCTCAAGCTGGCGGATCAGGTCCTCTGTTGCGGCAACCCGGGCACGCTTTGCCTCACCCGTGTAAACGCCGGTCGCCACTGTCGCCAAAATACTGATGATCAGGAGAACAATCAGCATCTCAACCAGCGTCACAGCACGGTCGGAAAAGAGAAACTTCTGGGGTCTGTTCACGATTTAAGACTTCCTTTTTCCCACGCCTCAGCCCAATCAGGGTAATGGTGCAAATGTGGTCTCCGTGCGTTCAAGATTGATGGAACCGAACATGTAAAATACTTCGTCATCATTGGGGGACAGGATCGTATTGTTGGCCGGTGGATCCCCATCAGGCCCGAATGACACGATTGCAAAACGGTCCCAGGCCGACCCGGCGGTCGTTACCACCCCGTCCGAGAAATTGGACGGGCTGGCAATCCTGCCGTTAACCATCGGGGTAATGGCACCCGAACCGATGTGTCCAAGCGGCCCGTAGAACCGGTATGGCCTGCCCCAAGGATCCAGCGGGAAATCGAACCGCCCGTTGCTGCCCGTAATGTCGGGGTTGTTCTGGTCAGCCACGTAAAACCGCTGGAAATTGACGAACGGTCCCTGCCATTCATTGACCAGCCGGTTGACTCGGATGTCGTCGTCGCTGATCAGCGGCTGGTTGTTATTCAGCGCCAGCAGCGTATTGGTGTGCTCGACAAGGCGGATCTCGCTCTCGTCACCGATGGCATCGTTGCTCTGCGGATCCTGAACCTCGGTGGCCTGCGCGCCGCCCGGCAGGTCATCAAGCACCTGCAACGGCACGTAGAAACCGTGAATCGAACCAACTGTCTCCATCGCATGGGCCAGTTCGCGCATATCCGCGATGGCTGCGGTCCGGCGTGCCCTCTCGGCATGGGCGACATAGGTCGGCACCACAATAGTCCCCAGGAGACTGATGATGACCAACACCACCAGCAACTCGGTCAGTGTCGTCCCGGATCTTTCCCTCCTGTGTTGGTTGTCGTTGTTTCTCATCCTGCTTTACACCTCTTTCCCAAATTCTCCTGTCGGTTTGTTCACCTTGCGTCTCGCTTGGTCTTCGGGGTCTACAAGGCGGCCGGCAAACCCCGGCCGCGACCACCCCATATGTTCAAGATTTACGGAAAGCTCCCCACAAAACTAGTGCGCTGGGTAACACCGCCGAAAGATCGGTAAAGGTCATCACCCATGCCATACTGGCCCAGCCCATTGTTAGAGGGCAGCGTGTTGGTCCCGTCACCCGGCAACCCGTCGGGGCCCGTTGAGAGGACGACAAACCGGTCGAAGACCAAAGCATCGACATTGATCGTCGAGATATCATCGGGGTTCGGCCCTTCAACCTGGAAGGCATCCGAGAAATCCTGGTCAAGCTCCCCGCTGGCACCGGGCTGAATCGGCGGATAAAGCACGCCCTTGACGGTGAAAAACAGATAATCATTGCCCCACGGGTCATCCGGCCAGTCATTATTGTTCACGTCGCGGCGCCATTCGGCGATATAGGGTCCCAGCCAGGTGTAATTGGTCTCAACCAGCGCCAGAATCCGGGGCTGGTTGCTCGCCGAGACGAAATCCTGGGTCGTACCACTGATGAATATGCTGGACGGGGAATCATATATGTTGTTCGACGTAATCGTGTTATCCGAGAGGCTTTCCAGCCGGTCCAGCGGATCGGTCGCCGCAATCCCGTCGCCGTCGCCCCCCGTATCGTTCAGGGCATACATGCGGACAAAATAGCCGGTGTCGATTTGCACACGCTCCAAGGCATCCTTAAGGTGCTCAAGATCCCGGTTGGCTGCCGTGATCCGGGCCTCGTTGGCCCGGTTTGAAATGACAGGCGTAAGAATCAGCGTCAGGATCCCGATGATGATGAAGGTAATGACGATTTCAACAATCGTGAACCCGCGGTTAGATCCCGCCTGAGATGGTCTGTATCTGTATTCGGTCACGATAAAAAAACCCCTGGTCTAGAAAGTACGGTAAAGATCATCGCCGGTACCCAGCACGGCCGACTCGCGAAAATAAAGCTTGGGGTCCGCCTCAGAACCGACCGCGTTGCCCGGGGCCCCGTTCGGCCCCAGTGAAAACACGATCGGAAAGCCAAAGTTGGTCTCGGTGCTGATGGCAATCTGGCCCCCTTCGTCGCCCACCGTGCCATCCCCGAAAAAAAGGTAGGGCGCACCCCAGGGGTCAAGCGGCATCCGCTTCCCTCGAAGCAAATCATCCTGCGTGACAAGGATAGGCCCTTTTTCGACATTACTAACGTCTTCAGAACGAAACAGGTAAGGTCGCTCAACGACCAGCTCAGCAACCGTCCGCACTCTGTGCAGAGCAAGATACGGCCCCGACCAGTTCGCTTTGATATGCGGCTCATTCACCAACTCACTTGAGAATGGTTTATTCCAAGTTCCACCAATCTCATTAATAAACCCATCCCGTTCCAAGCCCATCAGGCCAAAATACTTGCCGGTAAATCCGTACGCGATCGACTGCGCCTTCTCGATGGACGCCATGTCATCCTGTGCGGCAACCAGCCGCGCCTCGGCCACACGGTTGCGTACAATCGGGATCAGGATCAGAGCGAGAATTGCAATGATCGTCGCAACCGCCGATACCTCGATCGCCGTGAAACCCCTGTTGTGCCGGGTCCTGTGTATGCCTGCTAGAACGTTCATCATGATTTCCCTGTTCCGGAGGACTCCCTAGAATTTCCAGACAATGTCATCGGATCCTGCATCCAGGATGCCGTTTCGCCCGACAGTCGGGTCAGGATTGCTGTGTGTGATGCTGTTCGCATAATTGTTCGCAAAATTGGCGTCCATGAACGACGCGGATGTGTCCGCTGCATTCACCGCGCGCAGCGTAAATGCCGCCCCCGTGCCGACCAGATCTCCCTCCAAATACAGGGACGCCGCCTTCAGACTCTCATAATCGGCACTCCCCACGGGCGGAAGATAACCGGTGTTGTCCTGGGATCCACCGGGGATCCTGTTCGGACCGTAACTGACAATCGCCGCCATGAAGTCCGGATCATCCGCATGGTTCTGGATGAAAACCAGCCCCTTGGAGTTTGACGCATTCACAGCCAGCCCATCCGACCCGACCAGATAGATTACGTATGGATTGCCCCAGACATCGGTCGGCCAGTTGACTAGTGAATTGTCCTCGTTGCCAAAATCAGCACCAATCCCCGTTGTATCCGGAAGACGCACGGGAATGAGTCCCTTCTGGCCCTGTCCAAGTCGCGAGCGGGCCTCCGTCACACCCATGTAGGACCCGGTCCAGTTCTCAAGGACGTTTCGCGCATGGATCGAGTAAGCCCCCAGGAAACCATAGGCGTCAAAACCCGGGCGCATGAACGCCAGCCCGTTGTCGTCACGGCCAACCACCAGGTTCTTAGGAAGCTCAAGCAGATGCAATCGGGGGAAGAATCCGATGTCGTCATAGGCAAAGGATGCCGCCGTTCCGAGCGATTTCACTTCATCGAAAACAGCCTTGCGTTTGCTGTCGTCAAAAAAGCGCTGCATGTTGACAATCGCAATGGTCGAGAACAACGAGATGAGCAAGCCCACGACAAGCAGCTCTACCAGTGTGAAACCGACCGGCCGGTTTATGCTCCCTCTGTTCCGGTGCAATTGAATACTGATATCCCCCATACCGAACCTCAGTAACACCCGACTCCCTGAAAGGATGCCCGTTCAATCCCTTGCGGCATTGAAGGTACAACATTTAGATGAGCTTCCTCCAGCCCTACAATGTTTATAGTTCGCACAGCTTCGGCTGTCAACTCAGGATTCTTCCCCGTGGATGCCAATTAACCCAATGGTTTCAAGGCCGGAACACACCAACTCCTTGGCGCCGGACTTAATGCATACCAGCAACCGTAACACTGATGCTCCACAGGATACCCACCTGACCAGATCCGGCGTTGGCCGCAACCTATGGAGGGGCGACCATCCACCGGGTATGGAACAACCGTTAGTAATTCATATATAATTGATAATCATATATAATTGATAATATTAATTTTGAATATAATTTTCGGCCCTCCGAACACGGCAGCTCGATTCAACAGCCGGAGGATCCATATCGTGCAATAATTCACAATCTAGGACTTTTTGTTCGACTTTATGGCCCATATTCGTCTAGCATGGAGATCTGAGCGTCATCAACGCATCAAGGCGGGGTGCGTTTCACAAAACCCGGGGTTCCGGGCCAACTTTCATTTCACGATCCTATCCATACAGTATCATGGATGTTCATGACTGAAGCGGTCCGGCAACTTCGGCCTGGGGTGGTCGTGACCCCCCCAACCGAGCCGCACAGCCTGCCGCGTGAAATGTCGGGCTGACTCCGGTCGGCACGCCTTCGGGCGGTGTATATAGAGGTCCCTGCAATCGCAGGACAGCGTTGGCACAGGCCAAATACGAACGCGCTATCAGCGGCGATCTGGCAAAACGCAATCATTTGAGACCGGGATTTGTTAGCGATACCCCGGTGGAAGTCTGGTTGGAGAATATGGGTTCGTGAAGCAACAGCAGGGTCTTTACAGTCCGGATCATGAACACGATGCCTGCGGTGTCGGCTTTGTCGCTCACCTGAATAACAAGCCTTCCCACCAGATTGTCCGCATGGGAATCGAGGTGCTGAGGAACCTCGAACATCGGGGCGCCTGCGGCTGTGACCCGGAAACCGGGGACGGGGCGGGCATTTTGACACAGGTTCCAGACAGATTTTTCCGAAAGGTATGCCCACCACTTGGGATCGAACTCCCACCATACCGGGAATACGGGGTCGGCTTCTTCTTCATGCCAAGAGCCGAGGAGGATCTCAAGGCATGTATCGGGGTAATCGAGGAAACTATCGGGGAGGAGGAGCAGGTTTGCCTTGGCTGGCGGGAGGTCCCTGTCGATAATACCTCCATCGGATCCCTTGCACGCGAGAGTGAACCGCAATTCCGTCAGGTTTTCGTCGGTCGTGGCCCAAACATCCGCGACGACGAGGACTTTGAACGAACCCTGTTCATCATCCGTAAATCATTGGACCGGAAAATTCGCGAACTCGGGCTCGAGGGTGGCAACGATTTCCATCCGGTCAGCTTTTCCTGCCAGCGAATCATCTATAAGGGCCTGCTTCTGGCCCCACAGCTTGAAGGTTTCTATCCGGACCTCGGCGACCCGGACATGTGCAGCGCTTTGGCATTGGTACACCAGCGCTACTCGACCAACACGTTCCCAACCTGGGACCTTGCACAACCCTTCCGCTACCTCGCCCATAACGGCGAGATCAATACGGTCAGGGGCAACTGTAACTGGATGACTGCTCGTGAGGCCCTATTTGAGTCGGGGATGATCAGGCATATCAATCATCTTTATCCCGTCATCCCGGCGGGCCAAAGCGACTCGGCATGTCTGGACAACGCACTTGAGATGGTCTACCAAACCGGCCGCAGCCTGCCGCATGCCATCAGTATGCTCATCCCCGAGGCGTGGCAGAACCATGAATCCATGCCGCAGGACAAAAAGGATTATTACGAGTATCATTCATGCCTGATGGAGCCCTGGGACGGCCCCGCATCCATTGCGTTTACCAACGGCCGCATGATCGGCGCCGTTCTTGATCGAAACGGCCTCAGGCCATCGCGTTACTGGGTTACCCGCGATGGGTTGGTCATCATGGCCTCGGAGTCAGGCGTACTCGACATTCCCGACGATCAGGTGGAACTCAAAGGCCGCCTTGAACCTGGCCGCATGTTCCTCTGTAATCTGGAAGAACATCGCATTGTCAGTGACCAGGAGATCAAGGAGACCCTTGCAGGTCGCAGCCCTTACGGAAACTGGCTGAATCAAAGGCTTCAGCGCCTCGAGGACATCCCCGCTCCGGCCGCGGGTAATGGCTGCAACAGGGCCATGGATTCCGACAATCTCCTCAGGCACCAACAGGTGTTTGGTTATACTCTTGAGGACCTCCGTTTCCTGATGCATCCCATGGCCACGACTGGCAAGGAGGGCGTGGGATCCATGGGCAACGATACCGCGCTCGCCGTTCTGTCCGACAAGCCGAGGCTTCTCTTTGATTATTTCAAGCAACTCTTTGCCCAAGTCACCAATCCCCCGCTGGATGCGATTCGCGAAGAGATGATCACTTCACTGGTGACCAACCTGGGCAGCGAGGGGAACCTCTTTGAAGAAAACCCCGAGCAGTGTGAGATGCTCCGGCTCGAGCAACCCGTCCTGACCAGCCCGTGTATGGGAAAACTCCGCAGCTTGGACCGAGGGAAGCTCCGTTCACGTGTCCTGAAAACCCTCTTTGACCGGGCCGATGGCCCCGCCGGGTTGGAAAAGGCCATGGACAACCTGTGCCGTGATGCTGCAGCAGCGGTTTCCGATGGTGTCACACTGGTCATCCTCTCGGACCGTGGGGTTAACGATCAACTCGTTCCCATCCCGAGTCTGCTGGCCGTGGGCGGTGTACATCACCACTTGGTCCGTGAGGGTACGCGTACACGTTGCGGAATCATCCTCGAATCTGGTGAGCCGCGGGAATGCCATCACTTTGCACTGCTCTGCGGCTACGGCTGCGGGGCCATCTATCCTTATATCGCACTGGAAACGCTTGAGCAGATGCGGCTTGCGGGCCAACTGGACATCGATGAGACAACACCGGACCGCGCAACCGTCGAAAAAAACTATATCAAGGCCGTTGGGGCCGGACTGCTGAAGATCATGTCCAAGATGGGCATCTCAACCCTGCACAGCTACCGCGGTGCTCAGATCTTCGAGGCCATTGGCCTGAACAGGCGGGTGATAGACCGCTATTTTACCTGGACGGCCTCAAGGATCGAGGGAATCGGGGTCGAAGGTATTGCCACTGCAGCACTGACACGACACGAAGACGGCCACCCCGCTCGCCAGATCCGCCATAATCTCGACCTGGATGCCGGCGGGCATTATCAGTGGCGGCGCAACGGTGAACGCCACATGATCAACCCGTTCACGGTCAGCAAGCTACAGGAGGCGACCCGCCTCAATCGTGCCGAGACCTTCGATGAATTCAGCCGCATGGTCGATGAGGACTCGCGCATGCGCTGCACCCTGCGCGGCCTGATGAAGTTCAGGGAGGGGACCAACGGCAACAGCCCGATCCCGATCGACCAAATCGAACCGGCAACCGAAATCGTCAGGCGTTTCAAGACCGGCGCCATGTCGCTGGGCTCCATCAGCCGCGAGGCCCATGAAACGCTCGCCATAGCCATGAACCGTATGGGAGGCAAAAGTAATACCGGCGAGGGCGGAGAGGATTCCGTCCGCTTCACACCTGATGACAACGGGGACAACCGCTGCAGTGCAATCAAGCAGGTTGCGTCGGGACGCTTCGGTGTCACGATCCATTATCTGGTCAACTCAAAGGAAATCCAAATCAAGATGGCCCAGGGCGCCAAGCCCGGTGAAGGCGGCGCACTCGCCGGCCTCAAGGTCGATCAATATATCGGCCGCATCCGTCACTCCACCCCCGGCGTCGGGCTGATCTCACCGCCACCCCATCACGACATCTACTCCATTGAGGATCTCGCTCAGCTTATCCATGACCTTAAAAACGCCAACCCGGAATCGAGGATTAACGTCAAACTGGTGGCCGAGGTCGGCGTGGGTACCGTTGCAGCCGGAGTTTCCAAGGGCAAGGCCGATGTCGTCTTGGTCAGCGGGCATGACGGCGGCACCGGCAACTCTCCTCTAACCTCAATCAAGCATGCGGGCCTTCCCTGGGAACTGGGTCTGGCCGAGACTCACCAGACCCTGCTGAAAAACGACCTGCGAAGCCGCATCGTCGTCGAGACCGACGGCCAGCTCAAGACCGGCAGGGATGTCGCCATCGCCATTCTTCTGGGCGCCGAGGAATTCGGTTTCTCAACCGCCCCGCTGATCGCGATCGGCTGCATCATGATGCGCAAATGCCATCTCAACACCTGCCCGGTCGGCATTGCCACACAGGATCCGGTATTGCGGGAAAAATTCCTCGGCAAACCTGATCACGTGGTCAATTATTTTTTCTTTGTCGCCGAGGAGCTGCGTCGCATCATGGCCAGGCTCGGATTTCGCACGATCAACGAAATGGTCGGCCGTGTCGACCGCCTCGACGTCAGCGAGGCCGTTGAACTCTGGAAATCCCGGGGGCTTGACCTAACTCCGATCCTCATGAAACCCAAGGTCCCGGAACAATGGGGCACCTACTGCCGTGAAAGTCAGGAACATGGGCTGGACCGGGCGCTCGACAAGAGGCTGATCGAGCTCGCACAGCCAGCCATCGCCAGCAGCGGCCGCGAGAGGGTACAAATCGACATGCCCATCCGCAACATCAACCGCACAGTGGGCACAATGCTGTCGGGGGAAATTGCCCGGCAACACGGTGCGGATATGCTTCCTGACGACTCGATTCATATCCGCTTCCGGGGTTCTGCCGGCCAAAGCTTGGGCTGTTTTCTGGCTCGGGGAGTGACCATTGAGATCCTCGGCGATGCCAACGATTATTACGGGAAAGGCCTTTCGGGCGGACGGCTGATTATTCGCCCCCCGGACAAGGCACGATTTGAAGCCGAGAAGAACATCATTATCGGAAATGTTGCCTTCTATGGCGCAACCGGCGGCGAGGCCTTCGTTCGAGGCGTGGCCGGTGAAAGATTCTGTGTGCGTAACAGCGGTGCACAAGTCGTTGTCGAGGGCGTCGGTGACCACGGCTGTGAATACATGACCGGAGGCAGCGCGATCATCCTCGGCGCAACCGGCCGCAACTTCGCCGCCGGCATGTCGGGTGGTGTCGCCTGGATTCACGATCCCGACAACACCTTTGCAGGCCACTGCAACATGGAACTGGTCGATCTTGAGAGATTCGATCCCGACGATGATGAATATGTGCGCGGAATGATCAAACGGCACCACGGATATACCGGGTCCGGACCGGCCGCACGACTGCTCGGGGACTGGGAAACTGCGAGACAACAATTCGTGAAGGTCTTCCCACGTGATTACCGCCGAGCCCTTGAGGAGTTGAAGAAGGAGCCTGAATTGGCCGGAGGGATTTCATCCTGACAGCCTGCCTTGCCTCCGAAATCATTTCACTCTGGCAAGTTTGGTAAGAACCGTATCGAGGCTGAAGGAACCGGGGGAAACCATGCAACAGGATCGTAGGAACCATGGGTGACGACAGGGGATTTCTCAAGTATCAACGGCAGAGTCCGGTTTATCGGCCGGTCGATGAACGTCGTGGTGACTTCCGCGAAATCCCGGTGCAAATGGCCAAGGATGAACTGGAGATCCAGGGCGCACGCTGCATGGACTGCGGAATACCCTTTTGCCATACCGGCTGTCCGCTCGGAAACATTATCCCCGATTTCAATGACCTGATTTATCAGGACAACTGGCGTGAGGCCATCAACCGCCTGCATGCCACCAATAATTTTCCCGAATTCACCGGGCGCATCTGTCCCGCACCCTGTGAGGCCGCCTGCGTACTCGGAATCACCGACCCGCCCGTCACAATCAAGAACATTGAAATGGCCATCATTGACCACGCATGGAAAGAAGGCTGGATCACGCCTGAACCACCTGAGACCCGAACTGGGAAAAAGGTTGCTGTGGTCGGTTCCGGGCCGGCCGGTCTTGCTGCCGCCCAGCAGCTCAACCGGGCCGGGCATGATGTCGTGGTCTTTGAACGTGATGACCGTCCCGGTGGACTGCTGATGTATGGCATCCCTGACTTCAAAATGGAGAAGAACCACGTCTACAGACGCATCGAGCAGATGGAAGCCGAGGGGATCCGGTTCCAATGTAGCGTGAATATCGGCCAAGACATCACCGGCGACCAGTTGCTGGCCGATTTTGATGCCGTCCTCTTGGCGATCGGCTCAACCCATCCTCGCGACCTTCCGGTTTCCGGCCGTGACCTTGATGGTGTTCATTTCGCAATGGAGTTTCTCCCCCAGCAGAACAAGGTCATCGCTGGCGACACGATCAGCGACCAAATTCTCGCGACCGGTAAGAATGTCATTGTCATCGGAGGGGGTGATACTGGCTCAGACTGTATCGGAACATCCATCCGGCAGGGGGCAAAATCCATCGCCCAGTTTGAACTGCTCAACCGGCCGGGTCAGGCCGACACATCAGCCGGCCATAACCGGGATTTTCCCTGGCCCTATTACCCGATGATCTTTCGCACCTCCACATCCCAAGAGGAGGGTTGTGACCGAGCATTCAGCATCAACACGAAAGAACTGATCGGTGACGACCACGGCCAGATCAAACAGCTCAAGACCATCGACATCGAGTGGTATACCGGGGAGAACCGGCCCAAGATGCGTGAAGTCCCGGGGTCTGAGAAACTCTGGGATGCCGACCTGGTCCTTCTGGCCATGGGTTTCCTTGGCCCGGAAAAACCGGGAATTATTGAACAACTGGGCGTTGAACTTGATGGGCGCGGCAACATTGTGGCCCAAGATGACTACCATACGTCCGTAGACAGGGTGTTTGCGGCGGGGGATGGACGTCGTGGCCAGTCACTGGTTGTCTGGGCTCTGGCCGAGGGCCGTGAGGCCGCCCGCGGCATTGATTGTTTCCTGATGGGTCAGTCCGACTTGCCGACCCTCAAGACCCGACACGACAGCCTTGCAGGTTATCGTATGCCCCTGCCTGGGAACGCCTCGAAATAGAACCGTCCCCTGACAGTATTTCCGTGTCCGGTTGTCAATCGTTCCCCGGCCTCATCATCCCTCAACGGACCTCCATCATCGATATTGGACGACCATTTCCGACCGCACCGTCACTACCCCCGGCAAACACCGTTGCGGGCCGGGCCTGAGTTACATGGCATGTCTTGACGGTTACCCGGCAGTGCCATTGATCTGTGGTCAGGGGGCAAATCATGTTCCTTTTGAGCATAGAACCCTGCATCTTGCCGGATTTCCCCGTGATGACTCATGCTTAGTCTCCATAAGAATGCGAAAGACTGGACAAATAAGGGCTGCATGAATAATCTGAAAATTGAGCTTTTTTACGATCCGGAAAGGGACAAAATTCATGAGCAGGACCGGTACGGTCAGGGAAATCAAATACAAGGACACTGGGGTTGACACCCAGCAGGAAGAACAGTGCATGCAGTCGGTCAAGCGCTGGGTAAAGGAAACCTTCGAGTTCAGCGCCCATTCACGTGTCTGCCTTGACGTTGGTTATTTTGCCAATGTCATTGATATCGGGCAAGGCATCGGCGTTGCCATTGGCACCGATGGAGTGGGAACCAAAATCCTGATCGCGGAGATGCTTGAACGATATGATACCGTCGGGATCGACTGTATTGCGATGAATGTCAATGACGTGATCTGTGTCGGTGCCCGGCCCATCTCGATGGTCGACTACGTGGCCGTGCAGAAAATCAGGCCGAATTTCATCGATGAACTCGGGATCGGTCTCAAGGAGGGCGCCCGACAGTCTTGCATCAGTATTCCCGGCGGGGAGATTGCTCAGGTTCGTGAAATGATCCGAGGTGTTCATGAGGATAGCGGTTTCGACCTAGTTGGAACTTGCATCGGCCTGGTAACCATCGATAAAATAAATGACGGCAATAATGTTCAACCTGGTGATGTAGTGGTTGGACTGAGCAGCAGCGGGATTCACAGTAACGGATTCACCCTTGCCAGGAGATCCCTCCTGGAAAAGGGAGGGCTCGGACTGGACGAATTCATCCCATCACTTGGCAGAACACTTGGGGAGGAGCTGCTGGAGCCAACCAGGATCTATGTTCGCGATGTCCTTAAAGTCCTGGAATCCGGGATCGATGTCAAGGCACTGGCCCATATCACGAGCGACGGTTTCATGAACCTGACAAGGATCGCCGCCAACGTGGGTTTCGAGCTGGACAGAATTCCTGATCCACCACCCATATTCACACTGATCCGGGAAAAGGGCGGGGTCCCCTTGGAAGAGATGTATACCGTATACAACATGGGAATTGGGTTCTGCTTGGTTCTAAACCCAAACGATGTAGAAAAGACTTTATCGGTCTTGGGACCCGAAGTGGAATGCAGCGTGATCGGGACCGCAACCGACGATCCGTCAAGGACCGTTCGGTTATCGAAACTGGGTATTGAGGGGGTCGGAAATACTTTTCATCGTTCTGGGGAGTAAAAGCACGGCCTGAGATTTTAGTCGCAGTGGGCTTGAACCAGATTGATGTCGAGGATGGTGGACACCTGAGAGCGCGGATATATGTCTCGGCCCGGGCTGCGGATCACCCAGGATGAATCAAATCACACTTAATTTACTGAATCGAATTTATTTACATTTACCCCGGGCACAAACGGAAGATTGTTGGTTATCCGTTGATGCTGGCTTGAAGTCTCAAGCCAGTTGAGAATTAACCGCTTGGGTCCGGGATAACCCACCCGCTGTCAGGCTTGACTGAAACCCGATTGAAAATACGAAATATTGTGAAATAATGCTCAATATTGGCGGTACATCCAACGAGTCCCAGGACCGGCTCGAATCCCCCTCCAGCACCCTGCCCAATCCCGGACCTGACGGGAATGTTCCACCCGCCTACCCGATCATCTAAACACCTCGATATCAATGAAAATAAGGCTATTTTGAGATAATGTAACCGTCCCCGGACGGCCGCGGAACGAAGGGGTAGCCCAACGACCGAACGGATGATGCAAACGACGTCCCTTATCCGTACCGCAGTCGGCCGGTTCCTATTGACTCTGACGATACATTGTGAAAAACTGACCGATCTTGTGAATGATCAGAGCACTCAGAACGGCGTTGATCCGCCGCTGTTAAGGTGAAATTCGCAGCTGATTCGTATTTTTCCAGCTTCATTAAGTAGGAACAGGTTGAAAATCTGCCATTTAACCTAGGAAACCTTATCAGCAACATGAATTACAACATGGATTATCTGCACCCCTATATTCCGATACTCCTGATTGTGGTGGTTGCCGTTGGCTTTGGGGTAGGAACCCTGCTCATCTCGAGCCTACTCGGACCCCGACGACCGAACACTGCCAAAATGCTCGCCTACGAATGCGGGAATATTCCCGATGGCGAAGCCAATGTCCGTATCCCCGTCAAGTTCTACCTTGTTGCATTGCTCTTCCTGCTCTTCGACATGGAGACCGTACTGATCCTGATGTGGGCCAACGTTTTCCGTCAGCCTGGAATACCGGGATTCCAGCTGTATGCATTCGGCGTGATGGTTTTCTTTATGATCATCCTGATCGTCGGTTTCCTCTATGAATGGCGCAAGGGAGCCTTGAAATGGAACTAAAACAGGGAACCAAGACAGACCCCAACAGCGGCACGATTGGTCCAACATTGATTCCTGCCCCTGAACGCAGGTTATCCACGACTGCCGGAATGGCCCTTGACGACAAAATCAAACTACCCCCGATGATTAACGAGGAAGCCTTGGCCCTGATGGCACAGGAAAAGTATTCACCAGCGGAATTCGACAACATGATGGTCGAGACGCTGGATGGCGTGGTCGCTTGGTGCCGCAAGAATTCCATTTGGCCGGTGATGCTGGGGCTGGCCTGTTGTGCAATTGAGATGATGGCCACTGCGGCCAGTCGTTTCGATCTCTCACGGTTCGGCAGTGAGGTCTTCCGGCCCTCGCCTCGCCAGGCGGATCTCCTGATCGTCGCTGGCTGGGTCAACAAGAAGATGGCCCCCGTGGTGCGCCGAATCTATGATCAAATGGCCGAACCCAAATGGGTGATTTCGATGGGCGCCTGCGCCAGCTGTGGCGGCATGCATAATGTTTATTCGGTCCTGCAGGGAGTTGACCAAATCGTCCCGGTCGATGTCTACGTCCCGGGATGTCCGCCGCGTCCCGAGGCCCTGATCTACGGAATCATGCAGTTGCAGAAGAAAATCCAAGCAAGCCCGCAAAAAATCGTCTGACCTGGACTCCAACACCAATGACCAGAAACTGGAGAAAGCCATGCCCCCATTAGCTGCAGATGAATTTCTGGCCATTGCTGCTGATGTTGTCCGTGGCACCGACCTCGCGGTCGTACACGAGTGCCTTAGCATTCATAATGAGGCGACCATTGTTCTGGAAAAGGCCAATATCGTGGAAATCATCCGCAGATTGAAGACCGATGATCGAACTCGTCTCAACGCACTGGTCGATATCAATGCGATCGACTGGTTCGAATCCGGCCGTGAACCCCGCTTTGATGTCGTGTATCACCTTTATTCCTACAAGACATTCAACCGGCTGAGACTGCGTTGCCCGGTAGGCGAACAGTCCGGACAAAACAACATCGACTCTGTCTGTGAACTGTGGTCCGGGGCAAACTTCATGGAACGTGAGACATTTGACATGTTCGGGATCATCTTCAACAACCATCCCGACATGCGTCGCATCATCATGCCGGACAACTGGGAAGGGCACCCGCTGCGCAAGGATTTTCCGCTGGGCGGATCAGAAAGCTTCTATTACAAGCAGGATACCCACGAGTACGCCGGGGAACCTAACGACTTGGTCCCGAGGATCCGCGTTCAGGAAAGTGATGTCTAAGCGGCCTGAGATATTGTGCAACCATGACCGAATTAATGACACAAACCGGCCTTGAGACGCCCCCCGTACGACAAACCATCGAACAGGACTACCCTACCGGTGAAATCCTGACGATGAACATGGGTCCCCAGCACCCATCAACCCACGGGGTGTTACGGCTCATACTCGAACTGGAGGGCGAGACCGTCCTGAGCATCAAGCCAATGGTCGGTTATCTGCACAGTGGTAAGGAAAAACTCGCCGAGACCAAGACTTACCACAAGTTTATCCCCTACACCGACCGGCTGGATTACCTCTCGCCAATGGCAAACAACACTGCATTCGTCCAGAGTGTCGAGGTCTTGCTGGATGTGGACCTGACCGAGCGCTGCAAATGGCTGCGAATGATCCTTTGTGAACTGGCACGCATCTCCAGTCACCTGCTGAGTATCGGCACGCACGCTATGGAACTGGGGGCCATGACGGTTTTCCTCTACGCCTTCCGTGAACGTGAAAAACTTTACGATTTGTTCGAGGAGATCTGTGGCGCGCGTTTCACGGTCAGCTACATGCGGGTCGGCGGTGTCGGGCGACCGATACCCGATGGCTGGCTGGACAAGGTCAAGGCGTTCATTGACGACTTCGAGCAACGCCTCAAAGACTACAGCGACCTGCTGACGATGAATGATATCTTTGTTTACCGTACACGCGGTGTGGGTAAGATCACCAGCGATGAGGCGATTGATCTCTGCCTGACCGGCCCCTCGCTGCGCGGTTCCGGCGTCGATGTTGATATCCGTCGCGATGCACCCTACCTGCTTTATGACCAGGTTGTCTTCGACGTGCCGACACAGCGGCAGGGAGATGTTTATGCACGCTACCAGGTCCGCATGGCCGAGATGCACGAAAGCCGCCGGATCCTGTATCAATGCCTCGAGAAGATCCCGGAGTCGGGTCCACTCAACATTGACAACCCGAAGATCTGCTATCCACCACGTGAAAGAGTCAAGGAATCAATGGAGGATCTGATTCATCATTTCCTGCTGGCGAGCGACGGGATATACGTACCCGAGGGCGAGGCTTATGCCCCGATCGAAGCCAGCAAGGGTGAGCTGGGATTCTACATTCACTCGACGGGCGGCTTCACACCCAACCGCCTCAAGATCCGTAGTCCCTCGTTCGTTAACCTACAGTCGCTGAGCAAGATGAGTGAGGGTGGTCTACTCGCCGATGTTGTTGCAGTCATCGGTTCGATTGATCTGGTATTGGGGGAAATCGACAGGTAATCAACATGCCCGAAATCATGATTGAAAAAAATCTGGCAGCCAATGCCCTTTACCAGCGTCACCGCGAGTGCATCGATGCCCTGGCGAAGAATTATCCCGACCGCCGCTCGATGCTCCTTCCGGTTTTGTGGATGATCCAGGAGGAGGACGGATGGATTTCCGAGGACATCATGTCAGAAGCCGCCGAGATCTGTAATTGCACCACGGCGCAGGTTGTTGAGGTTGTCAGTTTCTACGTCATGTACAACCGCGAACCCGTGGGGAAATACCTGCTGGGAATCTGTGCAACACTTCCCTGCGCCCTCTGCGGCTCCGACGGGCTGTTCGACTATCTGCAGGAAAAACTGGGGATTGGCTGGGACGAAACCACCGAGGACGGATTGTTCACCATCCAGAGGCGTGAATGCCTCGGCGCGTGCAGCGAGGCCCCGGTCATGCTGGTAAACACGACCCTTGAGTCGAAATTGACGCGCGTGATGGTGGACCGAATACTGGGAGAATGCCGCGTGGGCGACCGCAGGCCCTATTTCAGCGGACGAAACGGGACTTCATGAACAGGTTGATGGGTTGAACCGAAATGGCTAACACAAAACAGGACCGAAGAAACTACCGGCCAATCCTCTGTGAGGGCGTCACGGGCACACTGATGAACGACCACACGGAGAAATTGGCCGATTACCGCAGCCGCGGCGGCTATGATGCCATTCGCAAATGCCTCGACATGGGTGAGGACAAGGTGCTCGAACTCGTCAAGGAGGCCAATGTCCGGGGCCGGGGTGGTGCGGGGTTCCCAGCCGGCACCAAGTGGGGTTTCATTCCGCGCAACCGAGATAAACCCCATTACATCTGCGTTAACGCCGACGAGTCCGAGCCCGGGACCTTCAGCAACCGCCCGATCCTTGAGCAACGCCCCCACCTGCTGCTTGAAGGCTGCCTGATCGCTGCCTATGCGACCCTTGCAGAGCATGTTTACATCTATATCCGCAAGGAATATTACGAGGCCACCGAGATGATTAAAGGGGCGATCGATGAGGCTTATCAAGCCGGACTTCTCGGCAAGAACATCTTCGGTTCCGGGTTCAATTGCGACATGTATGTCCACAACGGTGCCGGCGCATACATCTGCGGCGAGGAGACTGCTCTGATCGAGTCCATAGAGGGCAAGCGCGGTTACCCCCGTATTCGTCCGCCCTTTCCCGCGATACAGGGCCTCTATCAGTGCCCAACTGTTGTCAACAACGTCGAGACGCTGGCCATCATGCCCGAGATCTTCCGTCGTGGGCTGGACTGGTACAATGCCATGGGCAGTAAGGGCAATCCAGGCATGACCGTTTACTCGATCTCGGGACATGTCAGGAAACCCGGAAATTACGAATTACCGCTCGGGGTAACAATGCGCGAACTGATTTATGACTACGCAGGCGGAATTCGCGACAATAACAATTTCAAGGCCGTATACCCCGGGGGATCTTCCGTGCCACTGCTGTTCGAGGAGGACCTCGATGTCCCAATGGATTTCGATGAACCGAAGAAAATCGGCACCTATCTCGGCTCGACCGGCATCATTGTCATGGACGACACAACGTGCCTGGTCTGGCAGGCGCTCAATCTGATGCACTTTTACTGGGAGGAATCATGCGGTCAATGCACGCCCTGCCGCGAGGGCACACACTGGATGCACAAGATCCTCACCCGGCTAGAGAACGGTGAGGGGCGACAGGGTGACATCGAATTGCTTGAAAGCATCACGGGGAACATCGTCGGGCGGTCAATCTGTGCGCTCGGTGAATTTTCAACTGGCAGCCTTAGCCGCACGCTTCCGAGGTTCCGCGAAGAGTTCCAGGCACATATCGACCGCTGTGGATGTCCATTCGAAAAGGATTACACGAAATTCAATTGATTACGTGATCGCTTGGCTTGGTAAAAAATGAATTCATTGAAACCTCCAAAAGCCCCCGAATTGGTTGCCGTCACGGTCAACGGCGAACAATTGATGCTTCCCAAGGGTGAAAACCTGCTCCAGGCACTGCTCGATGCCGGACATTACGTGCCGCATTACTGCTACCATCCCGCGCTCACCGTCGACGGAAACTGCAGGCTCTGCCTGGTAGAAATCGAGGGGCGTCCACGTCCCGAAATCTCGTGCAACATGGTGGTCAACGAGGAACTCAGCATCAAGACAAACAGCGAGATGGTCGAAAGCTGCCGAACCGGAATGATGGAGTTCCTTCTGGCCAACCACCCGCTCGATTGCCCGGTCTGTGACCGTGGCGGTGAGTGCATGCTTCAGCGTTACAGTGTCGAGTATGGCTGGGGCTCGGCACGAACGAGCGATCAGCGCAGGCGGTTCGAAAAGCCGCAGTTCGACCCGTTGATCGACATCGAGCGTAATCGCTGCATCATGTGTACACGCTGTGTCCGTTTCTGTGACGAGATCGCCGATGACCATGTGATGGGGGTCTTTGGCCACGGCAGCCGTAATTACATCGGCACCTATGGCGACGGGCCTGTCGGCAACATCTTTTCTGGAAACGTGATCGACATCTGCCCGGTCGGCTGCCTGACCAGCAAACCTTTTCGTTTCAAGGCCCGTGTCTGGGAACTTCGCCAGACGCTGACCACGACACGCACGTGCAACGGATCCGTCACGGCATGGACGCGCGGCGGCGAACTATATCGCGTCACCCCTCCGGTCAAAAAACGCCGGGGTTACTACACCATCGACGAGGACACGAAGGACTTCATCAGCAACGAGGCCCGCTTCGGATCGATGTATACCCGAAACAATGAACGCCTGCTGTCACCCATGATGCGGAATGCACAGGGTAAACAGGAGGCCGTTGCATGGAGCCGGGCCATTGATGCAATCACGTCCAGACTTCAAGACCTCGAACCGGGGCGTTCTTGCATCCTGGTGGGTGAACGTTCGACCAACGAGGAAGGATTCCTGCTTGGACGCCTTGCCCGCAGCATTCTGCGCACACCAAATATTGACTGGCGCATGCGATTTACAAGCGAACCAGCGGCACAGGCAGCGGGACAAGCCCTGCGTGCAAGCAACGGGGATTTCGATCTGCTGGAAAAGAAAGTCTACCAAGCAACCCTGATGATCAATGCCGGAGACCTCTATCACTCGGCTCCCGACATTGCGTTGAAGTTCAAGGAGGCCGCACGGCGACAGCACACCTCACTGGGATTGCTCGATTCCCGCATGGAGCCTTGGTTTGCTGAACATGCATCGACGCTATGTCTTGAACAGCCCGAGGATATCGCCGGTGTTGTCGAGAGACTTGCAAACTCGATTGGCCGTGACAACCCGGCAGGCGACTACATTTCCATTCAAGCCCTGTTGAAGGACAACAAACAGGGCCTGGTTGTCTTGGGGCTCGATCAGTCAGGAGGCGCATTGAACGCAGCACTTGTGCCCGCCGTTCTGAAACTGATGGCGGCCCTGGGAGACGGCTGGCATTTCATGCCTGTCACAGGGGCACGAAACGCAAAGGGGCTATTTGCCTCGGGCGCGCAGAGCGACCGATTGCCCACCGGTGCACTCACCGAGGAGAACGCACGCCACGAAATCATGAAGATCTGGGACGGAGCGACAATCCACAATAGCGAAAAGCCCGCGGCACCGTCCCTGCTCCGGAAAGCCGCCGATGGAGAATTTAAGGTCCTGTTTCTTCATCGAACTGATGAACTGACGACCCACCCCAATCGCGCCCTGATCCAGCAGGCCATCGACAAATCCGAATTTGTGGTCGCAACTGATATCTTTCCGTCCTGGATCAACCGCCAAGTCGATATTCTCCTGCCCTCCGCCGTTTTCTATGAAACCAACTCCAGCATGGCTGATATCGATGGTAAACTCCAGCGTATGAGTCAGGGCTGTCGCCCCGCCGGTGAATCTCAGGAGGACTGGCGGATCATTGAGTCGATCAGCAGTCGGCTCGGCTCAAACAAGCATTACCGCAATGCCCACGAAATTTTCGCCGATCTGGGCAAGGCCTGGGGTGCTCCAGCCCCACTCCGACTTGATGATTTGCTTCTCGACGGCCCGGGCGACCAGTCACCCACACGCAAGGTAACCTGGTCAGGCCAGCGTAAACGCCCGGATTTCAAGCTTCAATGCAACGAAATCCCCGACCTTTCCTTTGAGGGGGCGGGCAGTTTCGTGGGCAACTCATCCGACACCCCGCGCCTGCTCTGGGTTAGACATTGCCAAGGAGAGGATCATCTGGGTTCACGATCATCAATCTTCGACGAATTGCGCCCGACCCCTCGGGTCGAACTCAATCCTAATGATGCCGAACGTGGTGGACTGGGCGAAGGAGACTGGGTGAAACTAGTCGGCGGCTCCGATCGGTCCAGCCAAGTTAAAATCAACCCGTATATCGCAAGTGGCATTATCTATGGCTCAGGAAATGTGCTTGGCCTGCAGAATGACGGGGACATCCCGGGACTACCCGGCATCAGGATTGAAAAGGCCAACCCGCCCGAGGAAGCATCGCCTCCAACCGATCAACGACATGACAAGGTCCCGGCGAACTGATGCTCGAGAACCTCTTTCAAAACCGCGTCCTCGTCGAAACAATCATCGCAGGTGTCAAGATCTTCGTGATTTTCCACGCAATGCTGCTTGTCGTACCCATGTTTGTGTTACTCGAGCGCAAGCTGATCGCATGGATGCAACAACGGCCGGGCCCCAATCGCGTGGGACCTTGGGGTATCCTGCAGACACTTGTCGACGGAGGGAAACTATTCCTGAAGGAAGACGTCAAGCCGAGCATCGTCGAGAAGACACTGCACACGCTGGCTCCGCTGCTAACCGTTGGGCCAGCCATCCTCGTCCTTGCCATCGTGCCAATCGGACCGGCACTTGGAATCAACCTGTATGGCAATGACTATATCGTCAACCTGGGTATCACTGACCTGAAAATCGGGATCCTGTTTTACATGGCCGTGACCGGGATCGGCGTTTACGGCATAGTATTGGCCGGCTGGGCCAGCAACAGCAAGTATTCATTACTCGGTGGCATCCGATCCAGTGCCCAGATGCTGAGTTATGAGATAGCCCTCGGCCTTTCCATGGTAGGGGTTCTACTGATCGCCGGGACCTTCGAACTGCGCCAAATTATTGGTCAACAGAATGATGGATTCTGGAGCTGGCATATTTGGAAACAGCCGGTCGGATTCTTGCTTTTCCTGGCCGCGGGTTTTGCCGAGACAAACCGTCTACCGTTTGACCTCCCCGAGGGTGAATCAGAGTTGGGCGCCGGGTTCCACACAGAATACAGCTCAATGAAATTTGCCCTGTTCTTTCAGGCCGAATATATGAACATGTTCACTTTCTCTGCAATTCTGACGACATTGTTCCTCGGGGGGTATCACAGCCCCCTCCCGGCGCCTGCGTTCATGGCCGGTCTCATGAACAGCCCAATCCATATCACAGACAGCATCTCGGTCGCACACGTCGGTACCGTGCTGGCCGGGATTTTCTGGTTCAGTGTCAAAATTCTGGCCCTGATTTCATTCATGATCTTCATCCGTGGCACTTGGCCGCGCCTGCGTTATGACCAGTTGATGGACTGGGGCTGGAAGATAATGTTTCCCGTTGCTCTGGTTAATTTGTTCATCACATCCGGGATCATCGCGTTCTGGCCATCGGCCGATGGCGCAAATCGTGCCGACATCCTCACCGAGCCGACGGGAACCATGATGACGTGGGCATTGTTCACCGGCGGTCTGCTTCAGATCATCATCTATGAAACGTTCCTAACCCTGAAGAAACGGAGGTTCCTGGCCCATGCTGGTTGATTTCATCAAAGGTTTTGCCGTGACTTTCAAACATATCTTCCGGCCCTCTTTTTGTATCGATTATCCCGAGGTCAAGAAGGAGAAGCTGGGCTGGTTCCGTGGCAGGCACAAACTCCAGCGTTACGAAAACGGGCTTGAGCGTTGTGTTGGATGTGCGCTTTGTGCCGCAGTCTGTCCCTCGGAGGCGATCTACCTCGAGGCTGAGGAAAATGATGCCGACAAACCCGTATCAGCGGGTGAACGTTATGCACCTGTCTATCAGATCCACCAGTTACGCTGTATCTGGTGCGGATTCTGTGAGGAGGCTTGTCCCGAAGATGCGATCGTGATGGGCGACGATTATGAGCTGGCCAAACAGAGTCGGTCGGAATTTGTCTGTAACAAGGATGAGATGCTGGACCCGGTTGAGGCAGGTTTTGGAATACCGCCCGACCTGAAGGTGAATACACCGTTATGACCCGAAGGACGCAAAATCACGCCCATCCGGACGCTCGTACCATCACGGTTCAACCCCGGGATCCAGCTGGAGGGGGACGGGCATGCTGATTATTGAAATCATCTACGGCGCACTGTTTGTGCTGGCGCTATTCTCTGCATTGATGGTCGTGCTTGCACCACACCCGCTCTACAACGCACTTTACCTGGTCCTGACAATGGTTGCCATTGCCGGTCAGTTTATCCTGATGAATGCGGAATTGGCGGCTGCGTTCCAGATCATCGTCTATGCCGGCGCAATCATGGTCCTGTTCATTTTTGTGATCATGCTTTTAAACCTCAACAGCCAGAACAAGCCGACAAGCGGGAATCGGGCTGTGCGTATGCTTGGCCTGATGTTCGCGCTCGCCTTTATCGGGCAGATCATGGCCATCATCGGAACGATAGCCTCTGGGGAACGGGATACAACCGTTAATTTTATCGGGACCGATGCCGAGACAGTAGGATTCCGACTGATCGGCGATTATGTCTATGCATTTGAAATGACATCGGTACTTCTGTTAATCGCTGTTGTGGGTGCAATCGTACTGGCACGTCGCCACCTGATTCAGGGTGCCGACGACGAGGACCTGCACAGTCGTAAAGCCACAGAAACATTCGCCACGAAGGGGGACAATTCCTGACGGGATATCTTGGCGGAACCTGTCACGAAGAAATATAAAGACATGGAACTGATGATCTCCGGAAACCTGGTTCTTTCAGTGGCAATCTTTTCGATTGGCGTCTTGGGGATCCTCTGGAAACAAAATGCCATCACGATCTTCATGTGCGTGGAGCTGATGTTTAATGCTGCAAACCTGGCGTTCATAACGTTTGCACAGAGCCTTGGTAAACCCGAAGGCGTTGCAGTTTTCCTGTTCGTGATCACGATCGCTGCTGCGGAAGCTGCCGTGGGTCTGGCGCTCTTTATTAAAATTTTTAATGACCGGAACAATATCGAAGCCGACCAGCTGAACGTGCTGCACGGCTGACGGAAGGTAAGAATTGAACTACGCCGAACTCATCCCCGGAATCACCCGATCGCTTATCGAAACGCTACCGTTGCTCGTACTGATCGTTACAGGGCTGGTAACACTGTTGGCCGATATTCTACTGCCACGCAGCCAGCGGGGAACCCTGCCAGTGTTCGGAATTTCCGGGATCTGTCTGGCCTTTGTCATTCTGATCACACAGGGCCACGATCCCGGAAAGGATGCCAGCACTGCTTATTTCGGCGTTCTCTATGTCAATCATTACCTAGTCTTTTTGTCGCAGCTGGTCATTCTGGCAGGTGGCCTTTTCCTGTTCCTCATATCACCCCGCTACCTGGTAGACAAAGCGATCCCGCACGGGGAGTATTATGGCCTGCTGACGCTGGCAATCATGTCGATGATGGCGCTGGCGGCTTCCTCCGAGCTGTTGACTCTCTTCCTGAACATCGAGGTCCTGTCCATTACCCTTTATGTCTTGGCCGGACTGGAAAAACGCAACCTGCGTTCGACTGAGGCCGCCTTCAAGTATTTCCTGTTGGGATCGGTCGCGGCCGCCTTCCTGCTTTTAGGCATCGCGTTCATATTCGGGTCGACCGGCGCACTGCATTACAACCAAATCGAATATGTCTTTGTTAACGACCAGGTTATAAACGAAAAGTTCCTCATAATCGGAATTGCTCTGGTCCTGGTAGGGTTCGCCTTCAAACTGACGCTCGCGCCGTTCCACATGTATGCACCTGATGTCTATGACGGAGCCGCCACCCCCATCGCCGCAGCCATCGCATCCGTTGCAAAGGTCGCCGGATTCGTCGCATTATACCATTTTATCGACCTGATCACGTTCTGGAATGACCTGCCCGACGGCATCTGGGCCGCACTCTACACTGTGGCTGTCCTCAGCATGCTCGTCGGGAACATCGGCGCTGTGGTCCAGCCCCACTTCAAGAGAATGCTTGCCTATTCCTCGATTGCACAC
The DNA here is from genome assembly GCA_964473105.1 of uncultured Candidatus Sumerlaeota bacterium. Classification (GTDB taxonomy): domain Bacteria; phylum Sumerlaeota; class Sumerlaeia; order MVZB01; family MVZB01; genus CAYYNQ01. The sequence goes on along the minus strand of CAYYNQ010000105.1, from coordinate 40,281 downwards.
AGTGGATACATGCTGATCCCGATGATCGTCGTGCTGAAAAACTATGGCCTACTCGCCGAGGCACGTGAGGCACTTGCCTATTACCTGATGGCCTATACCGTCATGACACTGCTTGCCTTCGGTGTTGCCGCAACGATCGGCGAGGACGGGGAGAAGGAGATCAACCGTTATGCCGGGCTGAGCCGGCGCTCTTCGATGCTTGCCTTTGTCATGACCCTGTCCATGCTCTCACTGCTCGGATTTCCATTGACGGTCGGGTTCTTTGGCAAGGTCGAACTGTTCTCGGTCGCGGTTGCCGGCGAACACTTTGTCCTAGCAGTCATTGGTGTACTGTCCTCCATCGCCGGCGTTTATTATTATCTCCGTATTATCGTCAATATGTACATGCAGCCCTCCGCCACAGAACGACCAGCCAAAGGCTACATGAACATGCAAAATATGGTTGCCCTCGGCGCCGTGGCTATCTGTCTGTTGTTTTTTGCGATTTTTCCATCCACATTCCTGTTTATCAGACACCCATAGGGGAACGAAAGGAGCTTAAAGGGAAGACTCAATGGACTGGAACCTGTTAATCATCCTGATACCCTTGCTGCCATTTGTGGGCTTCTTGCTCAATGGACTGTTCGGGAAGTGGCTCGGAAACGGCGGGGGCTGGCTGGCGGTGGTCTGCATGGGAGCCTCCGCTGTGATTAGCACGATCCTCTTTCTAGCCGCAATTGGTGGGGCACTGGTGTTACCCATCCAGGTCGACCTTTGGGAATGGATTGCCGTCGGCGGCCTGAACGTCTCGGTCGGTTTCCACGTCGATCAGTTGACAACACTGATGCTGTTTTTCGTAACTCTGGTCTCGACACTCGTCTTTCTCTATTCTGTTGGTTACATGAAGGGCGATCCGGGATACAACCGATTCTTCGCCTATCTTTGTCTGTTTGATTTCAGCATGCTGATCCTCGTCCTCGGCGATAGTCTCCCGCTGATTTTTGTCGGCTGGGAGGGCGTCGGACTCTGTTCTTACCTCCTCATTGGATATTATATGTCGCTGCGAGGCGCACCTGAAGCCGGCAAAAAGGCATTCGTGGTCAACCGCATCGGTGATTTCGGATTCCTGATCGCCATGTTTATGATCTTCCACGCAGCGGGCACACTGAACATCCAAGAGATCATCACGAAATTGGGTCAGAATGATCTGTTGGCCTACGGAACCATTTTCGTCACGGTCCTCACGCTGATGCTTTTCGTTGGCTGCTGCGGAAAAAGCGCGCAAATCCCACTGTTCGTGTGGCTTCCCGACGCAATGGCCGGACCGACCCCCGTCTCGGCGTTGATTCATGCGGCCACAATGGTCACTGCCGGGGTTTATCTGATGGTCCGCATGTCAGCCGTATTTGCACTTGCGCCGACCACACTGGCCATCGTCGCCGTTGTCGGCTGCGCAACAGCCTTCGTATCCGGAACCATCGCTCTCACCCAACGTGATATCAAGAAGGTTCTTGCATACTCAACATGCAGCCAGCTTGGCTACATGTTCCTGGCTTGCGGCTGTGGTGCGTTTATCGCTGCGATATTCCACGTCTTTACACACGCATTCTTCAAGGCATGTCTTTTCCTTGGAGCCGGCAGTGTGATCCACGCGGCACATCACCAGCAGGATATATTCAGGTTGGGTGGCCTAAAGCAGTGGATGCCCAGAACGCACTGGACGTTCTTGACAGGATGCCTCGGGCTCGCGGGAGTTCCGCTGCTGGCTGGTTTCTTTTCCAAGGATGAGATCCTCTGGAAGACCTTCAGCTCAGATCTTGCGCTCGGCAAGGTTTTGTGGATCGCCGGTATCTTGACGGCAGCCATGACCGCATTCTATACATTCCGCGTCTATTACCTGACATTCCATGGTGAGTCCCGGCTCGATAAACAAACAAAATCACACATACATGAATCTCACTGGACTATGACCGTTCCTCTGATCATCCTCGCGGCGGGCACCGTGATTGCGGGTTACATCAATCTGCCGGCCGGAATACTACATACGTTCGGCAGTCATGCCGATTACGGGACGATTGGCACGTTCCTCCACCCGGTGGTGGAGAGTGCACAGCAAACCGCTGAATATTACAAAATAGCCACCGATGACATCAAGCACGTGGGGGAACACTCCCTCGTTCTTGAATGGATACTGATGACCCTCTCGACGATCATCGTGATCGGCGGTATCTGGTTCGCACGCAAACTTTACCTCCTGCAGGGGCCGGCCGGCGGAGAACGAGTTGCACGCGCTGCTGGTCCATTTTTCCGTTTTAGTTATAACAAGTGGTATTGGGACGATTTCTATCTGATTTTCGTGGGAGGAACGCTTGAGGTGATTGCATGTCTCGCAACCTGGTTCGACAAACACATCATCGATGGAATCCTGCATCTCTTCGCCGGGCTTGCAAGGGTTGGCAGCCGTATGATACGTGGGCTTCAGAACGGTCAGGTTCAGGCCTATGCCCTGGCCATCCTGATTGGGGTTAATCTGATTGTGTTTATTGCCATCTACTGTTCGGGTTAGATCGGTCAAGAAAGGAATTTTCAGAACGAAAGAAATAATACTCATGGATTTTTCAAATCTCGACAGCCTCCCCTTCCGACCTTTGTTACTGATGACGACACTGCCGCTGTTCTTTGCTGTCCTCATAGCAGTGTTTCCATCAGGCAAGAAGGACCTCATATCGCGTAAACTCGCACTGCTTTCAACCGTCCTAACCGCATTGATCTCCTGTCGATTCATCGGGGGAATAATCAACTCTCCCGGAAAGTTCACCGCAGGTGTCGACATTCCCTGGATCGAGTCATTTAATATCCATCTCCTGCTGGGTCTTGATGGGTTGTCCGGGACACTGGTTCTTTTGACCAACGTGCTCATGGTCCTGTCGGTAATGGCGTCATGGACCGCGATCGACAAACGGCAGAAGGAGTTTTATTTTTTTCTCCTGCTACTGCAGACCGGAATTATTGGGACGTTTCTTGCCCTAGACTTGATTCTTTTCTATATCTTCTGGGAATTAATGCTTGTCCCGCTTTACTTCCTGATCGGCATCTTCGGTTCGGGAAATCGGTTGTATGCCACGATGAAATTCTTCCTATATACCATGGCCGGTTCGGTCCTCATGCTGATTGCCATCATCGCGCTTTACTTTCAGGCCGAGGCCCACATCGGTTATGGAACATTCAATATCGGCGTTCTGATCAATGAGGTCGCTCCCTATATCCGTCCCGAGATGAAAATGTACCTGTTTCTGGGATTCCTTCTGGCTTTCTGCATCAAGATCCCGCTCTTTCCACTGCACACTTGGTTGCCCGATGCACACACCGAAGCTCCGACGGCCGGGTCCGTGATTCTGGCCGGCGTTCTGCTAAAAACCGGGGTCTACGGCCTACTGCGATTTGCCATTCCTCTGTTTCCCGACCAAGCCGTTCTCGCTGCACCTGTGCTGGCAGTATTATCCATCATCGCAATCATATACGGCGCATTAACGGCGCTGGCACAGTCCGACATGAAACGACTGGTCGCCTACAGTTCGGTAAGCCATATGGGGTTCATCGTCTTGGGTATTTTTGCGTTTCAGGTGGAATCGGTCACCGGTGCATCACTGCAGATGATTGCCCATGGAATTTCAACCGGCGGGCTGTTCCTGTGCGTCGGGTATATCTACGAACGCCGCCATACCCGTGAGATGTCACAGTTCGGCGGTTTGGCACACAACATGAAGATCTATGCCACTCTGACAATGATCATGGTACTGTCATCGGTGGGCCTACCCGGGCTGAACGGTTTTGTTGGGGAATTTATGATCCTGATCGGGACATACAAGACAAACTGGCTCTGGGCGGCATGCGCGACAAGCGGTGTGATCTTGGCGGCATGCTACATGCTGAGGATGATGCAGAAAACGTTCTTTGGCGAGTTGAAACGCGAGGAAAACAAGGTGCTCAATGACCTGAATCTACGCGAAGCCCTTACTCTAATTGTCCTCTGCGTGCTGGCATTCTGGATGGGGATTTATCCCAAGCCCTTCATCAACTCCCTGGAGCCTTCTTCAATCAATATTGTCAACAAAACATCAATGTCATCGCAATATCTGGCAATGCCCGCACTCGATGATGATGTCATAACGGCGAGCCATAACCATAACCGCTGATCCGCTTCTTCACCCATGTGAAGACCCGTTCATTTTTTGTAAAACAAGGACTTGATGGGAATGTTCCGAAAAGCTTGGAATATGAACCCACATAGGGGATGGACTAGGATGCATACCGCACACCGGTCCACGAGAAGACACGAGAACCATCACGCCGACATGGATTTCAGGTTATATCAGGAAAACAGAAGATGATACGCTGCCAGAAATGTACCCAAAATTGCCGCGCCGTAACAAATAACCGCCAGTAAAACCGGAATACCCTTCAGGCCCAGATCTGCCAGCACATACCGGAATCTATGTGCCCAGTGAAACAACGGCAGCGAGATCAATACCAGCAAAACCAGTCGCGTCAGTAAGTGCCCGAAAAACCCACGTAACTCCTCCGGTGAGATCCATCCCGCCGGCAACAGGATCCCGGTTATAAGGATACCCACAGGAATTAGAAACGCCGCCACAACGCCCCCCGCAGAGAATAAAGACCACCAGATGGGCTCGTTTGACCTTACCATGATCTCACCCCTGTTTGTACCTCGACACAATGAACACAACAACGACGGAAACCACAACCCATGCGATATAGTTGACCCCCGCGATCAGAAACGGACTGACCTTCTCTTCACCCCGCCACACAACCATTGCCTTCGGCGTCAGGTTGAACCAGGTGATCGTGTGATATAATACCATCGGCAGGGCGACAATCTGCATTACCGTCAAAAACGTATTGTCCAGTAGAGCCGCGAACAAATCCGTATCATGCCGCCGCGAGGCCAGTAACAACAGAAACAGCGCATACCCACCCACAAAAAGGCTCGTCAATTCACGGGCCATGAACGCCAAGTAGGTCTTCTTCTTCATCCACCAGCCACCGGGCATCGGACGGATATACTCCCGGGTTTCCGACCCTGCCGTTACTGCCTGCTGCCGACTCCTCATCGTTTCCCCCACGGAAGTAACACCGACTTGTACCAGTCGTTTGTTGCTGCAATCTTTGCCTGCTGTATCGCACCGGCCGGATCCACATTTTTCGGACAGACTCGTGTACACTCTCCGACAAAGGTGCATTCCCAGATCCCTTCATGGCTGAAAATCGCCTCTGCCCGTTCGTCCGACGCACCGTCGCGCGAGTCGAGATTATAGCGCTGCGCGAGTGCAATTGCGGCCGGGCCAATGAAGTCCTGGTGCTGGCCGTAGACCGGGCAAGCCGAGTAACACAACATGCAATTGATACACATGCTGAATTGCTTGTATCGGGCCAGTTCGGCAGGAGACTGCTTATACTCGCCCTCGGAAACCGGTTTCGTTTCCTCTGGGATCAGCCAAGCCTTGACCTCGTCCAGCTTGCCTAGGAAATCATCCATATTGATCACCAAGTCGCGAATAACGGGAAAATAATTCAGCGGTTCTACTCGGACTGGTTCCGGGTAATAGTCACGCAGGAACGCCGCACAGGTCAGTTTTGGCTCACCGTTCACCATCATTCCACAACTACCGCAAACACCCATCCGGCACGACCACCGAAAGCTGAGTGTCCCATCGATCTCATCTTTCACATGGTTTAATGCATCCAATACCACCCAGTCCTCGCGGTATGGAACCTCATAATGCTGCAAAGTGGGCCCTTCCCCTTCCTCGGGGCGGTAACGGAACACATCCAGACCTATCGTCTGTCCGGAGGATGGTAATGTATCACTTGTTGCCATAATCACGTTTTCCCGGAGGCCATTTCGTAATGACCACGTCCTGATATTCGATGCGCGGATCGCCGTCGCTTCGGTATGCCAATGAATGCCTTAGGAACCGGTCATCGTCGCGGCCGGGATAATCGATCCGCTGGTGCGAGCCACGCGATTCCCTGCGCGCCAGTGCACTATGGGCCAGCGCCTCGGCAACGTCCAGCATATATTCAAGCTCGAGTGCCGATGTCAATTCCGTGTTGAACGTCAGGCTGCGATCAGTCAGTTCGATCCTAGAGAAACGCTCCTTCAACTCACGAATCTTTCCGCAGGACGCACGCAGCGACTGCTCGTCACGATAAATACCTGCCCCAGCCTCCATTGCACCAGTCAGTTCAACTCGCAATCCCGCGATCGACTCACCACCACCACGAGACTCGAAGAATTGTTTCCGAATACGCTGCTGTTCCTGATCGGCCTGCAAGGTCAGAGCCCTAACGTCAGGGCTCTCCAAACCATCGCCGAACCGGACGGCAGCCCTCGCGGAACGCGCGCCGAAAACCAGCAACTCCGTCAACGAGTTCGAACCCAGCCGGTTAGCTCCATTGATACTCACGCACGCACACTCACCCGCGGCAAACAGCCCTGGCAACGGTGTCTCACCCTCGATGTTCGTGTGCACGCCACCCATCACATAATGCACAACCGGCCGTACGGGTATCATCTCGTGCACCGGGTCGATACCTGCATAATTACGGCATAATTCACGCACAAAAGGCAGCTTCTTATCGATCTTCTTCTCACCCATATGGCGGATGTCGAGGTATACATAATGCCCGTAGGACCCTTCGAGGGTAGTACCTTTCTGACGTTCCTTCTCGAAGGCCTGCGACAGACGGTCTCGTGGTCCCAACTCCATCGTCCGCTTCTGGGGATGATTCGCATGACTAACATCCAGCGGCGAACCCAGTTCGTAGTCCTGAAGGTAGCGGTATCCCGCTTTGTTGAGTAGAATCCCGCCTTCGCCACGCGAGGCTTCGGTGATCAAGATACCCGTACCCGGCAATCCGGTCGGGTGATACTGGACGAACTCCATATCCTTTAGCGGGACCCCGGCACGATAAGCAAGTGCCATACCATCGCCCGTCTTGACCGCTGCGTTGGTTGTAAAAGGGAATATGCGCCCAGCCCCGCCGGTACACAGGATTGTCCCCTTACCGGCGATTGCCCGGACCTGACCACTACGTAGTTCCAATGCCACCACTCCCTGGCAACGCCCGTCGTGCACGAGAAGTTTTGTGGCAAACCATTCGTCGTAACGCGTGATGTTGTCATACTTCAGGACAGTCTGGAACAGTGAATGCAACATGTGGAAGCCGGTCTTGTCGGCCGCATACCAGGTACGTTCGATCTTCATCCCGCCAAAGGGACGTACAGCAACCGAACCATCGGGTTCACGGCTCCAGGGACAGCCCCAGTGTTCTAATTGAATCATTTCCTTCGGCGCTGCGTTAACGAACATCTCTACGGCATCTTGATCGGCCAGCCAATCCGCACCCGAAATGGTGTCATAGATATGGTTTTCAATGCTGTCCTTGGGTTTGATAACCGCAGCCGCCCCGCCTTCAGCCGCGACTGTATGCGACCTCATCGGGTAGAGTTTCGAGACGACCCCAACGCTGAGATTGGGATTTTCCTCACCTATCGCGATAGCCGCCCGCAGGCCAGCCCCGCCACCCCCCACAATCAGGATATCATGACTCAAAAAATCCATCGGCATATTCCATATTCAGAATCGCCCCCTGCTTGGTCGGATGACCCCACTCACGGCACCACAAATCCAACACCCAGACAGCATGAGGGCTTTACAGGCACCCAAAGTGATTCATCCGAAACACTAAGTCAAGCGGGAGTTTCCCTAACAGCAATCCGGGTAACGCACAAGTTGGCGGCGTTGAAGAACAGAGGGTTCGGATTTTTCCCATGCTGGGGACATTTCTGAAGATCAACCGGTGTATTGGCTTCCGCATGTGACCTTACGATGAGGTCTTGAAATATTACGGTCCTTTTGCACGGCCTGATTGTCCAGTCGCGACAGCAAACTTATTCTTTTGAACCAACTGTGTCACTGGGTTTTTCATCTTCCTTCCCTGCGCTGAAGACAACACGTCGATAACCCGCCACAGGGGTCTGACCGGTGTTGTCTCCATCCGTCATGACTGCAATTGCACTGGCTTTCCTGATATCCCTGCCGAAAAACTTCATGAAATCCTCGCGAACATTGCGCTGATTGGTCACCCACTGACCCAAGGGGGTCGTAGCATCATCGATGATGATATCATGAGCTGTCTTGCTGCGCGGACTGACCCAGTGATCACCTTTTTTCGCGGCCGTACCCCACGTATAGTTCAACGCGATTCGCTGCCAAGGAAATGGGCCAGTACTGGCAACGACAAACACCCGGGCCGGAAAATCATGGCCCTCACGGGTGCGTTCATCGATTTTCAAAAGTGGCTTATCGACCTTCCAGGTCCAACTCATCCAGGGTGTTTCTTCCAGGTTGATCTTCTGCTTAAGACCAATCCCCGATGCGCTGCTGTTCGCACGGGCCTCTAGGTAGGGTTCTCCATAACCGCGCCTGATAAAATACTCTGTGTCACCCTTCAGTTCCATATACTCCAGATTTGCGGGCGTATCGACTGAAAAATCCATTCCAATATACGAGGGTTCCCCGCCTGTTGCAGAAGAGCCACAAAAAACCAATAAAAGGGGGAAGGATGCGAAAGTGACAAAAAATATGGATTTTATGGTGTTTGACTGTCCCATTAGTTGTGATCGTATTAAGTGGGGATTTTAACCATGAGGGACATGATTGACTAGATATTTTTGTAACCTTAGTCATCTTACAAATCGATCTTGGGTTTATCCTGAAAAATCCCCCTTACAATCATAACCCTTACATCTGATCGGGATTCATTCTGACGAAATTAAGTGAAATATAAAAAGCACGCGTGACGCTGGCGATCCAACCGAAAAAGAACAAAAATACGGTTGATTGCATGATGTAAAAACGCTGTTAGGCAGGTGAATTTGTCCGTTTTCACGGCCGATCGATCCCCCCATAACCCGATAGAATATCGACAAAGACCGAGAGAGAAACGGCAGATTCCTTGATGGGAATATTCAACAATGCCCCAATGGACCCGGGGGGAATGTCCTCCCGACTGGTATATCCGCCGAAATCAGGTCGATTTCCAAAATGATCCCGGGCGGCTGAAGCCTTGTTGGTGACGCCGATGTCCATCAGGTCCCGGAAAGCCGGTTGGGCCCATTCCAAGTTGAATTGGAATGGACTCAACCAGGGAGAAGAGACTCGGATTGTTCACCCAACCCCTCAGTTCCGGGTGGCAGAGTCATGCCAGATTCGCTAGAAAGGTTCCTTGTCCCGGCTTCCGTCATTTGCCGGTTACCTCGAAATCCACTGAAACAGGCCATATCCAGACACCCATGAGTATTCCACTCGAGCGCATACGCAACTTCTGTATCATCGCCCATATCGACCACGGGAAATCAACCCTTGCCGACCAGTTGATGCTACAGACCGGTACCGTTGAGAAACGTGACATGCGCGAACAACTCCTGGACTCCATGGAACTGGAACGCGAACGTGGGATTACCATCAAGGCCCAAGCCGTCAGGCTGATCTACAAAGCATCGGACGGACTGGAATACCAACTGAATATGATCGATACCCCCGGCCATGTGGATTTCAGCTACGAGGTCAGCCGCAGCCTAGCCGCTTGTGAAGGCGTACTTCTGCTGATCGACGCAGTCCAAGGTGTCGAGGCCCAAACCATCGCCAACGCCTATCTTGCAATCGACGGGAACCTTGAGATCATTCCCGTTATCAACAAAATCGACCTGCCTAATGCGGACGTGGAAACCATGAAGGCTCAGGTCGAGGAAGCGGTGGGTCTCGATGCCAAAGATGCCTTATTGACCAGCGCCAAGACTGGTAAAGGAGTCAGGGCGGTGTTGGAGGAAATTGTTCGCAAAATCCCACCACCCGAGTTCTATCAATCAGAACACAGTCGTGCCCTCATATTTGATTCTGCCTATGATAATTTCCGCGGTGCTGTGACCTACGTCCGCGTCTTCGAAGGTGCCCTGAATAGGGGCGATAAAATGCGGTTTATGGAAACCGGACGTGATTATGAAATCACCGAAGTCGGCTGTTTCTCACCGCGGATGCAGCCGCTTAACCGGTTGGGGCCCGGCGAGGTAGGATATCTGGTTGGCTCGGTCAAAGATATCCACAGCGTCAAAGTGGGTGATACCGTGACACTCGCATCACGACCCGCCAATAACCCTCTGGCTGGCTACCGTGACAACAAGAACTTCGTTTTCGCCGGCTTGTACCCTACAAGCACTGATGATTTCGAGGATCTTGTACGCGCGGTTGAGAAGGTCAGCCTCAACGATGCCGCATTCGAGGCCCAACGCGAGATGAGCGATGCCCTCGGATTCGGATTCCGCTGCGGATTCCTCGGCATGCTACACATGGAAATTATTCAGGAACGACTCGAACGCGAATACGACCTTGACCTCGTCATGACCTGTCCAACTGTGGTCTATCGAGCCGAGTCAACCACCGGGGATAAGATCATGGTCCACAAGCCCTCCGAACTGCCCGACCCAACACGACTGGAGAAAACTGAAGAACCGTGTGTTGAAGGACGCTTTCTGTTGCCATCCGAATATGTCGGCCCGTTGATGACGCTTGTTCAGGACAAGCGCGGTAAGCAGAAGGGCATGCAGTATATAGGTCCGGAGCGGGTGATGCTGACCTATGAACTACCACTTGCGGAAATTATATTCGATTTTTACGACAAGCTCAAATCGGCGACACGAGGTTATGCATCATTTGATTACGAATTTAGCGATTACGAGCCAGTGAACCTAGCCAAGCTCGACGTCCTAATCAACGGTGATTCAGTCGATGCACTCTCAATACTCGTGCGTCGCGAGGATGCACAATTCCGAGGACGTGAACTCTGCAAACGCCTGAAGGATGTAGTCCATCGCCAGCAGTATGAGGTGGCAATCCAGGCCGCAATCGGTGGGAAAATCATTGCACGGGAAACAGTCAAGGCACTACGTAAAAATGTGACGGCCAAATGTTACGGTGGTGATATCACACGCAAGCGGAAACTTCTTGAGAAGCAGAAGGAAGGCAAGAAACGCATGCGCCAGATCGGGCGGGTCGAGATCCCACAGGAAGCCTTTATGGCGGTCTTGAAGAGCGGGGAATAGGGTCTGCTTTGCTCGATCCTGCCCGGCAATGTTGTCTCACCTTAACCCAGACTGGGATCAAGATTATTTGGCAAGCCCCGGCTACGCTACAGGCAACACAGAAGGCTACAACTGAACCCCCCAATAACCTCCCCGTTCATGATCAAACACCACTTCCCGACCACGTACCGCCGCATCCAATTTTCCGTTCGCAAAAACCGTCCTCCCCATAACCCAGGTCCGTACCGGCCAGCCGGTTAGCTCCATTCCATGCCATGGACTCCATCCCGACTTCGTGACTTGATGCTCATCAAGCACAGTCTGTTTCAGTTCAGGATCTATCAAGACAAGATCTGCATCATAGCCCTCCTCGATCCTGCCCTTGTTCATAATATCCCATACCCGGGCCGGGGCGAAACACATCCGCTGCACGACCTGCTCAAGTTCCACTCGCCCACGATGAACGGCATCAAGCATCAAGGCCAGCGAGTTTTCCACGGCCGGAACTCCAGAAGGTGAGTCCGGATAGGGCATCTGCTTTTCCTCGATCGTATGCGGCGCATGGTCGGTTGCAACAACCTGAATCGTCTCGTCTATCAGACCTTCCCAAAGGGCTTCCACATCCTTTATTCCTTTGACCGATGGATTCATCTGTATACGGGAACCATGCCGGGCATAATCATCCGTTGTGAAATACAGGTGATGCGGACAGACCTCGGCAGTGATCAATCCAGCGTGGTCTCCCCTCAGGAAATTCACCTCCTCTGCGGTTGAAACATGCAGGACATGGAACCGATGCTGATGGACCTGGGCAAGTTCGACAATACGACGGGTAGCAATAATCGCAGCCTGATGATCGCGAATTCGGGTGTGGTCGGCTATCTCGAGTCTCTCACCCAACGCTGCCCGGTTGGCACATATTGTCGATTCATCCTCGCAATGTGCGCAGATAGTCAGGTCCGTTTCCGCAAAGATACGATCTAGGATCTCCTGATCGTCGACCAGCAAGTTCCCTGTGCTAGATCCGACAAATATCTTGATACCTGGGGTACGCTCTGCGTTTTTTAATTCATCGATGTTTTCCGCAGTCGCGCCAATATAGAATCCGTAATTTACGGCACATTTCGCTGTGGCCAGCTCCAGTTTCTCGATCAATCGCTCCTGAGTCACCGTTTCGGGATTTGTATTGGGCATCTCCAGAAATGATGTGATCCCACCTTTCGCGCATGCCAAGCTGCCTGTATGAAGGTCTTCCTTGTGTATCGCGCCAGGCTCACGAAAATGAACCTGGTCATCAATCACGCCCGGTATCAGAACCAATCCCGATGCGTCAACCACCTCATCCGCACGGGTTCCGTCGGGCGCCCCAACATGGACAATCAATTCGCCGTCAACAAGAATATCCGTTTTCTCCGTCCCGCTTGGCAGAACACAACGAGCGTTTCGAATAAGCGTTTTCAAGAGCCACCTCACGGGTTCCAAATGAACTGAATCCAGATGCTAAACTGGACAGACAATTCTATCCTAACCACAGATCTTCCGGAATACACCCATATTCTCTTCCGTCCAACAAAATACCCAGGACTCTTGATCATGATCGGACTAGTAAATGGGGGGCTGCCACTCTCGCCCGCCACCTTACACACCTAGAAATATTTTCAACCTATGTGGAATGTTTGGCCAAGGATGAAATACGGGTATGTCGGATGAAGATAACCCCAATCCCCATTACTAAATTCGTATCGATCATCACCTCACCGTTATGTCAGTTTTCACCGGTCGGTTATCATCTCCCCACTGGACCCATCACTATCCATCCGGTCATCCCCGTATCCTTTTTCACAAGATCTCATGATACGAGTCTGTATGCACCTGTAATGTTTCCCGATAATATCTAATAATTTTCACGTATGACACAAAATCGGGTCCACACTCAACCGAATCTCCCCGTAATTCCAGGACATCTTCAAAAACTACGGCGTTGAATGATAATATGCATAACTAGTGTTCATTCACGTGTTCCAGATCCCTCACTCATGAACATTTACTTTTTACGAAACGGGAAATTAATGCCCGATTTTTTATTGCTTGGTAGATCTACATGAATGTAGCCATGTCACCGGGCCTGAAGATAGAATCCATCCCCAAAAATCGATCTAGCTCTTCCAAGGTCTCGTCTGCTAAAAACCCCGAGAAATAGTCGGTGACTGATTTCAGGTCATAAAATATATGGTGTGATAATGAACCATACAATAAGAATCATTGGGGCTAGAAATGCCGGAATACTTCCCGGGATTTCTTGAGGAAATCATCCGGTTTCTCCTGGATATTCCCTGTCTTCAGAAAAATGCTCAAACCCGGCTTGGGCAAGACACAGCCGATCTCGTGAATGGGGGTTTTCAAGCCTGCATTCCTGAATGATTTCCTCAATTTATCCAGTGGCGTCTCGGTCGTGAAAAGCAGTTCGTAATCCTCGCCCCCATATTCGACCCATGACTTTGGGTTCTCGCTCAGTATCTTCCCGGCTCTTTTCAGTGTCGGACTGATCGGCAGTGAGGCCTCATTGATCCGAATTCCATAATTCGATGCGGCAGTAATTTCGTGGCAGCTGACCCACAAGCCGTCGCTGAGGTCCATCATCGCCAGGTCCGGGCAAATCCTCGACAACAACAAAGCCTCTTGCAGTCGCGGGCGGGGCTTAAGAAAACACCGGACCAACCCGGGGAATGGGGCACGTTTCCTGACCGCACTCAGCCCCGCAGCAGCCGATCCCGGCCGACCCGTCACGAACAACTGTTGTCCTGGCCGCGCGGAAGACCTTCGGATGAACCGACCGCTTGGCCCCGGCCTGCCCAATACTGTAATCGTGATCGTCATGATTTCTGAACGTGTCAAATCGCCACCAATCAACGGACAGCCATAATTTCGTGAGGCTTCCCGTACACCGAGAAAAAAATCACGTATGGTTTCCAAGTGTGTACTGGCGGGAAGGTTTAGCGCAATCAGGACTCCAACAGGTAATGCAGCCATCGCTGCGAGATCTGAAAGGTTGACCGCCATCGCTTTTACACCCAGCTCACGGCCCCCGATCCAGGAATTCTTGAAATGCACATTTTCCACCATGCTGTCCGTCGAGACAGTCAACGGGCCATTTGCATCCAGAATGGCCGCATCATCACCCATGCCCAGCTTGATCTGGGGCTCGACAGGCTGGTTGCGGAACAGTTTTCGTATCTCAGCAAGAAACCTCCTCTCGTCAAGATCACGGAGAGTACGGGAACTGGTTCCCTTCACGAGAATCTGGAGCCCTTCAATTGGATTGACTCATGAATCATATCGCCACCGTCCATTGTGTTGGATTTCAGACAGGAAATACCAGTCATTATCTCGATCTCTTAATTCCTTTGGTTGCTCATAAGTGCTTACGAGAAGACGCCCCCAAAGGCAAAAAAAACCGCCAGTTATCCCCCAACAAGCCTCAATCCATCTCCTTGAGTGTCTTCATGATTTCCTGCCGGCATTCGGAATCCGATGTGATTGCAAGATATTCCTCCAGATCATGCCGGGCCTCACTGGCATGACCCAGGTTCAAGTGGGCATAACCACGCTCCCGAACCAGCTCGGATGACCCGGGCTGAATAAGCAGCATCATATCGAGAGTCGACAGGTATTTCTTTCCGGAATTTGTATTGAAATAGGTTAGGCGCAAGTTATTTAACATCCGGAAAAGGATCGAGGTGTTCGAGATCAATGACAACATCGAGGATCTGAAAAATATTCTCCCGCCCGTCATCCGGTGCAATCCCATGCGGCAGTCCTTATGGGTAAGAATACGACCCCCACCGTAACAATCAACAAAGTATGGTGGGTCGATGCCCAAAACTCGTATAAGGAAATGCATCGGCATAGCAATGCCTCCAAGGGCAATACCGGCACGTGTCCCGACGCTGATCAGGATAACGCTGAGTGCAATCGGAATCCCGACACCCCGTTCGAGAACCCTATTGATGAAGGAGTTCCTCGGATCATAGTAATCAACTGATGAAGTCTCATCCGCACCCTGGAGGTTCTGGCCTCTGAGTACAATATCCAAAAGTGTCTCCACATTTTCCAAAACTGGGGCCTTCTGATCGATCGATTTCAATACTTTCTCTGCAAGCTGATCGAACTGATCCAGCACTGACGCAATAACCAATCCTGGAGATTCAATTCGGGCGATGCAAAGAGCCGACCGTGCAAGATCAATATCGTCATCCGTTACTGCAATGGATACCGAAAACTCTTCAAGGTTCAGATCGGTGGCGTCCTTCATATCGACTTCACCCATGTATTTGGATCATGCCGAATTCACAACACGAACCCGGAACAACATGCACCCATGGCGCCCGAATTATCGGGTAGATTTTATATGGCTGATTTTTCTTGATATATGGCGTTATCATGGTCAGAAAAGTGATCCTCATAATCAAATGACATTCAAATGCCCAGCAGAGGCTCAATAGCACACTCGGTGAAGTGGATTCACCTACCTGTCCGCCCACACTCGCAAACACACTGCAAACCATCGGCCGGGAAACATCGTGAACAAGAAGCCACCTCAAAAACGAAATGATCGTATAGGGAATATCATGAGCCTGTTCGAATTGTTTTTCCCAACGGTGCCGCCCTGTGCCTCTGTGAGAAATTAATCCCACCCAAAAAAAATCACGATAAGAATATCAGACGCCTCACTTCCTATTCTCGTCCCCGACATCTTCACAAATTTGGGAATTCATGCCCGCTGACAATGGGGACAGAAATAAGTGCTGCGCTGTGCCTGCACGATTCGCATGATTGATCGGCCACAATCGGGACAATCGTCCCCCTCATGATCATAAACCTGCAGGTTGTGCTGATAGCTGCCAACGGCCCCATAAACATCTTGGAATGTTGAAAAGGTCGTGCCCCCCACATCTATGGCCGTCCTCAAGACTTTGCGGATCGAACGCAATAACCGGCCGCATTCAGATGCGCCCAATGAACCCGCTTCACGTGCGGGGTGGAGTCCAGCACGAAACAGGGACTCTGAGGCATAGATGTTACCCATCCCGCTCAGCCTGTCCTGCCTGAGAAGCCAAATCTTGATGGGGGTTTTTGAACCGGCCATCAGTGCCTGAAGTCCCCGTGCTGTCAGCCCTTTCGATAACGGATCGATCCCGGCGGGCATTGTTTCCAACCACTCGCTGGTCATTCGAATGGTCCCAAAACGGCGGACATCCTTGAAACATAGGATCCCGTCATCAAAAGTCCAGCATGCACGCACCGGTGCCGCCTGTAGTCGTGTTTCCTCTGACAGCGCGTATTGCCGCTTGCAGGACAAGGTGAAGTGGTCCTGCCAAGTCAGTCGCCCCGTCATCCGGAGATGAATAATCAAAAAAATGCGGCCTGCACGATGGGCAAGTGTACCCAGTTCCATAACGATATGTTTGCCGTGTCTCCCGATGCGGTTCAGGCGACGGCCACGAGCCTCCTCCGGATTCGAAAGGTCAAGCCGGGCGTCAAATATACATAAGTGCCGGATCCGCTTCCCCTCGACCAAGGGACCCAGCTGACGCACCACCGTCTCGACCTCAGGAAGTTCAGGCATATCAGTTTTTTGTCTTGATTAATCCCCGGCCGGGTCGTCCCCGTCCGGTGGATTTAATTCACTCCGGATCGCCGACCAATAATGCCGTGTATACACCCATATGGAAATGAAATTGATCAGCAGACACACAATCTCAGCAACCAGCACCAGCCACAAAGGTAACCGCAGCCACCACGTTGACGGGGATTGAAGATACCAGTAAATCGTACAGATGACGGGAAATGTGATCAATGTTCGGGCTTTCCCCGCCCAGTTTGCACTGCCGCTCATCTTATAAAGCGCGCCGATCGACCTAAGGAAGGACACCCACTGGTCACGAATCAGGAACAGGATTGTCAATATCAGCAGGATTAATGTATGAGCTGGTTCCCCGCGCGTCCCGGCGAGATAGACCAGCGTCGGCAGACTAACGATATAAAATATCTTGTCGGTCAGCGGATCGGCATAGGCCCCAAGCCGACTGGTCACGTTGAACCTCCGCGCGAAGTAACCATCTAACAGATCGGTCAATGCTGACAACACCATCGCACCGAACGCCACGATAAACCACAACGGGTCTTCACGGGTATTGGCCGGCGACAACGTGACAATCAGGAAAATCAGGATCAGTGGAATCCGCCCCAACGTCAGGCCCTGGACAAAAACGAACTGACGGTTCGATCTGCTCATTTCCGTTTCCTGGATCCGTTGCCGTTCAGGAGAAGTCCGGCAACCTCGCAGAATCCCAAGCCAGCGGGCTGGCTGGTAATGTAAGCCGGACGGGACTTCATAAGTTGCAGGAAATTCCTGATGTTGGCCATGCCGAAAGAGTGCGTAAAGCAGGCAAACATCGGCTCGTCGTTCTGGGAATCACCGCAAAATACGAATTCATCTTTGAATCTTTCCTCAGTAATTCCGAAAAGTTCACGGGCACACAGGCGAGTGGTCGTCAACTTGTTGAATTCTCCAAACCAACCGTTGACATGGATGGATGAGATACGGGCTGTCGCACCGGCCACCTCAAACAAGTCACGGATACGAATCACCTCAGCCCATGGCAGCGGGTCCACATCCTCACAAAAATCGATCGCCAAGTCGTATTCCCGGTAGGCTTGGTCGGATGCTACGGCACAACCGGGGACCTCCCGCAGGATCATTTCGCGGATTGTGTCCAGTTTCACCCTGAATGCACGACGTTCTGCATCATTATACAGGTAGAACCGAATCAGCTTCTCCCCGTCATGGTGAAAATAAAAACCCCCGTTTTCACCGACGACGGCATCGACCGGCCAAAACCGAGCAATATGATCACACCATCCGGCAGGACGCCCGGTAACGACGACCAGAAGATAACCTGCTTTGTGCAGATCCCACATGGCCCGGTAAGCATCGACCGTCAGGTTTCCATCGGTAGACAGCGTATCATCTATATCTGTCAGGACCCCCTTGATACACGAAAGGTTTTCGCGTCGAACCTGCTCAATGCTGATCAAGATTTGCGCTCTCCCCACAAATATTCCACTTCAACAATAAATTCCACAACGCTACCTCTTGGTTTTATCTAAAGCCGATGTTTCTCAATGAACCGATGGAAAAGCCCCCAAAACCCCATACGTAAAATACCGTAAATGGGGATATGGATGATAATACCGCATATGTTTATAGGCAACCAAACCCCTATGACGCCCATTGGCACCTGTCGGCCATCAATATTAATACCAGTAATGGTTATTCTAGACAACCTGATACAGCCCGTCCGATACAGCTCAGGGGATTAGCCATCGCAATTTTTAACAACGATGGGTTAAATAGGGGGATGGGAGCCTAAAAATGTTCAGATGGCACAACAAGACATGGCCACTCAAGAAATGGATTCTGGAACTGCTGGCCCGGGCAAGGGACAGGCCAGACAAATGGAAATTATTCCTGCTCAGCGTGGTCGGGCTGATTTCCCTACTTCTCGTGCTAATCGGTCTTGCTGCAATCCAAGGCGAGAAGGAACTCCGCCGACTGAAGACCATCGAGCGGGAAGCCCAGATCCAGTACTCGCGCTTAAACAATGAGCATGATTTTGACCCCATCACAAGTCATTGGAGGATCGTGAACAGTCGCTGGGCGACGGCATGGAAGATCCGCAAATCTGTTTACTCGAGGCTCGACCCCAAGCTTTCAGTTAAGGGGCAGGCATGGCTGCAGGCCAATCTTGCGAATGATAGGGCCGGCATCATGGGGCTGGTCTGCTCACTAACCTCAGTCGCAGACATGATAGAGATTCTGATCGATGAACACCTCCAGCAACTTGATAAAAACGCGATGAGTCCCAGAGAATATTACTGGCTACTGGGCCAAGCCATCCATGCAGCCATGAGAGATCCCGGTCACCACACAGCAGGACTGGAATACCATGAAATCATTGGACAATTCAATCGGGCCGCAAAGGACGATCAGATCCCGATCATGAAAAGCATGCAGCTACCGGTCCTCGTTGTTGAGGACATTATCGGCCTCCTCGAACACCGATTCAGAGGCTTCGCTACCCCACCTGATGATATGATTTCCGGCCTAGAACATCCGAATTCCCTTGCCTATATACTGGACTTGGTAACTGCCGGGATGCAATTCGAATAAAAATCGTGGATAATACGAAAGAGAGAACTGAACGATCATGATCCCCAAAAAGAAATATTTCCATTACCCAGCCGTCTCAAACACCCTAAAAATATTATTTCTCTGTTTTTGCATAACCCTGTTAGGCGCTTCATGTAATTCCGGATCGAAAATTACCGTCATTGGCAATGAAGGCCCAATGGGGCCCATAGATTGGTCGAACCTTGACCGAGAGAAGATCGTCAAGACGATTCATACAACCATCGAGGCCAGTCACCACCTGCTGAGACTGCGGACCAGCGAGAATCCACACATCCATGATTACCACGATCTGACGGCCATCATGATCCAAGGTATGGGCCGAATTCACTTCGCCGACCATTCACAAAAGATGAAGCCGGGGGATATGGTATATATTCCGCGAGGCACCTACCACTGGGCCGAAAATTTGGATCCCGAGGCATCAGAGATGTATGTCATTTTTACTCCAGCCTTTGATGGCAAGGACCGCCGCTTCATCGACCCCTCAAAATAACTCCTCTACACATCTTCAAAAATGACTGAGCCACGATACCCCAACGCACGGTCGGTTGATCACCATTTCCATATCGCAGTCATGCGCCTGGATATCCGGCTCCATGGCTGCCAGTCACTCAAGGGCAAGCGAGGACGGCTCGCCCGAACCCTGAACCCCATACGCAAGAAATACCCCGTTGTGATTTCCGAAGTTGGGAACCAAGATATCTGGGGACGCAGCGGGTTGGCGGCTGTCACGCTAAGCAGCGATCGGGATCTCGCAACCAGAGTTCTCGAACAGGTGGCCTCGGAGATAATCCAAATGCCCGATGTCGAACTCATTTGGCATGAAATAGATTTGATATGAATTGATTTATGTGTTTTTTGGCCGTGGCTTGGAAACAATCTGTCAAGTTTCGCCCATCGGGCCATCAAATCTGTTGAATAATCAAATCGCCACCCCCGAAAGGTCAAGGCAAAATTGGGATATTCGTGCAATGCTAACCGCAAGAATCGATATTATTGCCCGGTCTTTCCAAAAGATCGCAGGATAAAATCAGTTGGGAGTCAACTCGCATACAAAACAGTATAAATGCTTATTTTTCAGTTATATATACTATAATACAGGCTCGTATCATTCCGAATTCAACAAACGATAACAATGGCCAAGTTTTCCTTGGCTTGGCAACCAGTATCGGTATCGCTCAGAAGACTTAAATCTCGGTCACGTAACCTCCGAAAAAAAAGACACCCGGAGCAGCGGATTGCTGTCCGGGCATAAGTCTCTCGGGCAAGGCCAAGCCTGCCATTCCGCAATAAACAAATCGATCAGGTTCTTTATTACGTCCAGTCGTGTGTTCAAACTGTTCGAAAGTGGACCGGGGCGTGGTCTGCCTTCACGTTGGCTGGGGGATATCCCGACCGGTATATGAAAGCGAAGGATTTGATCCACCCACGAGACGCAAAGAAACCCACATATCAGGATCAGGACGATAAGATTCAGCAACGGGGGTCAGAACGCCAGGTTCCAACCCCCGCGATGGACGAATCTACCTCCTGCGTGCGGTCTTTTTCTTTCTCGCAGGTCTCTTTTTAGAGGATTTACGGGCTGTCTTTTTCTTCTTGGCAGCCTTGCGAGCCGGCTTCTTACGGGCTGTCTTCCTCACCGCCTTCTTGGCGGTTTTCTTACGAGCCGACTTCTTGGCCGACTTCTTACGAGCCGACTTCTTGGCCGACTTCTTTCGGACCGTTTTCTTTGCCATCAGATAAGTCTCCTTTTCTGCAGCAGAAGTATATCAGGGTCAACCACACCCCAAGACTGTTTGCCTGTTTGAAACCCAAAAGCAGAATCGCGTGAGTGCGACATGGAACCTGCATGACCTATTTTGAATTTCAAACTTGAGTCCTTCAAACTCAGCAAACATACCTGCCCCACAGTACGTAACCATGGCACATTGAACAGATTTTTTTCGCAGCCAGACAGTATGTCAAGACCAAATGTCACATTTTGGTTGATTCTTTGATCGAGCCACACCTTCATGATCACAAGTTTTCAAGCTCTCCATTTGAAATCCTGCCTTCACGAATTCCGGACAAGCCAACATTTGATTCAATAACCATAGGGCTATTTTAAAATTATGTATTGTTTGGAAGTTAAATCCGGATACCCTTCCCGCTGCGATGACCTGTCCCGAATTCGGAATGAAAAAAAAAATAAAAAAAACTGTTTTTTTTATTTTTTAATTCATTTGATCCGATTTTTTTCCCTTTTTAGCCCTTATTGGTTCCCGTTCAATGCCAGAATCCATCCCATGCATGCCGTGCATGATCACTGAATTTCATCTGTTTCCCCGCCGACCTTGGACATTCCGCGTGCGGTCTCCTACGTTCTGTGTTTCAATTAGGACATGGAGGTCCGTGCCCATGCTGGACGCAATCCTTGGACAGTTCTCCGATTGGAAGAACAGGAAAATCGTCGTGGCGATGAGTGGGGGAGTAGATTCAGCCGTTTCGGCGACTTTGCTTCACCTTGCCGGCGCCGAGGTAATCGGGATCCATATGCGGACTTGGCATTACAGGGATTCCCGGGGCCGGATGGAGGACAAAAACTCGGCAACCTGCTGTTCTCCAGCTGACGCAAAGGACGCTCGCAGGGTCGCCGACCAGTTCGGATTTCCTTTTTACGCCATGGACTTCGAGCTGGATTTTCGTAAATCCGTAATCGACCCCTTCATTCGGGACTACCTCGGCGGTAGAACACCCAACCCCTGTATTAACTGTAATAATAGTCTGAAACTCGGGACCTTACTTACCAAGGGACAGGCATACGGCGCAAATGCCGTCGCTACCGGCCATTATGGCGTTCTTTCCAATAACCCCGAATCCGGTCGACGTGAACTGCGGATCCCGGCCGACCGAGAGAAGGACCAGACCTATTACCTCTTCGGTCTCGGCCAGGACCAATTATGCCGGATGGAAATGCCGCTGGGTCGATTGAGGAAAAATCAGGTAAGGGAGATCGCTCGCGAACTGGACCTACACTTGTCGGACAAGCCCGATTCCTATGAAATCTGCTTTGTTACCGACAACAACTATCGGAGGTTCATTAGCGAGGAAACCGACACTGACGAAAATCAACTCGCCGGAGACATCGTTAATACGCGGGGTGAACTTCTCGGCCAGCACCCCGGCATTCACTATTTTACCATCGGGCAAAGAAAGGGTCTGGGCATCACCGATGCCAGGCCCCTATATGTCGTGAAACTCGACCCCGATACCCGCCAAGTCGTTGTGGGATATGATGATGATACCCTGAGTTCTGGAATGGAAATCCACGGCATGAATTGGGTGTCCATCCCGAAACAGGCTGACTCGTTCAAAGCCAGGGTCAAGATTCGCTACCGTGGCCCGGGATACCCGGCTACGATCCACCCGGACAGAAACAGGCCAGGCCACGCCCAGGTTGTGTTCGATGAACCCGTCCGGGCTATTACGCCCGGCCAAGCCGCCGTGGCTTATGATGATCCCACCCGCAGCCGTGTGCTAGCAGGCGGTTGGATCACCCGGCAAATCGACTGAAAGACATGATGATCAAGAGGGGTTATTCGGCCTCAGGCCCCTTTTGCCTACGGGGGTGGTTATCAATTTCGGGTTTCCTTCCTCAAATGATCAGATCGCGAGGTTATAGACAGCGGCCCATGCCTGACATCCCTGTGTGCTGATATGTCTTGTCCGGTTCTCTGTGATCATATTGGAAACCTGAATCAATCACCTTCATAACCGATCAACCCAGCTTTCATCCATGTTTATGCATGAAAAGCTGGTTGATCGGCTATTTTTCTCCATTTTACGACGGATATCAACGATATCCCAGCCAGTCAGTTTCCCCAAAGTCTGGGCTTCATTCTCAAGCCGCTCGGGTAGCGATTTGAAGTAACTTCGAACCTGGTCACATGCCTCCGGGTCCCCCTTCCAAGGATGGAACATCATATAGCGGCCCTGGAAATTGCTGCGATCACCCGTTTCTTGGAACCTTAGATCATCGGGGAAATGGTCGGCATCATACATAACGTGAAGTCGGGTCACGAATACATCTTTCGGGCGAGGTCGGCGGCCGGCCAAATTCTGGTTATTTGATCCAATGGCGATGACTGCCCCAAGTCCTGCCACCCAGCAAGATCCCGTCCTGAGAAGCAGGTATAGAGACGAACCTGAAATCAAAGGACTCCGGAAGTCGAAGTTTTTCAGCCTGAAATATTTGCCAAAGACCCACTGGGTGAGCAAAGACGGGGTCAGGATAAGGCAGACCTGGACACAACTGACTGGGAAATCGAGAGAGGCAATGCCATATATGCATAGCAGCAAAAGTGAAACGATCTGGAAATATCTGGGATCCCGGGAGACCCGGACGGGGACCCTTAAAGCTATCATTAGCGCGGGCGCAGCCCTTTGGTCGCGTGACCTGCTGATGATCCCTGACCGGATGCGGGGCCTATTTGTTCCATCTATTTCATATAATCAGGGAATACAAGCCGTTTTCATAATGATCCTGCAGACAGAAATATCCGTATCCTTCATGGTTCTTAACCGTCGAGAATCCCGCCTCTGGTCATGACCGTTGCGTCCAGCAATCGGTCCAGCTCTTCGGCCGACAAGTCCGTTTCTTCTAGGGCAACGTCCTTGAGCGCCCGCCTTTCACGGTATGCCTGTTTGGCAATGGCTGCTGCCTTCTCGTAACCGATGACGGGGTTAAGGGTGGTCACAAGAACGGGGTTCTTATCGATGAGGCTGCCAATCCTTTCGGTATTGACCGTGAAATCCCGAATCGCTTTGTCCGCCAGAATTTTCACTGAACGGCCGAGAATGGATATCGACTCGATCAGGTTGTGGGCAATCACGGGCATCATGACGTTCAGTTGAAAATTACCCCGCTCATTGCCAATCGAGATGGTGATATCGTTACCCATCACCTGAGCACAAACCATCATCATAGACTCACATATGACAGGGTTGACCTTGCCCGGCATAATCGAGGATCCCGGTTGGAGTGCGGGCAGGGCGATTTCACCCAGCCCCGCAATCGGGCCACTGTTCATCCAGCGCAGGTCATTCGCAATTTTCATCATCATCGTGGCGGTTGTTTTTAGTTGACCGCTCAGTTCCACCGGGGAGTCAAGCGATGCCTGCGCCGCGAAATGGTTACCAGTCTCGACGAAGGGATGACCTGTCAATTGAGCCATGGTTGCCGCAAAGCACTGAGCAAACTTTGAATGAGCATTGATGCCCGAGCCTACTGCAGTACCACCCTGGGGCAAAGCCGCCAACCGCGGCAAAACCCCCTCAATACGTTCGATGGACTGACCCATCTGCCATGCCCAGGCCGATAGTTCCTGCCCCAATGTCAGGGGCATCGCATCCATCAGATGAGTCCGGCCTGTCTTAGTCACTTCAGCCAGTGAATCGGCCTTTTTTTCAATTTCCTCCCTGAGGTGACTGAGTGCCGGGAGCAAAACCTCATGGGTCTGGATCATAGCTGATACATGAATGGCCGTCGGGAAGACATCATTTGACGACTGGCTCATATTGACATGGTCATTAGGATGAATTGTGCCGTCCTTGAATTTCGCCAGCCGATTGGCTAGGGTTGCGATAACCTCATTGGCGTTCATGTTGGTCGAGGTACCCGATCCTGTTTGAAATACATCAACCACAAACTGCTCATTGAGATGACCGCCGATAACCTCATCAGCCGCGTTGCAGATTGCATCGGAGAATGCGTTATCAAGCAGGCCTAGGTCGCGGTTGACTATTGCAGCGCATTTCTTGACCAAACCCAACGCCCGAATCATCACTGCAGGCATCTTGAGGGTACTGACAGGGAAATTATCAACGGCACGCTGCGTCTGGGCTTTGTAGAGGGCATCCGCAGGAACCTTGACCTCACCCAGTGAATCTTTATCAATACGGTATTCTGACATTGGGAATCTCCTGGATAATGTTTGGGACAGCAGTTTGCAACCTGCTTGTATACTGGATTTTTTGGGCCGCCTGTTCAATGGTTGATCGAAAGAAATAATTCAGCGACTATCCACAGGCACGGATAAGTCAGCCGTCAAATACCCTCATTAGCCTCATCACTGGCTTAAAATCATGGTGGTTCAACGGGGTCCACATCCGATTTTACTGAATATCTGTGGGTTGATCAGCAATGGCATTCCGGACCGGGGCGCCGATTGGAGTCTATGGCGCGAATCCTCGAAACCAAGGCAGCGCGGAACGGATACTCAAACGGCACAATGCGGCCAGAAAACTGTCGAATGCGGGTTTCTCACACATTACAGCCGAACTCGTAACCACCACGGCGTGAAAAGCATAAACGATCCCCAGCACTCGCAGAATAAACCCAGCATGCTCAGCGGGATCTGATGTGGCAGGTCTCCCGGACGCAGACCTTGGATCGGCGCAACTCAATAAAGCCTGAAACCCGTGCCGGAGCCGGTTATGCCCCTGTGACGACTGCCTGAAATTATAGCTCCTTTTCCCCTGAAATCACATCATAGTCATGTCGACCCCTGTCCGGACCAAACCAAAGGTCGAAAATGAAACATTCGTCCCGGCAAAATGTCGTTTCCGCAATCATTCAGGTATCTATGTGGAAATTCGGTGTTTGCGAATCAGGGGCCGCCAAGCCACCATGTGGGCGTTGCGGGTATCCACGATCGTGCCGTCCATATCGAAAACCAAGACCTGCGGCTTGGAATCCCAAAGACGGTCCAGCATGTATCGCGACAGGTGCATTCATGACTCCTGTGACTGATTTTACATCTGGATACCTTACGACGAACCAGATCTGACTCTTCATGGTTGACAATATTCCGGTTAGGAGTCCGGATGTAACATTTGCGATGTAAATCCTGCATCAAGACGCTGAAGATGTTCATGAGCTGTCGGATCATCTGGCCTGATTCTGAGAGCATTCATCCACGCCCGCCTAGCCTGATGTAAATTTCCCGTCAGGTAAAACGCCTGTCCCCGAGCGAGCTCAGCCTCAAGAGACATCTGCTTTGAGTCAAGTCCCCTAGCAATCCCCTCATCCAAGTGTGCTGCGGCATTGTCCGGCCTACCCCATTGATACAACATTCTGGATGCGACCAGAAAATCCGCTGGCCTTAACCGGCCCAACCTATCCAGCGGCCGAACCCGGCCAAGCGCTAATTGGAGAATCATCAGGCCCATAACGAGCAGGACCAGAGCTAAGGCCCGGTGGTAGCGGCGGGCAGTCACAGCTTCGAGAAAATTTACAATGGCGTAACCCGAAAGGGGCAACATTACCGGCAGAAGGAGCAAACGGTAACGACCGAAAGGGTAAACAAGACTGAGGAGACCGAATGTGAGCAGCCCATAACCCAATAACAGGTAGATTAATGCTCGGCGGGAGGGTTGATTTCGTCGGCCATACTTGAACCAGACAGCCAAGCCAACTCCAGCTAGTGGCAACAGGAACCGGAAATCCAGACAGCATGAAAGCACCGGAGCAACGAGCCGGAAATATGCATAAGAAAGATTCTCATTATGCTCAGGACCAATCAGTAGGGCCAAATCACGTAGAAGCCAACCATAGAACCATCGACCTGATTCCCCGTCATGGGTATCTGTGATGGCGCCGAGTAGCTGTAACATTCCATCCCGACCTCCAATCATGACCTTATAGAAGGAATCCGGGAAATAAATATCCAAAGTGTCGATCGGACGGCCCGCATGATTCACCAGGGCAATGGCCGTCATAGACCCAAAATACGGTTCTAACGGAGAAAGGCCGAAATGTAGATTACGAATCCATAATGGGGAACTGCCGATCAGCCAGCAGATGACACAGATAACCAGTAACCAGGTTGCTTTACTATGATCTTCACGATGAAGGCGGAAAGCCGTTGCTCCGGCAATCAATAGTGAAGGAAACAGGGCACTCTCATGTGCCATGAAGAGAATACCCAAAAAAAACATGGAGGCAAACAATCTGATGTGTCCACGCATTGAACGGTTCTTTACCCCTGATTGCCGAAGATCGACCCACCACGCCGAGAAAAGCATGAGTCCAAGTGTCAGCAAAAAAAGAATCAGTGTCCCCCGCAACAATTGCGTTTCAATGATCATCATCGGGCCATAAGCCGTAGCAATCAATCCAGCGATGAAACCTGTCCGAAGGTCAAACACATCGGTCGTAAGTCGCACCGTTAGCAAACAAATGCCGCAACCAAGAAGAATCTGTATCCAGCGGGTGGTGGACGGCACATCGAATCCTGCATGAATCAATACAGAAAGAAGATAGCTGTAGAGAGGCGGCTGATACAGCCGGTGTTTGCAATGCCAAGCAGCCTGATGTTGCGTGGGCACCTGCCTCATCCAGTCGGCCTCGGGGATCAAGGGATCTTGAATCAGCAAATCGCCCGCCGCAATCAGGTGCGCCTGCTCGAGATATTTGGCCATGTCCGTGCTGTTCCATTCGTGCCAGAAAGCCAAGGGTGTATCCTGAATCTCAAGCAGGAGGATGACACGCAGGAGGAAAGCAACGACCAGCACAACGCCGTAAACCCCCAAACTTCCACAACAAGTCGGCGGCCCGATAGCAGGTTTTAAGGAGTGTTGACCCTGATAGTCGGGATTTAAAGACAATTTCCCATCCTGTCTCCAGGGAATGAACCGCAAGCCAAGAATCATGTCTCCTCTCGGGGTTCACGGATAGTATCAGGCTATCCCGTCAAGGGGACAGATTACAACAGGGCTTTTATCCGGACACATGACTAGAGGCATGGATCTTGACATCATCGGGAGAATCGCCGGGTTCCTCCTCCCCTGGGCTCGAACATCCCTGTATCCACCCAGGACTTTGCCATCACCCCGATGGCGAATCATATCATGTCAACCACACCCACTGATGCATCAAATGTTGCATGCCGGGAGCAGATTAGCATAATGACACATTATGACTGCAGGTCCCGGACGGATTCAGACCGCCCCCTCAACGGCCTAACACAAATCCGGATTCGGCCTCAATCATCTCCATCCGGACGAAGGGAATCATGCAAGAACTTCAGCTTGCCATCCAAAATCTTGGAATTATGGATGTCCTAGACATCCTGCTGGTGACACTGTTTTTCTATACACTTTTTCTGATGTTGAGATATACGCGGTCATTTGTCGCACTGATGGGTTTCGTGCTCGTCATCTTTTTATCACTCTCTCTTTACCTCATTGCCCGTTCTTTTGATTTGAAAGCCATGATTCTCATCTTCCAGTTCTTCTGGATCTTCATAATTCTGGTGTTTCTCATCATTTTTCAGAATGAGTTCAGAAGAGTCATGACCGATATCGGACGTATGAGGTTCTTTCGGTCCTTCTTCCCGGCCCGGGAACGCGAAGCCGTCGATGAGCTTATCGAGGCTATCATGGCAATGTCAGCAAGGCGTACCGGTGCATTGATTGCAATAGAGCGCCGTAATCCATTGGATTCATACACGGAACGGGGAATTGCAGTGGAAGCTCGTGTATCGTCCGAACTGATTCGGACTGTCTTCACCAGCCTGACTCCTCTGCATGATGGGGCCATCGTAATTCGTGGTGATACCCTGGTTGCAGCAAAATGCATTCTGGGGTTGAGCGATGACCCGGAATTGAGCCACGCACTTGGAACGCGTCACCGCGCTGCGATCGGCCTCAGTGAGGAAACTGATGCGGTTGTGCTGGTTGTTTCTGAAGAAACCGGTATAGTTTCAATCTCTGTTGATGGTCAGCTCAAAAGCGGGTTGAACCGCGAAGACTTGGCCCGCCGCTTGGAGCGTGAACTCGACCTCGAGGCCGCCGAGGAAAACAAGGCCGGCAATCCCGATGCATAACCAACTGCGAATACACCTGATATTAGGCCTGATATCACTGTTCCTTGCGTTCATGCTCTGGCTGATCGCGAAACAGGGTGTCTTGAGTGAAGACTGGATGACAGTCAACCTGGAACTACAGGACAACATCCCGCCCAACATGACGGTGGATACGGATATCGACCTCAATCAGGTCGAGATCAATGTTCAGTTTTCATTGGATAATCGGCAACGGGTCGTATCTAAAAACTTCGCGGTCCGAATTGATGCCATGGATCTCTTTCCTCAGAACCCCGCGGATTGGATTGAACCGGACCAGCCCAAAAGGGAGAAACGTGAGCTGAAACCCGAGGATATCCATCTGCGTGGTGTCAGAAATGTCAAGATTCTCGGGATTGATCCTGCGGAGGTGACTTTGACTGCCCGTCTTGAGACCATGGTCGCGAAGATTGACGTCGTCACGACAGGCAACTTGCATCCCTATTGGATGCTTGCAGGCGAAAAAGCAGATCCGGACAAGGTTTTGATCACCGGCCACCCCGATGAGCTCGAATCTTTCGAACAGGCCGGAAGCATGATCAGAACGGAGCTAATAGACCTTTCCACCCTGAATGGAAGCGGCCAGAAATTCCTCAAACTGGTGGTGCCGAAGGGACTGACCGTGCTCAACCAACAGACTGACAAATACCGCGTACATTTCGCCATGAACCCAAGGATGGAACTGACTACAATCACCGACGTCCCGATAATTCCCGTCATCATTCGCGAGGATCTGGAAGCAGTGATTGATCCACCGGTTGCAGACGTGGTTGTATATGGTCCTCTACGAACGCTGGACAGGCTGACAAAATTTGATTTCAGACTGGCTCCGGCAATCCATCCAAAGGAGGAAGTCGGCCAAATCCAAGATACCGGTGTGCGCCTTGAATGGGCCACATCCGTCAACAAGGATGATCGCACGATGGTTGAAATCAGGGAATGCAAGCCCCCGAGAATCACGGTAAAATTCGTAGCAATGGTACCCGGCACAGATAAATCCGGTGAAGTCATAAACGGTGAATCCCGAAAAAGCGACCCATCGGTCCGATAATACCGGATTCTTCTAGAACAGGGCAACCCGATGAAGATCTCGGGACGTGCAACGGCAAGGCGTTTCTAGCCCAAAGGGCCTCTTTTCCTTATGTCCACCCTCTGCGTTAACATCGACCATGTGGCCACCATACGCCAGGCGCGTCAAGGCAAGGAACCCGACCCCGTCATGGCTGCCATGATTGTTGAGCGCGCTGGATCGACTGGTGTAACCATGCATCTCCGAGAAGATCGGAGGCATGTGCAGTCCCGGGACGTACGTCTTGTGCACGAAGTGGTTCAGGGGCACATGAACCTCGAAATGGCGACTGCAGAAATGGGGACCGCTATTGAGATCAAGCCCGATATCGTAACCTTGGTCCCTGAACGTCGCGAAGAGATCACGACCGAGGGTGGTCTTAACGTAATGGCCGACATCGCCAAGATTCGCAGGGCAGTATCCACCCTTCAGGATTCCGGTATCCGCGTCAGCCTGTTTATTGATGCCGACCACCAACAAATCAAAGCCTCGGCTGAATGCGGCGTGAATGAGATCGAGCTGCACACCGGGCCGTGGGCCAACACGCAGAACGAAACGGACCAGGGGTTGGAATGGGATAAACTTGCCAAATCAACCCGCTTCGGCCTCGATCTCGGACTGATTGTGAATGCAGGCCATGGCCTGAATTATCATAATGTCGGGCCGGTCGCAGCCATACCCAATATATCCGAACTGAATATCGGACATTCCATCATCAGCCAGTCTGTATTCGACGGTTTGGGAAAGGCAACCCGCCAGATGGCCCGGTTGATCGCTGAAGCGACACATCACCCCCACACATACCGGTTCGATACAACTTGAATGGAAATAGAAGGACAAACACCGAACGGTCCGTTCAGGAAGCTGCCACCATCATGAAGATTATCTATCTGTGTACGGATCCCGGTATTCCCATCTTTGGCCGTAAGGGATGTTCAACCCACGTTAGGGAAACCTGCTATGCCCTGCAACGACTGGGACATAAGGTGAAGTTATTCTGTTCAAACACGGAGGGTGACCATGATCCGAAGGAGAGGCTTGATGTAATCAAAATCCCGCGTCCAAAATCCAAGAAGATCGGCTTTGATATGCGTCACATTCTGCTGGACCAGCGAATGTGGTCCCGACTCGACGATTTTATTCGAGAATGGAGACCTGATGCCATCTATGAACGATATTCCCTTTATTCCCGGGCCGGGGAGAAAGCGCAGCGCAAGTATGGGCTTCCACGACTGATGGAGATGAATGCATTCTTGACCAAGGAGCAAAAGGATAGAATTCGGTTGGGCTGGCTGGCCCGCAAGGTTGAGAAATCACTGATCAGGAATTCACCGCATCTTATAGTTGTTAGTGAACCGCTAAGGCAGGATGTCAATAAGCTGGGAATCCCGCTGGATAACATTGAAAAGATGCCGATGGCCGTCAACCTCGATGACTTCAACCCATCACACAATGGAGATGAGATTCTGCGAAAGCACAAGCTGGAGAACCGGTTTATCATTGGTTACGTTGGCACGTTGTCAGGATGGCACGGCTTGAACCTGATTTACGAGGTCGCCGAAAAACTGCACGGTCTAAACTGTAGACCCCATGCTTTCCTGATCGTTGGAGGTGAGGGGGAGAAACTCGAGAAGCATCGACAGAAGGTTCGGGAAAGGAAGCTCGATGATGTGATCCACTTCATCGGATCGGTCGCCCACAAGGCCATTCCCAATCATGTCCGGGCCATGGATATCGCTATGATTCCCGATACCACCTACTGGTCATCGCCCGCCAAGCTATTCGAATACCAAGCGTCCGGCGTACCGGTCCTCGCGCCCAGTTACCCGGCAATCCAAGAGGCGCTTGATCATGGCCATGAGGGTCTGATTTTCGAACCGGGTAATACCGACCAGATCACTGAATCAATCATACAGTTACTATCCAGTCCCGAAAAACTTCTGAAAATGGGTCTGGCCGCAAGGAAACGGGCTGAAAGGGAACACAGCTGGGAAAAGAACGGCCAAGGCATCATCAAACTTTACCGACAGATAAAACCAAGAATCCTCACAACACAGTAGACAACTTGTCCAAACCCAGACACAAAAAGTTCTACCCGGCTTGATCCGTATTCCGGTCCAGCCTTACCTGACACGGGAGTCCCGATAATGACTGCCTCGCTACATCCAGATACGCCCCGTCGATATCAAACCCGATACAGTCAATCCCCAGTCCAGCTGCAGCCACAGCCGTCGTTCCCAGACCGATGAATGGGTCCATCACGCGATGGATGGATTGAAGGCCATGAAGCCTGAAACAACGTTCGGGCAACATCGGAGGAAATGTCGCCGGGTGAGGTCGGTCCTTCGCGCGGTATTTGATGGTCGGATAGGGTGTAAACCATGTATTTCCACGGCAATGCAATCCACCACTGGCTGATTTCCATCGACCGATATTACTTGGGTCCTGGTAAGGAACACCGATTGCCAACCGATCAAGGCTGACATCTCCCGCATGGGTAAGATGGAAAATATATTCATGCTGGTCATTGAGATACCGATCGCTGTTTATCGGCTTGTAGTGACCCACGGTAACGTCCCTGTCAATGCCGGCATGATTCCCGACATCTCTCTTGTCAATTGAAATGGATTTGATCCAGTGAATGACGTTCTGGAGCCTGAAATGCCTCTGGAATACCCGCACGACATCCCACGGCACCCAAGGCTGCTTGGGCCGACTCCCAATATTCAGGAAAAAGGATCCTTTTCCCACCAGACAACGTCTGACCTCCAAAGCCCAGGATTCACACCATTCCAGATAGGCCGCTGTTGCCAAATCATCTCGGTAATTCGAATACTTGACGCCGATGTTGTAGGGAGGCGATGTCATGACAACATCAATCGAGCCATCTTCCACTTCTCTGGCTGCAGACCCGAGGAAATCGGCCTGAATGAGTCGCACTATTGACTGATGGCCGGGAATATCCCGGGCAGCCGTATCCTGCACCCATCCTGTGGTTGCAGTATCACCGGGAAAAAGTTCAGGCTGAATCGGCTCCGGCATAGACATACCTCCCCAGATTCATCGGACTGAATAATGGCATCAGGATATGCACTGTTCCGTGGCAGAGTCAAAATAGTGGACCTTTGTCATATTCAAGGACAAATCGCGGTCCTGACCCGTCTCAACTTCAAGGTGTGAATCAACTCGCGCGATGAAACGTGAAGTGCCGGTTGTCATATAAAGGTATATCTCCGAACCCATGGGCTCAACCACTTCAATGCGGGCCCGGATATTGCCATAATACCCGTTTTCCGTCTCATTCAGTGCCCCCGAATCCCTGATATCCTCAGGCCGGATACCAAAGACAACTTTTTTCTCCCCGTTCTCCTCCAGTTTCCGGCGGTGGTCTTCGCGGACACAGATACGAACCGATCCTTCATTAAAAAATAGCCGGCCATTCTCTTCCACTAGTTCACCCTGCATGAAATTCATCGCCGGGGATCCAATAAATCCCGCGACAAACATATTCGCCGGGTGGTCATAGAGATTGATCGGATCAGCAACCTGCTGAATAGTACCGTCCTTCATGACGGTAATCCGATCACCCATGGTCATGGCCTCCACTTGGTCATGTGTCACGTAAATCATAGTTGTCTGGAGACGACTGTGCAGTTTCCCAATCTCTGTGCGCATTTGCACACGCATCTTCGCATCAAGATTGCTAAGGGGCTCATCAAGAAGAAATACTTGCGGCTTGCGCACGATGGCCCGGCCAACGGCAACCCTCTGGCGCTGCCCCCCGGAAAGCGCCCGGGGTTTGCGGTCCAAGTATTCCGTGATGCCGAGGATCTCGGCCGCCTCCCTGACCCGTCGGTCGATTTCAAGCTTGGGAAACTTCCTCAATTTCAGGCCGAAGGCCATGTTCTTGTACACGGTCATATGCGGATAAAGTGCATAATTCTGGAAAACCATCGCAATATCACGGTCCTTGGGCGCCACATCATTCACCCGACGGTCGCCAATGTGGATCTCCCCCGACGTAATCTCCTCCAGACCCGCGATCATCCGTAAGGTGGTGGATTTGCCGCAGCCCGAGGGACCGACCAAGACCATGAATTCCTTATCCCGAATGTCCAGGCTCGTCTCTTTGACCGCAGGTTCTTCAACACCCGGATAAACTTTGACTAGATTTTTGAGGGATACCCCGGCCAATTTAGAGTTCCATCACCTTCTGATATCACCTTGTGTCCCACTCAATGGCAAGCAGCTTCTCCGTATTATGGACCGAAGCCGGATTTTTACAACAGATATCATGATGCCGTACAAACTCACGCGAAAAACGGGACATAAAAAAAGGGAGTCGACATTCGAATGCCAACTCCCTTTTGAAATAGCGGACGATATCGATCACGCCCGGCAGATCGCGGACCTACTGCTTGACCCTCCACACATCGCCATTGGATGTGGTCCCGTTCGTCGGATCGTATGTAAAACCAACCAGCAAATCTGAAGGCACCGTAGTCGTGGGATTGTAGACGGTATCCTCAACAAAATGCTCCGGGATGGTCGTCTGCAGCGAGAGATCACCAGAGGTCGTCTCGTCGGTATCAGGGCCAAAAGACCACACAACCCAACCTTGCTTGAAAGGACCGTTTACTGAGTAAGAAAAGGCTCCGCCACGGGTGTCCGCAAAAGGATCCGGGAAAATGGATGTGATAAACGCAACGGGCGTTGTCAGCGTATGCAGCATATCTCCATTATTTTCCTTACGACGAAAACTCGGCATGGCCCTGAGACCCGGGCTCGCGGTCGGGAGTTCGTTAGAGCCGAAGTGACCTCCCCCGGCATCCGATGTGGCAACTGCGGGGAAGTTATTATTGTCGATGTAGTAAGCCTCCAGCGCTGTTGCCAAAGACCTCTGGTCTGCCCGCACACGGGACACCTTGGAACGCGTCTGCGCTTCCAAAAAATTCGGTACCGCGATCGCGGCAAGTATGGCAATGATCGCAACGACGATCAAAAGTTCGATCAGGGTAAACCCCTTTAGGCGCTTCAACATGCTAAGCCCCCTCCTTTCCTCTCCTCGTGATGATGTCTTCTGTAAAGCAGCGCGTATTATATTGCCGCCCTTGTTCCCGTGTCAACAGCTAATTTTCAGAGCCAAACCGCCTCGGGCTAATGCTGCCGGTGACTAACCCAGAATTGATACCACAACTGCGATAATGAGGCTGATTCCAAGAAATTTGACCCACCTCCGAAAAGTTTCCCTGAAAATCTGCCTTGGGTTGTCCCGATCGTATAGGCTAATCGCAAGACAGATGACCCCTGAGAGGTAAAGAGCTGAAAACAGATGAATTAAGCCGGATTCCGTCACTGTTGATTTTCCTCTCCATCAATTATTTCGGGGCCCGCAATGAACCGGTCGGAACCTGCCCAACGATCGATCAGCCAAATTGCAGACCCCGAAATAATTGATCGCCCCCGCCACAACCAGATAGAAGCTACCCAGCTCGTAATAGGCATGTTGAGGTTTGCCGGCAATGAATGCCCAGCCAGCAAAACCCCGGGCCAAATCTGCATTTACCTCCATCATCAGGTTTGGATACAGACTGAGTAACGCTGGCCCACCACCACCCAGTTGGATCAGAAATGAAAAATTATTGATCAGGTTGAATTCATCCGATGTAGGATTCCAGGCAGGCCAACTAACCCCACCGTGAAAAACCAGCCCCATCAGAAATGTCAGGCAGACCAGAACAGCTTGAATACAACCTCGAACAGATTGTCCATTTAGAAAAAATCCGGAGCCCGGCAGCAGCCAGTTCACAAGAACCCTACCCCATACCCTCGACTGCTCGGCATGATGTCCATTTGCACGGGAACTGGATGTTGTCATATTCAACCCGATCTTTTCGCTAAGGGTCATTTAGAATCGCGGACACCCATTTTGATGTCAACTGTCAACAACCCGGCTATGCGTATATTGTTAAATTGTCTGTCATTCAGGTTCCACCGAACAGAATTAGCCCTGCAGCGATTTCAAACCCATTGCTCGGCGAATCCGCTTCAACACTGCACGACTGGATTTCCGAGCCTCCGAGGTATGGTCCATCAACATCTCCACCACCTCACGCCGACGGTCCATCCATCCACCCCGATGTTCACGTATCGGTTCGAGCAGGACATTGAGAGCAGCTGCAAGGCTCGTCTTCACTTCCATGTCGCCGACCTTGCCCTGGCGGTATCGCAACTTAAAATCTTCAACCTCTACTTTGTCGGGATTGAATGCGTCATGATATATGAAAACCGGATTGCCCTCAACAGTCCCGGGTATATCCGCACGAATCCGCTTGGGATCGGTGAACATGCTGCGCACTTTCCGATTGACGGTACGTTCATCGTCTTTCAAATATATCGCGTTGCCCAAGGACTTGCTCATTTTCGCCTGCCCGTCCAGTCCCACCAGCCGGCCGACATCCCCAACCAGTCCCTCAGGCTCCTTCAATATATCATCGCCATAAAGGTTGTTAACCTTCCGAACAATTTCCCTTGCCTGCTCGATCATGGGCATTTGCTCCTCCCCCACAGGCACCAAGTCTGCATCGAATGCGGTGATGTCGGCTGCCTGATGAACCGGGTAAGCCAGAAATCCCATGGGAAAATCATATTCCGACTGTCCGAAAATCTCGCGGCCGCGATCCCGTCTCTCCTGAATTTCATTTTTGACCGTCGGGTTTCGCATCGCCCGTGCAACCGTCACCATGTTCAAGTAATGGATTGCAAGCTCATGAATCTCAGGAACCATCGATTGAAGCACAAAACAGACTTTGTCCGGGTCAAGTCCCGTAGCCAGATAATCCAGCATAACCTCGACCGTGTTTTCGCGAATCTTTTCCGGATTGTCAAAATTGTCGGTCAAAGCCTGAATGTCAGCAATTAGGACATAAGTATGATAGGTATCCTGCAGCTTGACCCTGTTGCTGAGGCTGCCCACAAAATGGCCTAGATGAAGCGGACCTGTCGGACGGTCACCTGTCAGGATGGTTTTCTTTGCGTTCATTCCATACTCCTGAATCAAAAGCTCAGCCCGACATACTGCTTCTATGGGTTGAAAAAGAAAAGATCATAATCAATCTTCGAAGAGCCGAAGCAATCTCTTTTCAACCCGTTCTTGCTCTTGTCTCAACCTTTGGTCGCGTTCAAGGGAGAACCGCATCGGTCTGTGGGTGCGTTTCACGATCCGACTCGACAACTTTTCCACTTTCCGCATCAGGTCGAAATACTCCAAAGCGCCCAGATCGATGGGGGCCCCGGATCGACGGCTGTATATTTCAGCGAAATTTTCCCACGTGAAAGCATCCCTGAACCAGTTCCTGACGCAGGCAAGATCCATTCCGGCATGACCAAAATGAACTGTTTCGAAGTCAATCAACGTGACCCTGGTATCCTTATCAATGAATATGTGGCTGGGTGAGAGATCGCCGTGGACCAGCACTGGACGGACAAACCGAACAGACTTGAGCATTCTCTGGAGATGTCCAGTCAAGCGATTGATCTGCTGCAAATCAAGAAGCATCGAACCAGCCCGAATCCGCTGGGACACCTTTTTAATCCGATCCTGCCAATAATCGAGCGGTTCTTTCATTTTATCCCGCGGAGTCCAAGGCCTCCCCCAGTTGCGACTATCTGGCCTGTGTAGACAGGCAATTTCCCCGGCCAAAACCTCAACAATAGGACGGGGCAGCTGGCCTGCAGTCAACCTGATTTTTTCATCAAGAGTAATTCCTGCGGCCTTCCTTTCAATAACAGCCTCGATCCGGTAACGGCGAATGGTCTCGAATGAATCATCACAGACGAGAACTTCCGGGATTCGAATCCCCCTCTTTTGCAGGCTAATGCCGGCTAACGTATGAGTCCGGGCGGGCAGACCGACCCGGTCATACCTCCACACACGTGCAAAAGCTCTCTCATCCGACGATAACTTCACGCAGCGCACAAGCGTATTTCGGCCCATGTTCACAGGGGAAATCTTCAGGGAGTTGTCCGTATCATCTCTCCGCGTGTCATATAGCCATTTTTCAAGGTATAGGTCGCATTTCTCGCGAAGCTCCCCGACCTTCAAACCCGGCCAAACAAGATGAGACAATTTCTGAAATAATCGAGCTGTAAACATGAATTGTCCATATACCCAAAGTAAACGGCCCGAATGGTCGTTTTGATCCCGTGTAAACCGGCCTCATCAGATCATAATTCCGACCCATTATCTTGAAGAATCTCGTGCCTGAACCGCATGATCTATCTGAACTTTCGAAACCAATGGAATATGTGTTTTGATCCAACAACCCCCATGCCTGTCAGGAAAATTGAGCCCGCTTTTCCAAGAAAAGTTGATCCGCAACACGAAACAGCCCCTATCGGGAAAATAACCTTGAAATCCAGTTGCGCAGGGATGTAAGATAGGCCTTGGTTCGTCCCGTAAGGGGGGGCCGTTTTGAGAGTGGGCGGAAGCCCACTTTTTATTTTTTATAGAGGTAAATACCCTGAATTCAGCCCGACACAAAAATACGGGCATTTTCACCTTCCAGCCTTCAGCCGAGAGGTAATAATCATGGATCCCAATACTCTGAAAGCTTTTATCAAATTGATCTGTAAGGAGAAGGACCTCCCACCGGAAATTCTCAAAGATGCGATTGAACATGCGATCTTGGCAAGTTCACGAAAACAACTCTCACTTTACCGTGATGCCGTTGCCGACCTTGACTTGGAGAGCGGGGCGCTCAATGTGATCGTCACGAAAACCGTCGATGAAACAGCCCCGAAAAATGATCGTAACCTTATTAGTATAAAAGATGCACGAAAGGCAACGGGACGCCGTAAAATCAACATCGGTGAAGAAATCCGTGTAACAATTGACCCAAGCGAATTCGGTAGAATCGCTGCCCAGTCCGCAAGACAAATGGTAATGCAGCGGATTCGTGATGCTGAACGGGTAAAGACATTTGACGAGTTCAAGGACAAGGAAAATATCATGGTCACCGGGATCGTCCAGCGCTTTGAGCGTCGTGATGTAATCCTGAATATCGGACGCGCGGAGGCTGTCCTGCCCCATAACGAGAAACCAATGGGAGCAAACTACCGCTTCAACGACCGGATCAAGGTTATGATACTACGCGTCGAGGAGACAACTCGAGGCCCACATATCTTGGTTTCCCGAAAAAGCTCCCAACTGGTCATCGAACTGTTCAAGCAAGAAGTCCCTGAAATTGCTGACGGGACCGTACAAATCATCTGGATCGCACGGGAGGCCGGGGTTCGGACAAAAATCGCCGTAAAATCTGTGAATTCAGATGTTGACCCTGTTGGGGCCTGCGTTGGCATGAAAGGCTCACGTGTCCAAATGGTTGTTCGTGAGCTGGAAAACGAAAAAATTGATATTGTCCCCTGGAGTCCTGACAACAGAACATTCATTCAAAACGCACTGAATCCAGCCAAAATCATTTCCATAGAACTTGACGAAGAAAATCGGCGTGCTCACGTTGTGGTCGCACAGGGGAACCTAGCCATCGCAATTGGCAGAAAGGGACAAAACACAAAACTGGCCGCGAAATTAACCGGTTTCCGCCTCGACATCCGTTCCGAAAACGAGGATGAACTGGCTTATGAAGAAATCCAGAGAAGGTATCTCGAAGATTTCCTTGAGCAAATAGAGGAGCTCTCGGAATTGTTCCGTGAAGCGCTGTTGAAATCCAACTTCAATAGTGTGGACAAGATCGCCAAGGCCGATGACGCCAAGCTGATCCCGTTTACGGGTGGTAATGAGGAATTGTGTGAAAGCCTGATCAATGGAGCCAAGGAATACGTCAACGCACTGCATGAGATGGAAGATGAACGCCGGTCAAAAAATGAAGATGAAGAGGCTGATGACAGTGGAGAACCAAAGTCCGACCCC
>CAYYNQ010000104.1:0-43795 GCA_964473105.1 uncultured Candidatus Sumerlaeota bacterium | reverse complement strand
CAGCAGCGACTGATGATTAATTCGATTAAAGCACAAAGCCAGATGGATATCAGCGAGCGCCGCAAACCACAAGACGGGGCCTACAAGACCTCGTTGGATGGCAAGCCGATTGATATCCGGGTCACGACAAGCCCAGCCACTTCCGGAGAAACAGCCTCTCTGCGACTGCTTTACCGGGGGCGTGTCTTGGGCTCACTGGATCGGCTGGGCCTGCGCAAGAGGCAGTTTTCCGTTGTCAAGGCACATCTGCAGCGTCCGCATGGACTAGTTCTGGTTACCGGGCCCACCGGATCAGGAAAATCAACGACACTCTACAATTGCCTCGGCGATATTGCCGATGGAAAAAGGAACATCATCACTCTGGAAGACCCGATTGAATTCGATATTGATGGACTCACTCAAATGCAGATCAATCCCGCAAAGAAATTCACATTTGCCGGTGGGCTCCGTTCGATCTTGCGCCAAGACCCGGACGTGATCATGGTGGGTGAGATTCGTGATAAAGAAACTGCCAAGATGACGATTGATGCAGCCATGACGGGTCATCTCGTTTTCTCGACTTTACATACCATCGATACCACAACCACCATTGGGCGGCTCAGCGATTTGGGTGTTGAAGCACATCGTCATGCCGAGGCAATATTGGCAATCATTTCACAGCGGCTGATCCGCCTTATCTGCAGGAACTGCTCGACGACCTACACCATCACAGCAGAAGAAATGACCGATCTTGATCTGCCCGGTTCACCTGAAACGCTCACGCTGAAACAGGGTCAGGGTTGTCTGGATTGTCATGATTCGGGATATTATGACCGTCAGGGAATTTATGAGGTCCTCTCACCGACATCCGAGATTCGCAGGATGATCGGAGAAAAGGTGAACCCCATGGATATTCGAGCAGCCGCCAGGAAGAATGGGATGAGGACCCTCCTTGAGGAAGGCCTGATTCGCGTGATGTTGGGGAAGACGACCGTTCAGGAGATCCTGCGTGTGACCAGCTGATCCAATTTCGATGAGATAGTGTGACCGGATCCATCTCCATAAGCTTGCTAAGTCCTCCCGAGACCGTGGAGGTCACGACAGGCTCATGGTTCTAAAATATAAGGCCTTGCTCAATAACACCATTTCAATGAGTATGCGCCAACAGTTATCCCAAGGTTTCGATCTTCGCATCTTCAAGAACATACTTCCAGCAGATCTTGAGGTTGTTAAAATCTTCCGGAACATGGCCGCCCGGCTGCTGCGGCGAAGGGTGTTGAGTGGAGAGCAGGGGTGACTCCCTGGGCATCGTTCTGTGCTGTTGTCTCGGCACGTGTGTCACAGCCGGCGCAGGCGGAGGTGTGTCACGGATCGGGACGGAGGGCCTGTGATCGGGCGGATGGGGTAGCGTCTCGACCGCCCGCTTTTCCCAGCCTGGGACATATTTATCTAGCAACTCAATGCAGCGGTCATCATCTGGATTGAGGTTAAAGGCCCTTAACAGGATCCCGCCCGCATCTTTTCGACGTCGGGCTTTGATTAGACAGTATCCCTGCGCCGTGAGGTGCCGTGCCCCCGCCCAGCCCTTCGCGTCAATTTCCTCGTATGAGTCGAGTGCGTTGATGAAATCTCCACGTTTCATCGCAGTAACCGCTGTGGTTTCCAGTTGCCTCAGTTCATGCGTGTCGATTGGATGCTTCATCGGTTTTCCCTCCCGTTTATGCACCAATATTCTTGCCTGATCGGCCCATTTCACGGGCTTCACCCAGAATTGTTTATCCAACTATTTCCTGCGCTCAGGTTACGGGAAGGAGGTATCATTCTCCCGGGGGTAGTCCATTTAATATATTTCCGCGAATCGGGCGCAATGAGGCCTGGCTTTGTCTGGGCATTGCAAATCTGCCCTCATAACGCATCCGCAAAAATTGCGACATTATCAGGATACACTGAGCCAATGTACCAGCATGGATGAAAAAGTGCTATGCCCATGAATTAAAAACCTTGTAACCTTCCTTGTATCCATGATTGCTTTTGCTGCACGGATTTTCGGCCATGCCAGTTTTATATTTACTCCGGATGAAGATAAAGCACACCCATTTCGAGGATTGGCATTTCCTTGAGGCCACAGTACCACGGTGACCATGTCCGGGATACCCGGATATCGAGAGGGGCCATGGGGTTGCGGTCCGGCGGTAGATCCAATTCAATCCACCGTGTCTCTTGATTGCCCAGATTCGATTCCTGCAGGGTCCTGCCTTCGATTGAGAAGGTATAGGTTACCGGGATACGGTCGGCATCCAGGTCGATGGAGGCGACCGGGAATCGGATGGAGTTTCTGCCGGGTGGGATGGATAAACGGACATGATCACCGCCCACCAGAAAACTGGCCTCGTTAACCCATACCTTCCAGGGCTTCAGGCCATCCTGGTTTTCCCATGCAACCAGTAGCGCCAGGAACACGCTGATGACCAGCAGGTTGAGAGTGCCGATGGTTGTCGGGAAACGGATTCTTTGCGCACGCGACTCGGCCGAAACAAACCAGCTGCAGATACCCACGAATAACCAGAACAACAGCTCGATCGTCCGTATATAGAATATATGCTGGAAAATCCCGTTGACGGAAAGTGCTGTCAGGCCGCCCATCAACGCGAGCCGTGTTTGGAAAGTGCCTGCATGCTGCTGCAGGGGTTGGTTTCCGGGAATAAACAATACTCCCTTCCATGCTCGCCACAGGATACCTCCCAAGGCTACGAGGAACACCACCAAGCTCAGAATTCCGCCGGTTGCAAGTATTTGGATGTATACACTGTGTGCGGTCACCTTGTCGACCAGGTACCACGGATGACCAGTCGTGAAAAGCATGCTGTGTGCATGATGATAATTTCCTGTACCGATACCTGTAATCGGTGAGAGCCGTGACAACTCGAGGGCCGATTGCCAGATATCGGTCCTATGTTTGAAATGCGCTATTTCAGTCAGGCGGTCGTAGAAGGAGGGGATGAAAATGGCCAGAATGAAAAAGATCAGGCAGATGCAGAGTAACAATCCGACTGTAGATAACATCATTCTGAGGAGTGAATCGCGCCATGTTC
This sequence comes from uncultured Candidatus Sumerlaeota bacterium, assembly GCA_964473105.1. Classification (GTDB taxonomy): domain Bacteria; phylum Sumerlaeota; class Sumerlaeia; order MVZB01; family MVZB01; genus CAYYNQ01. The sequence goes on along the minus strand of CAYYNQ010000104.1, from coordinate 40,724 downwards.
TGGCTGACAGATTGATCCCAATCACGACCGATAGATAGCCTGCGACCATGGCCAGCCAACCGGCACGTTGGTAAGTAAACATAACCGTGACAGTCAGCAGGACAACCAGAATCCATGCCGAGAACCTCGTCAACCCGCGTGAGGTCATTGCAAGTGCCAGTGCCGCGGGGGCCAGACATATTAGGTATTGTGCATACCATCCCGAATGGTAATACAGGGACTGGAGCCGCAGGGATGATATTTTTAGCAGGTCTGGATTGTCCGGTCGCCACCAATCCGCCGGCGCTAGATCGAGAAGGTTGAGAAGGCCAAAAATGGCAGATCCGGCCAGCACCGCGACCATGGTCCACCAGTATCGCGATTGCGTTGGACCGGGCCACGGCCGATCACGGAGCCAGGAATAAAAACCTGCGGCAAGAACGAGCTTCAATACGATTTGCAGGCTGAAGACCGGCGCTGTCCCATAGTGATTGTAAATGCTGTAGATAAAATTTGTCTTGTGCTGGACCAGTTCGCACCATAACCAGCGCAACTGTGGGATCATGCCGACACAGCTCATGACACAAAACAGACGTATCCATGGGTCAATCCAGTTACGACGGGCTTGGTAGACCATGTTCAGCCGCGCGGCGAGGTGATGGATGACGAGGCCCATCAGCCCCATCTCGAGCAGATAAAGCTGATGTTCCCCTCCCGGGTTGTTTCCAAACCAAGGTAGTGCCAGAGCAAACGACCAGCACCAGCCCATTGGGGATATCAGGCCAAGAAGGAACCATGCCGTACCAAGCCAGCGTGTCGTGGTTGAACCCTCGGGGATACCGACCCATAGCCATGTGAATATGATCAACCAAAAAAGGACACCCGCAAGGCAACTCGCACGTGACAGGGCCGTTCCTATGCATGCGGAACCATCATGGTGTGGCAATGGGTCCGGTCGGGACGGTCCGTCTGGATGAATCGGATTGGTTTCAGGGGTATTCATGATAAAACCGGGAAACTTTGGTTTTGCAGGTCCGGATACCGCCATGTGGATGGCGCTCTGGCTGCAGTGTTGCCATATTATTTTAAACCGGGTGTGTTGGAAATCAGAATCTCCTGCAACGACACCGATCTTCTGCTGGTATTTCAACGGAATGATCGATTACGATGGAGGCGGTTATTTGCATTGCGGGGGGTTATATTGCGTGCCGGCCAATACGAAGGTCGGGGATCGTCGACTAAGGTGAAGCCAACATGCAATTGAATTCAAGAACAGGGTTGATCATCGGGGCTTCCTCTGGGATCGGCGAGGCCTTGGCCGTGAACTTGGGCCATATCGGCTGGAACCTTGCCCTTGTGTCCCGTCGTCGCGATGAATTGGAACGGGTTGCAGGAGCAATTAACGGCTTCCCGGGTCAGGGGAAGGCATCTGTATTCGTCCATGATGTTACGGATACGGTCTCTGTCCCACATTTATTCGAGTCAATTGTGGATTTACTGGGCGGGTTAGAGCTTGTCATTTATGCGGCCGGCGTTATGCCTGCTGTCGGGAAGGACGAATATGATTTCATCAAGGACAAACTGATGATTGAGGTCAACCTCATGGGGCAGGTTGCTTGGCTGAATGAGTCGGCGGATTTTTTTGGACGCATCAAACGCGGCACGATTGTTGGCATTGGCTCGGTGGCCGGGGACCGGGGCCGTACCGGACAGCCTGTCTATAACACGTCCAAAGGCGCCCAAGCCATTTACCTTGAATCTCTCAGAAATCGTTTGGCGATGCAGGATGTTCGGGTCGTGACCGTCAAACCGGGTCCCGTTGATACGCCGATGACCGCCGGACTTGGATCAATGCCGTTCATGATATCGGCGGACGCTGCGGCGAAAATCATCATCCGCGGTATCCACAGGAGTCGCGGCACTGTTTATGTTCCTGCGCGTTGGCGGTATATTATGTTGCTCATCCGTCATATCCCATCCTTTATATTCAGGAGACTACAGATCTGAATTCAAGTGGCATGAATCAGGAAATTTCTAGGTCGAGCGGATCCCCACGCCTTAGTCTCCGGCAGGTGGCGAAGGTTGAAGGATGGGGCATGACATCCCATTCACACAGCTATTGTTATCTTCCCCGTGATCTGAATGAACTGGATGGGATTTTCAGATTGGCCCGCAGCAGTGGGAAGTCAATCGCGCTTCGGGGTAGTGGAAACTCATATGGCGATGCATCCCTCAACGAGGACGAGATCGTACTCGATTTTAGCAGAATGGGCCGCATTCTCGACTGGGATCCAGACATGGGGCTGATCACGGTCGAACCTGGCACTACACTCGAGCAAATCTGGAAACATGTGATCCCGGACGGATGGTGGCCACCGGTTGTGTCTGGGACAATGAAGACGACTTCCGGCGGCTGTGCAGCCATGAATATCCATGGTAAAAACAATTATCGTGAGGGGCCATTCGGGAACCATGTTGTCGAGTTTGATCTGATGTTGTCGAATGGATCGATCCGGACTTGCAGCCGGGAATCAAATCCCGGTCTTTTTCATGCCGCAATCAGTGGATTCGGGATGCTCGGGTGTTTCACGCGGCTGGTACTCCGGATGAAAAAAATTTATTCTGGCCTTTTGAGGATTGAAGCGCTGAGGGTGGGTAATATTGCTGCAATGGTTGACACGTTTGAAAATCGTGTCGACCATTCAGATTACCTTGTGGGTTGGATCGATTGTATCAAGGGTGGGTCGTCGTTTGTGGGACGGGGAATTGTGCATTCTGCCGGCTACCTGCAGGAAGGCGAGGATGCCCGATCCGTTGATACACTGACTGTTGCTGCTCAGGATCTGCCTGGCCGGATTCTCGGCCTTTTCCCCAGATCTGTGACTTGGATGTTAATGAGACCCTTTGTGAATAACCGGGGAATGCGATTGGTCAACACGATGAAATACTGGTTCAGCCGGCTGTCATTACCCGGGGAAAGTTACCTGATGTCCCATGCCGAGTTTGCCTTCCTGCTAGATTATGTCCCAAACTGGAAATGGGCATACAAACCGGGCGGACTAATCCAGTATCAGAGTTTCATTCCCACACAAAACGCCATGCGGGGATTTGAGGAAATCCTCAGGATCAGCCGTATGGCCGGGATGCCGTCCTATCTGGGTGTATTCAAGAAACACCGTCCCGATCCCTTCCTGATGACGCCTGCATTGGATGGTTATTCCCTGGCTCTGGATTTCCGCGTAACTTCCGGGAATCGACGAAAACTATGGGCGATGACACACGATCTTGACCGTATTGTGCTTGAGGCGGGTGGAAAGTTTTATTTTGCCAAGGATTCAACTTTGCGACCTGAGCTGATTGAACAGATATTTCCTGCCGATAAACTCAAGGCTTTCCTGAGGCTGAAACAGGAATACGACCCGGAAAATCTGCTCCAGACCAACCTTTCAAGACGACTCTTCGGGGATCGGTTCGGATCCCCGGGTAGGAACACCTCCAATTCATGAATCACAACTGGGAAGCTTATGCATGATCAAGATATACCATCACCATCAATGTGATACCTGTCGCAGGGCACTTAGATTTCTTGATCTCAGGGGTATTGAATACAGGCTGTTCCCGATTCGTGAGACGCCGCCCTCAAAAGAGGACTTGAAGATGATGTTGAAGCATTTGGGTGGTGACTTGAAGAAGCTTTTTAATACTGCCGGCAAGGATTACCGGACGTTCGATATTAAGTCAAAAATCCCCGACATGACTCCTGAACAAGTAGTCAACCTGCTAGCCGAAAATGGAAACCTGATCAAGCGTCCATTCGTGTTGGGTCCGGGTTTCGGCGTGGTCGGGTTCAGGGAGGATAACTGGGGAAAATTATTCTAGCGGTTGATTGCCGCTTTTTGTGACTTCAGGCGGGCGTCCATGAACCGCGTTCTTCGGATCTCTCGGATCCAACGAGAGGACAGAGTATATATAGGTACGATTGATGTCTATTTCGGTTTCCGAGTCCTCTTTAGATGTTTATTGCCCTGATTTGGATTCATGGTAAATTTTGCGGGATCGGTTTCCCTTTACATGTGTGAAGCAGTGCTTCCACGACATTCGCCTGATTTTGCCGGGTCGGTATGCATCAAAAAAGACCGACTGCCCTTCCTCCGACAGGGGAGAAAGGTAGTCGGTCCTAAGTTTCAGGATTAAAACCGGAAATCGTTTTTAGTAACGACGTCCGCCGCCACCACCACCACCACCACGATCTTCGCGCGGGCGTGCCTCGTTGACCTTCAGCGGACGGCCTTCAACTTCCTTGCCATTCATCTCTTCTATGGCTTTGCGAGCATCGTCATCACTGCTGAACTCAACAAAACCAAAGCCTTTGGAGCGGCCGGTTTCCCGGTCGGAGATGATCACGGCCGACTCAACTTGGCCATATTCCCCAAACATCGAGGCCAGTTCGTCTTCACTGGTCCTGTAATTGAGATTTCCTACGTATAACCTCATTTCTTTCCACCTTTCGTCGAAACTCTGTCGACCCAAAAAAAGAATAATTGACGCATCGATTCCGCCTCCGGATCAGCGCCTTCATCCGGAAGGTTCATCTCGTTCCATCGCTAAACTTTTCCTGGGGGATTCACGCAAAAAATACAGAGAACTCTCACGAAAAGAAAACCGAACCGAGAATCAGACCCCTATCCTACAAAACGGCTGTCAAAAAGAAAGGAAAATCGGTCTTGTTTCAGAGAAAATGATAATTCATCGGGACGGGCCCGATGAGGTTAAGCGTCCATCACTGGGGCAGAAGACCTTAGCCATATCTACCATATTTTGACCAGAAAGGCCCGAATACACGTATAAAACCAATATAATCATATATATATGAATTATTGTGCCAAATTGTGGGTAGTTATCCAAATCTTGGCGCATGATAATCTTCGATGCGATCGAAGGCCTTGGTGTCGGGCCTTCATAATTCCTGTTTCAAGGGCTGATAGAGTCTGGAGATGATAATAATGGGGGCGTAGAGGTTTGAAGTCTGGGGCCTGGGTGGGCATCAGCGGTATGTTGGGGTTGGGTGTTGGTAACCAAGCGGCCCAACGCTCAAAAACGACCGTGCTCCCAGTCATATTGCTCAGCCGTCTGTTGATATCCCCCTGCCGGACTTGGCCACAGGTTTCAGGCCGATGGGTTTCCAGCCCGTCATTTAATGATGATATTTTTCCTGTGAGCTTAAAATCCCGGCATAATCGATTGTGGTCACTTAAGCGGTCCGGTCAGGGGGACAGCCGGTCCCATTTGTGTCACCCTGATAAATTCCATTCAATCTTTCGGATAAGAAAATTGGCTTCCCCGGATCCAACCAGGGTCCGGAACATGTATTCTCCCCCGCAATTTGTCCACAAACAGGAAGATAACTTCTGCCCGTTGGAACAGTCGAGGAATTGTTCCCGAAGTATTGTCATGAGGTCCGGTGGGAATCCGGCCAAAGTTGACAAGCAATCAGGCGTGGAAGGTTTTGGCTTGACCCTGTATACACTGCTGATAGCATGGTTTTTAAGGACAAAGGAGACGTGGCCAAGTGGTTTAAGGCGACGGACTGCAAATCCGTTATTCGGGGGTTCGAATCCCCCCGTCTCCTCCAGATATTAAATGCTGACACCGCTGATCTTTCGTCGTATTGAAGGTTCAGCGTTTTTCTTTTGCAGTTTTCCTTTTGTGTCGGTTCAGCTTCAATCGGTGCGATAACCAGCGTCCTTGCAAAAAGTATATCTGTTTATCTCAAGCCGTGTCCTTATCAACTGGGTCGAGGCCTGCGGACTCAATTCGTGAAGCTGAATGAATAAATCTTGGCATCACCCTTGATCTCAAAACGAAGCCGGACTGCTGATCCATTCAGGTCAGCCATATCATGAGCGCCATCCCATTTTACCGAGCCGTTGATCAGGCTGTCGGTAATCGGCATGCATTTTGAAGTTGTGCGGTCTCGGTCTCCATCAATCCCAACCCGGATCGCCCCGTCCTCTACATCGGCATTGATCTTCAGGACCTCCCCGGAACACAGGATGGGCTTAGTTGTCACAATACCTGTCTTCCCGGGGACAGCCCCGTAACCAGCAAACCCGTCCGGGCGTAGTTCAGCGAGACAAAGATAGGAATCCTTCCAGCCTGCGTGCAATCCATTGGTTCCCTGATAATAAAGTCGGATTTTATCCTCCAGAAAGACCGGATTATCGCAGGTAAAAACGCACCCCCAGTCAAGTTTTCCGATGTCAGGTCCGTTGGGGATCAGGGGGACACCCTCATCAATGCGTTCCCAGTGAATAGTGTCGGGGCTCCATGCAAGTTCACAGTGCATACGGTCCTCCCAGTTTCGGAGGATCATGACAAGCCCAAGGTAAACATCAGCATAACGGAATGTGGGCATGGCATAAGTCTGGGCCTCGAGGGTTCCGCGCAAGACTTCAACGGATTTGGTCCAGTGGATATAATCAGGGCTTTCGGTCCGGTTTACCAGCCTGAGTCCGCCGGGTTCGACCCTGCCATCCTTCCAGTGGCGAGTGATTCCCACATACTTGTTCAGTTCGGGAGCCCAGAAGGCGTTGTTGTGGGTATCGCCCGCCGATTCAATTTCCGGGCAGGGGATGGGCTCTTCCCAGCGTAACCCGTCGGGCGAAAAGGCAACGGATATGTGTGGCATGTAATCCGGTTCAGGACTTCCGGACATTTGTTTTTTTCGAAAGAGGAATTGCGTGAACATTTTGTACTTCCTGGCCGGATCGCGCTCACGCTCGTCGTAAAAAACACCCGCTCCATGTGCATCCCAAAGGAGGATGTTGGATTCCAAGCCATGGAAAGGTTCAATATCCATAAACGGTTTGTCCCAGTGGATACCGTCCTTTGATGTGGCATAGCAGACACCCAACTTCCGTTGCACATTGTGCCAACCGGACATTCCCCGAGTAAATTCCGGATCTTCATCAAGCCATTCCGGATGATGAAGTTTCCCGTAATCAGTCAGGTTTTTATAGTCGGAGGGATCCCCGGGAGCATGTGTCTCGGGTTTCCGTTGGTCGGGGTGGGTTCGCCAGAAGGCATCGTCGACCAGGAAAATATTATACCAGAGCTTGTAAACCTGTTCTTTGCTGTCATGATGGATGTTCCCGTAAAAATTGGCATAGTTGGGTTCCCACGGATAGTCTTGGCCGAACAGTGGATTTTCGGGATGCTTTTGGACAGTCCCTACCGAAAGTTTCACATTTTCAGCCTGGTCAATAAGACGCGAATCCAGCAGTAGATATTTTTCCCGGTTGAATGGTTCATCTGCACCCAGTTTAGGCCCAGGGTGAATCATGAAAACAAGAGAAGCTGATACAAGCAATTTTCTGAACCAAAGGGGCGCTCTATGCATGATAAGTTCCTTTCATCAGATGATCCCCGCTTCCGATCCGCCCGTTGAAGGACGGGTCTTCTCCAGTGATGCGCGGTAACTAAGCGCCCGGTATGTTCCCATCGGGTCGATTGCCCCGTGACCGCGTAGTCTTGCCCGAGCGAGGATCGGCGATACATCGGTATTGTATGCGGCCTTCAATAGACAAGTCGCCATCAGTGCATCATTCGAGTCCTGGCATGTGCAGAGTGCCTCCCGATCCACAAGCAATGCCTTGACATATGCACATTGCACCTCCATTGCCGAAACCATCAGGCTCTCAATGGGATCCGTGACGTTATGGGACTGGTCCAGCATGTAGGCTGGGTCGAAACCATCAGCTTTTCGTTGCCCAGCATCAACCAGCTCGTTAAACACCAGAAAAAGCTGATACGGGTTGATCGCCCCGCTGTCGAGATCATCGTCTCCGTATTTGCTGTCGTTGAAATGAAACCCTCCCAATTTTCCGAACTGAATGAGTCGTGCGACGATCATCTCGATATTCACATTCGGGGCATGATGCCCCAGATCCACCAGTGACTTCGCCTGATCACCCAGCTCCATCGCGCACAAAACATTCGTGCCCCAATCCTGGATGACTGTCGAGTAAAAAGCGGGTTCGTATAGTTTGTGCTCGATAAAAACATGCCAGTTATTCGGTAGCGCGGCATAGATTGTCCGCATACTGTCCAGGTAACGCTCAAGCGTATGCGTCAGGTGTTGCTGTCCAGGGAAGTTCGAGCCGTCACCGATCCAGACCGTAAGGGCCCGGCTGCCCAATGTTTTCCCGTAATCGATGCAGGCGAGGGTGTGCTCTACAGCCTGTTGTCTGACGGCTGTATCGGTGTGTGTCAGGCTGCCATACTTGTATGAATGTTCCTGCCCCGGCTGGTCCTGAAAAGTGTTGGAATTGACGGCAGTGAACTTCAGCCCCAAAGAATCAGCATATTGACGGAGGGCGTTGAGATCATCGACAATATCCCATGGGAAGTGCGGGGATACCTCCGGTGTACAGCCGGTCAGTTTGTGAATGACCGCGCAATCGTCCAGCTTTTCGAAAATATTACGTGGTTCGGCAATGCCCGGGAAACGCGCGAAACGGGTCCCGCCGGTACAAACCCCCCAGCTGGGTATCGCGACATTGAAATTCAGGGCAGCTTTTGTGAGATCCTCGATATCCATGCCGCGGCGTGCAAGTTGTTCAGCCAGCGCCGCATAATCCATCTCAACTGCATCCTGCAGCGCGGTATTTTGCTTGTCAATGAGGCACTGGGTGGGTATTGGATCCATACAGAATATCTGAGGGGGTATGCAGTCAGGATGTCGATTCAACAGCCATGAATTGAAACGGGCTCACTATGAGTGAAATCGTTGGGTATTATTCTGCATCAGAGTATCGCCGCCGTCATGCCTGTTAAAGATATCATATTACCGGACCGCCAATATGATATACACATCCTCTTCAGTCAATGTTGATCTTTGTGTAACCTGAACCCGCCCTTGCGTTATGAATACGAGTGTGTCACGTAATGTGTGCAATATGGCCTTATCATGATAATGAGTTGAGTTTCTCGAAGGCGACGGGAATGTCCGCTTTGAACTTGGCCTTGCAAGGCCATGATGCGCCGTGTACGCTTTCACCATGATCCAGACGGTTGAATTCGAACGGGAACCGGTGGCTCCTCAGGGACTGCAGCCGGCGCGTTATTTTGCGGCAAACTTTGCCGGTGAACACGTTGCTGGCACTGAATTTGTGATCGGGGCGATGTTTGTTACGTGGGGCGTCTCGACCGGGGACATCCTCTGGGGGCTGCTGTGGGGCAACTTGATGGCGGTTTTGACATGGGGTCTCGTGTGTGCCCCGATCGCGAAGGCTACCAGGCTGACACTTTACGCCTATCTCGAAAAGGTCGCTGGCCCAGGGACGGTAAAAATATACAGCGTGGTCAATGGAATCCTTTTCTGTATCCTCGCAGGGACGATGATCACGGTGTCAGCATCGGCTGTTCGTATCCTGTTTGGGATCCCCCCTCAGGTGAAGATGTATCCCACGAGTCCTGTTTTTGTGCTGATTGCGCTTATCGTCGGATCCGTTGTGGTCTACGTTGCCATGCACGGATTCAAGCGCGTCGCGCAATTCGCCGAGGTTGCTGCTCCGTGGATGATCATGATGTTCTTCCTTGGGGCACTGGCGCTGGCCCCAACACTGGCCAGTGCCACGGTCGGTATCGATTCAATGCGCAGCTGGGGTGATTTCCTGGCGGTCGCCCGCTCCCAGATCTGGATTGGGGGTGGCACAGAATACTCGGTGTGGCATGTTGCAGGCATCGCCTGGGTTTGCAACCTGGCGATGCATGGTGGCCTGTCGGACATGACGCTGCTTCGCTTTGCACGGAGGAGTTCGTATGGATTCTTTTCCGTGCTGGGCATGTTCATCGGGCATTACGCAGCTTGGATGTGTGCTGGAATCATGGGCGCCGGTGCGGCCCTGGTACTGGGTGTGGCCATGACGGAACTGGATGCCGGAGAGGTGGCATTTCAGGCACTGGGAGCGGCGGGAATTGTGGCGGTCATTATTGCTGGCTGGACAACCTCGAACCCGACCATCTACCGCGCAGGGCTTGCATTCCAGTCACTCAACCCGAAATGGAGCAGGGTGCGTGTCACCGCGATCACCGGGGCGCTGACGACCGTGATTGCCTGTTTTCCTTTCGTTTTTACAAAGCTACTTGATTTTGTCGGATACATGGGCCTGATCCTGATTCCGGTTGGTGCGGTGATCTTTGCCGAGCATTGGTTTTTCCCAAGGTTGGGACTGACACGCTATTGGACAACATACAAGGGTTTGAGTACAAACATGCCTGCTGTATCGGCGTGGGGTGTTTCCCTGGTTATTGCCCTCATGCTCAACCGGTTTCTGGACATACACCTTTTTTTCCTGTTCATACCCGCCTGGATTACAGCAGTTGTGGTGTACCTGGTTATGGCTGCCCTGTTCGGCGCCCGGGATGATTATGGGGAAAGGGCGGTTGGGGCCGAGGCGGCTGAAAACGACCGTCAGAAACGTGAAAAGCAATACCTTGATAAGACGGTTTCCCCTAGAATATCGCATGTGCGTGGCACTTCAATCCAACTGCAAATTGCTCGCGCAGGTGCGATCCTTTCGCTAATTGTGTGTGCGGTGATGGCTGTCTCGTGTTTTCTTGAGTGGATGGAACTGGACCGGTTCCGCAACTGGCTGATCCTGCCAACCCTGTTTTATTTCGGGTTTGCAGTCATCTGGATGCTCGACCAGGAACGTTTGGATGGGAAAAGGGCTGTCAATCAGGATTAGCAACCCGTTTTTGCAGCAATAGCGAGACACGGAAAGCCGTTTCAGGAGTGAAGCAGCTTTTTCATTTTATTCTTCCCCGTTCCGTGAGTTGCGTCCCATGTCGTTGCTGAAAAAATATCCGGAAAGATCCAGTGCAGCCAATGTGGCCGATATGGATCCCTGCCCAACGGTCCTTGAAAAATATGCCCATTTATAAACCTAGGTGGCTGGATCCTGAGATAACCTGGAGATGGTCCGATGCCTTGTATATAGACTATGAAATCAAGTATGATATGACCATTAGAATAGGTTTCAAAGGTTGTATTTCCACCCTCCCCGCTGTATTTTTTCATGCACATGAAAGATGACAGTCACATTCTCGTCCTTGATATTGGCAAGACGCATATCAACCTTGCGGTTTTGGATGGTCATTTCCGTGAAATCCATGCCGCACAGTGCTCCAATGCGACACTCAGCGGTGAACCGTATGCCCATTATGATATCAATGCAATCTGGGATTGGTTTTGCACTCGTTGCCTAGAAATTACCTCATCGGTTGAAATCACGGCTGTGAATGTCACGACTCATGGCGCGACTGCGGCTCTGGTAGGTCCCGAGTCCTCGGGAAACGGACTCGCCCTGCCCATACTGGATTATGAATTCGGCGGGCCGGAAGAAGTTGAAGACGCATATAATGAAGTGCGTCCATTGTTCAGGGAGACCTGTTCGCCCTCCCTGCCATGCGGACTTAACCTCGGCCGCCAGTTATTCTGGCAACAGACCAGGTTTCCTGAAAAATTTTCACGCATCCATGCAATCATCATGTATCCCCAATACTGGACATGGCGCCTGACGGGGGTAATTGCAAATGAGGTGACTTCGCTGGGCTGTCACACTGACCTTTGGCGGCCGGGTACGGGAGAGTTGTCATCCCTGGTCGGTAAATGCGGTTGGAGTGAAATCCTGCCATCTGTTGTTACCGCCGTCAAACCCCTGGGTGGAGTGCAGGCCGATGTTGCCGTCGCAACCGGCCTGCCGGCGGGTTGTGATGTTTACCCGGGGGCACACGACAGTAATTCAGGCCTTGCGAGATTTCTGCATGCCAGCCCGAATGAAAACTTTGCGGTTGTTTCCAGCGGGACCTGGGTGATCAGCATGTCTGTCGGTGGCCAGGTTGACCGGTTGCAACCCGGGAAGGATATGCTGGCCAATGTGGATATTCTGGGTCATGCGGTTCCGTGTGCGCGCTTCATGGGCGGTCGGGAATATAGGGCAATTTGCAAGTCCATCGATGCGGAGGTCGGTGTGCCATGTGACCTGTCACATGTCCGGAATATTATCGAATCCCGGACGTTTGCGCTGCCGGATTTCAGCCTGGGCAGCGGGCCGTTCGGCGGGCGTAAGCCATCGATCACCGGTAACCTCCACAGCAGCCCGGCACTTGCGGAGCTATATTGTGCGCTGATGATCGATTTCGAACTGGATCTGCTTGGCGTGAAGGATGATGTTGTGCTGGAAGGGATTATGGCTGGAGACCCGGTGCTGGTGGGTGTGCTGGCAACGTTGCGTCCAGATCAGGCCATTAGGCTGTTGCGTGATGCCAGCGGCGTGGCCCAGGGCTGTGCGCTGCTGACTTGCTGGAACAAGCCGGCCCCTGAACCGGTTCTTGAAGAATGCAAACCTTTGGATGTTCCGGGCCTTATGGATTACCGTGCCGCCTGGCGCCGTTATCTTGGACATTAATGCCACTCAGGACCTGACGCCCGAAGTTGTCCTCGGCTGCAGCATGAAATGCCCTTTGGTCATTGTTGGAATCAATCCTGACCTGTCCATGGTTGTCCGTTATGTCAAGGGGATTGGCCGAATCGGAAGAATCTATCTGGCGGCAGAGCCGGTTCGGGATCAAACGTCCGTCGCCCCACCAGTCGTATCCGGGATTCCGGCTTGAGATCAGGGCAGAATGTTTATATTATCCCCGGGTCGTCGTCCATGGAAATCATTCGTCATTCGTCATATTCACGAACGGGAGGCAACAGTTCATGGTCAGATCCATTGCCGTAAAAACAGATTGTTTCCTGATGATCGCTCTTGTGTTTTTTATGGGATCGACCTGCTTTGCGCAAACCAATACCACACCAGTTTCCCGTGAACGTTACCTGCTGATCGACGATCGCATCATTGACCAACTGAACAATGTCCAGCTTCGACTCGGCGAGATCAGGAAACATACATCTAACCCGCTCTTTGGCGAACAACACGCATGGGAGCCCCGTTTCGATAACCTCCATGGCAACATCCATTACGATGAAGAGGAGGGAATCTATAAGCTCTGGTACAACCCGTTTGTTCTCGACCTTGCCATGACAATGACCCCACCGGAGAAACGGGTCCAGGATGTGCATATGGAGGAATGGAAAACCCCGAGAGCAAGACCGGATGGAACTTACCTGAAGGAACTCGACTCCATGACCCGTTACCCATCATTGAAGGGGTTTCCCATCCGCGAAATGGGGGTGTGCTATGCCGTCTCCCACGACGGAATATCCTGGCAGAAGCCAATCATGGACACCTTTGATTTTTTCGGTAGGCCGACCAATATCCTCGTCTGGGGTCCTATTGGTGCCGGAATCTTCAAGGACCTGCGTGAACGCGATCCCGAACGCCGATACAAGATGTTCTTTGCAAACGGCCAGATGGTGTCAGTCGCATTTTCGGCCGATGGGCTGCATTGGGGCGACTGGATCGCATGCCCCGAGGTCGATGTTGAGGCCGATACGCACAACAATGCCTTCTGGTCGCCTGAACTGAACAAGTATGTCGGTATTACGCGCTTGTGGGCAAGGCGGGAACAGACCCATCTCGGTCTTCGCCTTGTGGCTCGCACCGAGAGTGATGATTTCATCCATTGGACCAAGGGTGTCGAGGTTTTGCGCGGAGACCTCAAGGAGCAGACCTACACCATGACCGTGTTCCGCCATGCGGATATCTACTTCGGCCTGCTGGCAATTCTGCGGAAGGACGAGGGCCGTGTGCATTGTGAGCTGGCGTGGAGCCCGGACACGCTGCGTTGGGAACGGATCGAGCCCGGTACACCGTTCATTCCTAATTCCCTGAAGGTCGGTGATTATGATTGGGGATGTGTTTATGCCTGCGACGACCCGGTGTTCCTAGATGAGGAGATCCGACTTTACTACATGGGTTCGGATGGCCCGCACGAAGGCTGGCGCGAGTCTGTGTTCGCTCTGGCAACACTGCGTCCCGACGGGTTTGCTGGTTATGAGCAGACCGTGGAGGGTGAGCCCGGAGTTGTCATCACCAATCCCGTCATTTGCAACGGCAGCAGGATCCGGATTACGGCCGATGGGCGCGGCGGTTCAGTCCGGGTCGGGATTGTGGGAGACCCGCAGGCGACCGTTGACCAGTGCGAGCCGGTTTCCGACAATGTCACCGATCAGGTAATTGAGTGGACCGGTGGTGCCGATGTGGGCAGATATCGGGGAAAAACCATCCAGCTACGTTTCGAGTTGGAGGATGCCAGGATTTATTCCTTCACCATGTTGGATTGAGGAAGTCTCAGGGGAGGACGAAATAACGGATTTCCGGACCGTAATTGAGATGACGATCCCGGATCACCATTGTGAGTATGAGGATGCCCTGAATTATTACATTGAGAATCAGTCAGGCCCATGACGCTTAAAATCACGACAGTGCTCGGCGCAAGGCCGCAGTTCATCAAGGCTGCCGCATTTCATCGTGCCATCACGTCCCATAATAAACACGGCACGGCGCGACCTGTCCGATCCATTCTTATACACACCGGCCAGCATTATGATGATAATATGTCCTCATCATTTTTTAGTGAAATGCAGATCCCCAAACCGGATGTGAACCTGGGGATCGGCAGTGGGAGCCATGGCCGGCAGACCGGGCGCATGCTTGAGGCTGTGGAGCAGGCATTGCTTAGTCAAGCCCCTGATATGGTGTTGGTGTATGGAGACACGAACTCGACTTTGGCGGGTGCCCTCGCCGCATCAAAACTACGGCTGCCGGTGGTGCATGTCGAGGCTGGATTGAGGACCACGGACTTCAAGATGGCTGAGGAGATCAATCGCGTCCTGACGGACAATCTCTCGGATGTCCTTTTCACACCGTGTAAGGATGCATCGCGGGTTCTCCGCTCTGAGGGTATCCCGGAGGGACGGATCGTCTTCAGTGGTGACGTGATGTATGACAACACACTTTATTATACGGATCATCTCGAGCGGGACCCTGAGAATGTGACCGGGATTGAAAAAGGATCATATGTCCTCTTCACCTTCCACCGTGCTGAGAACACGGATCGGAGGGAAAACCTGGATGCAATTGTCGAGTCCGTGAAGATCCTTTCGAGGGAAATGAACGTTGTCATCCCGCTTCATCCGCGGACACGTGCCGCGCTTTTGAAAGGAGAACTGCTGGCCGATGTCGAAAAAAGTGCCCAGGTGGTTGAACCCGCCGGTTACCTGCGGATGCTTTCACTGATCTTGGGGGCAAAGGCGGTTGTATCGGACTCAGGCGGGATTCCCAAGGAGGCATTTTATCTGGGTATTCCGAGTGTGACATTGAGGAGCGAGGCGATCTGGACGGAACTGGTCGATCTGGGGTGGACCCGGACGGTTGACCCCGGTTCGTCTGAGAGCATCCTGTCGGCGATATGCTTAGCGTTACAAGGTGATCCCGGTCGCCCGGGACAACCTTATGGCGAAGGTAACAGCGCACGGCTGATTCTGGATGAACTTGTCAAGAGATACGCCCATGAATAAACGACCGCGTGTGGAATCGAACCGGCTTTATGCCTCGTGTTTCAGGAATACTGCTGCAAGCGGTGGCAGGCAAAGACACAGGGAATGATCGTGTTCATGCCGGGCTTCGGGCCTGCTGTCCACTTTGCCGTGGTTACCCAGGCTGGATCCGCCGTAATGTTCTGCGTCACTGTTGAGGATTTCCTTCCAAATCCCTGCGTATGGAACGCCGACCATATGGTTTTGTCGAACGGTAGGCATGAAGTTGAACACGATCAGGATGGCTGTATCATGTGAGGCTGACCAGCGCAGGCAGGAAAGCGTGCCCGACTCGCGGTCATGGCAGTCGACCCATTCGAACCCGCTGATGTTGGAGTCCTGTTCATGGAGGGCTTTTTCGTTGCGATAGGCGCGGTTCAGGTCTGCAAGCCATTGCAGGATTCCCTGGTGGGGTTTGTGTTGAAGGAGATGCCAGTCGAGGCTGTTATCGTGATTCCACTCAGAGGTTTGGCCGAATTCACCACCCATGAATATCAGTTTTTTCCCGGGCTGGGCGAACATGTAGGCATACATCAATCGCAGGTTTGAAAACCGCTGTTCCTCGTTGCCGGGCATCTTGGCGATCAATGGCCCCTTGCCGTGGACGACCTCGTCGTGTGAGAGCGGCAGGGTAAAGTTCTCTGAAAACGCATACAATGTTCTGAAGGTCAGGTTATGGTGGTGCAATTTGCGTTGAACCGGATCATTTGAGAAATATTCCAGCGTGTCGTGCATCCAACCCATGTCCCATTTGAAACCGAATCCGAGTCCGCCCTGCGAGGTCGGTCGTGAGACCATCGGCCAGGATGTAGACTCCTCAGCGAAGGTTTGGACGGCCGGGCTGCTGGAATAAACAACCTCGTTCAGACGGCGCAGGAACAGAATTGCCTCCTCATTCTCCCGTTGGCCCCAACGGTTGGGCACCCACTCGCCCTCGTTTCTGGAAAAATCGAGATACAGCATCGATGTGACCGCATCAACACGCAAACCATCGACGTGATATTTTTTCAGCCAGAAGAGTGCGTTACTGATCAGAAAGTTCCGGACTTCGTTTCTGCTGTAGTCGAAAATATAACTCCCCCAGTCTGGATGGATACCCTTGCGTGGATCTGCATGTTCGTAAAGGTGTGTCCCATCAAAAAATCCGAGGCCCGCTTCGTCTTTGGGGAAGTGTGATGGAACCCAGTCCATGATGACACCGATGCCGTTTTGGTGAAGGGTATCAACAAGGTACATGAAATCCTGGGGCGATCCAAAACGGCTGGTCGGGGCATAATAACCAAGGCATTGGTATCCCCATGAACCGTAATAGGGATGTTCCATGACCGGCAGAAACTCAACATGGGTGAACCCGGTGCGTTGAACATGGTCAACCAGTTGGTTGGCAAGGTTACGGTAGGACAGGGAGTGACCGTCCTTCCCATGTTTCCATGAGCCGATATGTAGCTCGTAGATCGAAATTGGGCTGTCGATGTGATTTTGACTGCCGCGGTTTGACATCCATTCATGGTCCCGCCATTTGTATTCAAGGTCCCAGACAATGGAAGCAGTCTTTGGCGCAAGCTCCATATAGATGGCGAAGGGGTCTGTTTTATCCACGGAGTAGCCTTGATACCTGGACTGAATGGAGAACTTGTAATGTGTACCTCTGCCGACAGCGGGGATCCAGCCTTCCCAGATTCCGGAACGCTCCCTGGGCGCAAGGGGGTGTTTCCCTTTCTCCCAGCCGTTAAAGTCTCCTATGACGGAAACATTGGAGGCGTTTGGAGCCCAGACAGCGTAGGAGGTGCCGTGACAACCGTCGATTTCGTGGGGGTGCGCCCCCGTAATTTCATGGAGATTGTCGTGGGTGCCCTCATTGAAATGGTGGAGGTCATCATCAGACCACAAAGTGTAATCGTGACGAACGGGGTTCCTTTGTCTTTTGGCGGCTATTTGTTCATCCTCCCGAAATGTCATTTTTTCATCTGTCCCAGGAGGTTCGAGTCCCCGGGCGACAGTATGTTGTCCTTGATCTTGAATATTACAGGTGTGTGCTCACGGATGCGGTGGAGATCAAGGGTTACCAAGACTTCATGCTATTTTACTGGATCTGAACGCGATCGTCGTTGCCGCCTGGTCTTCTGCTTCCTGATTTTTTCGAGCTTGACCATTTCAGGTCCCTGACTACCTTGTTGGGTAGGTTCAATCAACTCGCACATCCGGCGTCGTGCATAAAACCGGTTGAGTATCTGGCTGCGTGACTTCTGCATCTTGACCTCAATATGACTGGGCACATGAACGAGGCGAACACAGGTTGCGATACGGTTGACCTTTTGTCCTCCGGGGCCACCCGATCGAACGAATGTTTCCTTAAGGTCAGATTCAACAAGGCCGCATGCCTCCATCCGTTCCATAAGTTCCCGGTGTTTGTGTTCACTGACGCCAAAGTTAATCATGGATAAACAAGCCTCTTCCTGTTCAGCGGAGTTATGCCATCGATTTCCACCCTTACAGGGATTGGATCCGAAAACATGGAGACAAGAGCAATAGACATGATCGACAACGACAGTCTTATGCGTGTGATCAGGATTTTATTCTAGCCCGGGGGATGTCCGAAGTTGTAACAACCTCTGGCGTCTCTTGCTGTGAACTGGCTCCGAATATGCACGCAAAATAGTTGGTATCATCACCGGATAAAAAGCAGGGCTGTAACTAGACGATTGGTTTGGACCTGTGTTATAGCAGACCCTGCCTTTCAGGCACCATACCGGGATGTACATTGCATTCTAGCAGGAACTTGTACGGATGGGAAGTCTGGACGAACAAGTCATTCACTTTGCAGGCATCATATTCTCGGGGTTTTGATCTGGTATTGTGATCACGGGTTATGTTTACATGAGCAGCAATGGTCGTGGGTACACGGCCGGGAATATTGTTCCATGACACAACCTGCCAAACGACCTTTCGCCATCATCATTCGCGATGGGTGGGGGCATAACCCCGGGCCTGAATGGGATCATGCCAATGCGGTTGTACAGGCGAGTACCCCTGTCAATGATCGGCTGCTTGCTGAATATCCTCATACCCGGATCCATACCAGCGGGGAAGATGTCGGCCTGCCCGCTGGCGTCATGGGTAACAGCGAGGTGGGCCATCAGAACATCGGCGCCGGGCGTATTGTTGACCAGGAGATCATGCGTATCACCCGTGCCATTGGTGATGGTTCCTTTTTTGAGAACCCCGTCCTGCTTGGGGCCTTCGATCATGCCAGGCAAAACAATGGTTCGGTTCATTTGCTTGGCCTGTGCAGCGACGGGCGCGTTCATTCGGATCTCGAGCACGCCGGGGCAATCATCGATTTGGCTGCCCGTCTGGAATATCCCCCGGACCGGTTCTTTTTTCATGCCATTACAGACGGGCGGGATACATCTTCCCGAAGCGGAATGAAACATGTGAGACAAATCGAAGATAAACTCGGGGGGAAAGGCATCGGCCGTATCGGTAGTGTCGTTGGGCGTTATTATGCCATGGATCGTGACAACCGCTGGGATCGGGTCGAGATGGCTTATCGAATGTTGACGGGAGGATCCTCGAGAACAGCGGCATCTGCCGCTGAGGCCATTCAGGATTATTATGACCATCCCAGTGAACCCAACCGGACCGGAGATGAGTTCGTCCGTCCAGTCAGTATCACACGTGGTGGGATCATAGAGGAGAACCAGAAAATCAAGACCGGTGACGCGGTGATCTTTTTTAATTACCGGGGTGATCGCCCCCGGGAAATCTGCAAGGCGTTTACACTAGGGAATCCCGAATGGAGTGAGGTGCCCAATGGCGGATTCAGGCGAGGTGACAAGATCGCCGACCTTTATTTTGCAGGGATGACGGGTTATGAAAAAGGCCTGCCTATCAGGGTCATCTTCGAGAAGCCCCCACGCATGCAGGACATCCTGGGTGAATATATCAGTCAGCTTGGGATCAGCCAGTTCCGTTGTGCCGAGACCGAGAAATATCCCCACGTCACTTTCTTTTTCAACGATTATCGGGATGAGCCCTTTGAAATGGAAAGCCGTGAAATTATCCCATCGCCCCGCGGGGTCAGCACGTACGATCAAAGGCCCGAGATGTCGGCTCATGGCGTGCTTGACGCCGTCCTGAAACGCGTCAGTATCGGTGCACACGACTTTTACGTCATCAATTTTGCCAATCCCGACATGGTGGGTCACACGGGTGTAATCGAAGCGGCTGTCAAGGCGGTCGAAACTGTGGATGAATGTGTAGGTAAAATCATCGACGCCATTCTGGAAAAAGGCGGTGCGGCAATTGTGACTGCCGACCACGGAAACAGCGAACAGATGATCGACCCGAAGACGGGCGGGCCTCATACCACCCATACACTTTTTGACGTGGATCTGATCGTCGTCGACAACAGTTGCAGGGGGCTACGGCTCAGGGAGGGCGGTCGGCTTGCGGATATTGCACCCACCACACTGGCGCTGCTTGGCCTGGAACAACCGGCCGCGATGACCGGAAGGAGTCTGTTAGAGTCACCGCCGGTGATGCCCTAGGAGCAGTCCTTGACAATCATTCTAAATCCCATTAGTGAGGATCTGGGCTGGGTCAGGGTCTCGATCGCGCATGTGATTTGTGAACGTGGCCGGTCACCGCAAACTATTCGGCTTTCTCAAGATTCCGCCGGGTAATGCGGAACCAGAGGACTGTCATTTGCATGGTTCACCCGCTTTGCGGGGAATTTGCCCAGAAATTCAAGCGTTATGCGGATATTGTCTCCCGATATGGCAAACAAGACCCTCCCGATCAACCAAATACTTTATGAATATCTCGTCGGTATTGACGTTCGAGAACCTGACTGGATGGTGCGTCTACGTGAGGGAACTGCTGTCCGGACGAATGCGGACATGCAGATCGGATTGAACCAGGGAAAATTCATGGCTTTCCTGGTTCGGTTGATCGGCACGACAAAGGCTCTCGAAATCGGAACCTATACCGGAATGAGTGCCTGCTGGATTGCAGGTGCCCTCCCGCCCGACGGTCGGCTGATTTGCATGGATATTGATCCTGAATCGACCGCCATAGCTCGCAGATTTTGGCGCGAAGCCGAACTGGACGAAAAAATCGACCTTCAATTGGGCAAGGCGACCGGATTGCTCAAAGAACTGCTTGATTGTCATGAAGAGCATGGATCATTTGACTACATATTCGTGGATGCGGACAAGACAGGATACGATGAATATTATGAATCGGGGCTGAAGCTCCTGCGGCCCGGGGGATTGATCTTGCTTGATAACGCCCTGAGGGGGGGCAAGGTGGCGGATCAGCTGGAATCCGATCCCGACACGATTGCAATCCGTGAAATCAACCTGAAAATTAGCCGGGATGAACGGGTTACCAGCACACTGGCCACGATTGGCGATGGCCTGATGATCGCGATGAAAAAAAATGATTATGGAATACGTTAGGGCCCGCACGCAAGACAGCCTTCCCCAAAACTGCCTGTTGTTGATAACCGTTCAGCGTTCCGGAAGCACCTTCCTGATGGATTCATTAAGAAGCCACCCATGCATTGATATTGAGTCCAGAGCCATCCTGTGGGAGAAACTGGGTCTGAGAGGCAATCGGTATCCCCATGATCTTTCAAATGGACCCGATGCCACGCTTGAGATTGAATCCAGGCCGGGGCTTGGGGCGAAAATTCCGGAGTTCACTGTTGAAGGATGTGAAACCGCTAATCATATCTTGAACCAAGCCCCGAAATACGCGCTTGAGAAGCTTCATCCCTCATTTTATGGTTTCGATCCCGGGAATTTACACTCAGGGATCCAGAAATTATCGGAAAACGTGTGTTTTAAGATTATCTACCTTGTGAGGGATCCCGGGTCAGCCTTGACCTCGTATCTGAACTATCAGCTACGCAACCCGAAATGGGTGCCCGAATGTGAACATGACGGATTGTTCAACTATGTCATCGCATCTTATGAGGGGATTTGGAACATGTATCATAAAATCAGGGGGAAGGTGCTTGATTATTCGGACCTCATAGACCGGTTCGATGAGACATTAACGCTGATTTATGAAGATCTCTGGCCGAATTATAACGGTTCCGAGGCAGGCAATTTGATCAGGAGTATTCGGGAAAAAACCAGGCGGGATTTGCGGGTCCAAAAAAATCCATCTTCCTTTTTCGGCGAACAACCTGGTCCGGTATCGGGAGGCCTGCGGGGCATCCACCAAGTCATGGAAAGCAACATCGGGGAGCTGAAAAAGTGTTATGAATATTATGATAAACTGATGGCAACTCGTACAGGAGCCGAAAATCCCCAGCAGGCTGATGGATGGCAAGACGGGGTTGTGTGACAGGGTGCGACCTTGGTTCACTCACGGAATTCCACCAAGATTATTCGGGGGATTCGTCTTGGATGGCCAACTGGACGGAACTGAAACTGCCGATGCTGTAATTGTCATTGGCAAGGATCGTGATCCGGACAGTTTCCGTGCCCTCGTTCTGGATGTCCGCTATGGGTCCGACGGATATTTTATGGGAATCCATGCCGGGGGTCAGCTTGACGGAACGGCCGATTTTTTTGTAATCGGTTTCATTGGTGGCACTGCCGCCCATCTCGAAAAAAACCTGGAGGTCTTCATCCAGATTTCCAGACCGGCGAATCAGGAAGGAGCCGTTGTTAATATTCCCACCTACCGGTTCCCGGGCTGTCGGATCAAGCACCTCAACATTGATCGAGGGCAAAGATTGATCTGCCGGCTCCTGATCGCTTCCGCAACCGGTAAACAGGCTGGCTCCGATGAGGCATGCAATCCAGGCGATGCCATTCATATCAAGTGTATTTGACTTCAAGAGGGCGTCCTTCCCAGAACTGTCCCGTTTATGCTTCTCATTCACCCGGGGTCTGGAGTAAGCATCATTTGATTGTCCCGATATTTAAATAATCACTTGACGCCTGTCAACGTGAATTCGCAGATTTCGATTCCTTAAATCGTTTACGAAACTTCTGCGAACGGGAAGATGAAAACACCCCGTCAGTCAGTCGTTGGCCAAGACTTTTACCGAGAAACAATGAAAGCAGGGCTTCGAATATCCTGTGCAGTCGGGGCCAAAGGGTGCTGTGGTAAATCAGGCACCTCAGTTTCCAGTAGATCCTGGCATCCAGCGTGTTCAGCCGGCTACGGATAAAATGGTCGGGATTGCTCAATTGACCGATCTTTTTCTTCAGCGAGACAACTTGGTTGTTCAGTGTTCTAATCTTCTCATTCAGGTTTTTGGCGTTCTTGGGGAGGAATTGTTTTGCCTGCTTATCCTTTTGAATTGCATCCTGAAGTTTTTTGACATGATCCTGAAGTTTTTTGACATGATCCTGAAGTCCTGCCACAGTTCTGTCCTTCTTCAGGGATCCATCCAGCAGCATGGAGTTGAGTAGTTTCTGCCTCTCGGGGCTGTCTGATGCCAGATTATTCAGGAGATTCAGAATACGTGTGTTCAACCCCACATAACCCTCCATAAGGTTTTGTTCGTGAAGGCTCCTCGTGGAGAGCCACAAATCGACGGGGATCTTTCCGATGGATTCGGGCGACAATTCAATCAGTCGTTCAACGAACGGGATGGCCTCCTCATGTTGTTGATCACGAATCAGCCATTCAATAAGACATGACAAGCCGTCCACGTTTTCCGGTTCGATGAGGCAGGCCTGACGTCCCGCCGCCACCGCCTTCCCAAAATTTCTGTCAAATGCGTGGCACTGTCCTGCAATGATCCAACCCTCGGTTGTGTTCGGCATATCGGACAGCAGATCATAGGTTTCATGGAGGGCATCTTCGGTATTTTCGAGATCCAGCAAGCGCCGGGCATTCTGGAGAATGGGCCCGGTTTCCCTCGCCGGGCCGGAGGAATTACCGGGTTTCTCACGAGGGGGAGGATCTATTTCGGATATGTTGTGAAATTTACCGATTGATGAGGTGCAACGGGTCTGGTAAACCGGCAGTTCCTGCGCCTCTTTGAGCAATTTCAAGAATCCTTCGTCAGGGGTAACCGCTGGTTTTGGCCCCTTGCGTCCGTTCAAGGAATCCAGATTCCACATCACATGGGAAATTTCCGTATCGTTAATTTCCCGGACACCGCCGCACGCATCAATACACTGGTTGACAAGGTCCCTCGGTGTCTTTTGCGGAAAGCTCGTGGATTCATTGCAGGAATAAAAATAACGAGATGCCAGCCAGCCACAGAACGGGACAAAGTTCGCAAGTTTCATATCCAGGTCCTGCCGATCCAGCGCAGCCTGAATGGTTTCGGGAATGACCTCCCTTCTGTTGCAGTGGTAGGTGCATTGGCCGGCAGCAACCGGGTTGGGAGAGAGTGAAACCACCGGTTTCCCCATGGCCAAGGCCGGGAACGCCACCTTGGTGTTGAAGGTGACAACAGCATCGGACAATTCAAGTAGTTGTGCGAGATTACCATCGTGAAACACAACATCGTCGGATATTGTTTCCTTGTTTATGTAATGACAACTCGGGTGGTTCTTGACGATCAGAGTCCCCCCCATATTCCGGACCACCTGGTTGATGCCCGTAACGGCATCGATAGGATCCGGATAGAAATCGTAATAATCATTAAATCCTTGGGGGTGATCTGGTTGTTCCCATCCGGTCCAAAGTGCATTATCCATGGGAAGGAACACCACGGGATGCTTCAGACCAGCAATCAGGCCCTCTGTTTTTCCATGGGTTCCCCCTTCCCCGTGACGGAATCCGAAGGGGTTCCGCGTCAGGTGCTTGACCACCTTCCTGCCGATGGTCCGGTAAAGAGGCAGGTCCTCATCGGGGATGTCACCATAATCACTCCAAATATGTGATTCACCAAACAGACCATCGGGCTCAACCCAGACGTCATCAAAGGGAGAACGCTCAACTAATGCAGTCAATGAGCCGAAATATTTCGCTGCATGGTGAAACAACGAAGGACAGTGGTCGATCTTGTTGCACGTTAATACAACGGCAGGCTGAAGTGTCGTGAACGCGTAGTCAACCCAATGGGCAAGCGCGATGGCATTGTGATAAATATCGGGATTGGTTGCATCCAGCCCCCAGCGCCGATGTTCAAAGTCCTCCATGAGATGAAAATACTCGTTGCCTATCCAAGGCAGCTGCATCCGTGTCCGGTTTTTGAGGTTTTCGCGCATTCGGTTCAGGTGCCACAGGCGAGCGGGGATGCAGAGTGTGTGTGCAAAGTCAATTTCCGGGATACTGCGCATGGCCAGCTGGACGAAATTCCAGCCACGCTCATGGGTCCAGGCGGCGACTTCCTTCCAGAATAGATTCTCATCCGGGTGCTGATGGGATGGGTTGGCGGCAACGATGGTATTTGTGAAAGACCATTCCTGGGGAGTATTGCCTATGGTATCACACCCGGCGGGCTGGCGGGATGCGTCGGCAGAACGGGCGAGTGTGGAGAGGGGATTCATCATCATACCATGATGGCCTTATTCTTCTTGCGGCTTGACAGGGGGGCGAAAAGGCTTTCAAAATTAACGCTTTCCAGGTCCAGTTTGCATCGGGAAGGTGTTGTGTGGAATAAGCGCTGATTGTTCAACTCGAGTAATTTTCTTGCCGATCGAAGACTGGTTCGTATGCGGTTGAAATCGGGCTGGGTCCAGTGGCTGTTTTCGCCGTGATAACGGGGATCGAAATGATTCGGATCCCGGTTATCCGAACTGGTGAAATGGATGGCATCGGGAATGGGATCTCCCGGAATCTGTATCTGTCGATCTCCACTCCGTAGATGACAGAGCAGGTCAACACCCACCAGATAAATTTCACTGAAGCCCATGAAGGTTGCAATTTGCAGGGCGTGGATCAGTGAACTTCCATGGTCACAGAGCCCCCGGGTTGCATTCATCTCAAAGCGCTGAAAGAGGGTTGTCCCGGCGGGCTTCAGGTGAAACCAGCAGACGCACTCATCATTGGAGACCAGCCCCCGAAAATATTCCGGAAAGAAAAACAGGGTTTGGCTGGGGTTGAGGTCAACCTGTGCCCGGAGGTCCAGGGCAATGTCTGACATCATATCCCAGTCGCTGGCCAGATAAAAGCTGGGCCGGAAGTCTATCTTGCGGTAAAGCAGATGAACCCGGTCTATCCCAAAAACGTACTCGTTCCGCAGGTGCGAAATCGGCAGATCATTCAGGCTGGTCCCGTTACCCAGCAGGAAAATCCTTTCCCCGCGATAGCGGTCCTTCAGTTCGGCGAGACGACGCAACTCGTATTCCCCGGGCCGGAAGGGATGCCCCGGCCTGTTCTGTCGGTAATGACGGGCAATCCAGTTCCGGACCTGACGACCGGATTTGAGTCCAGCCGAATCCAATTCACTTTCCGGGTAATGATCTTCTATCAAGCGGAAACAAATCTGTTTTTTTGGCACGATCTTTCCAGGCGCAGCCTTAGGTCGGATGATCACCTTGGGAGCTGTATTCTCGCGAAAGTGATGAGATTCATACAACCCGACCAAAGCCGTAATTCGATCTGCGATTCTCTCATGGGAGAAACCTTCCTCAATCGACTGTCGTCCACGCACGGCAAGATCTTCCCGCATCGTCCGGTTATGATAAACGGTCCGGATCTTTTCCAGGAGGTCTTCCTCATCAATTTCCGCCCAGCGATGACCCGCATACATTTCCTTGGCTTCGACCAGTGTCGGGTCAACCGGCACCATATTGCCGGTTGTCCTGACCAGGAATGAATTCTCCTCGTTCATGAACTCAAGATTTGCGCTCCACGCGATACTGATCACCGGTCTGCCGCTGGCCATGGCCTCCATGGACGGCAGGTCCCATCCCTTGCCCCTTTCCGTTGATATGTAGGCATCACATGATCCGTAAAGCCGTACCATGCGTTCGTCACTGAGGGTTTCCCGGAGGTAGTGAATGTGGGGAAGTTGGGGGTCCTCTATATCGAAGTCCGGCCTAATGGAATCGATGACCTGTTCGCGGTAGGTTTTCTCATCATATTTTTCCGGGAATTTGAGGATCAGCGAGACATCGTCTTCCGACGTGAATGCACGGAAGTAACCCCGAAGCAGTGTGCCGATGTCCTTGCGATTAAAGTTGGAGACCACGTTCAGGAACTTGAAGGATTTTGCTCCTGGAAAACGGATCCTGTTGTGTGCGCCTCCGTATAGATTTGCATCGATACAGTGGGGGATAAGTTGAACCATGTATTCCGGAACATGCGACTGCATAAAGGCCTTGCGATTGAATTCCGAGGCGGTCCAGATCTCATCCATTTCCAGCATCGGTTCATGGTAGTAATGGGGGATGCGTTCCGTCTCTACAACGGAATATCCAATGAGGCGACAGCGCCCCCTGGATTGCAGTATGTCATAATCATCAGGCCTTTCATGCACAACAGCCACAATTGAATCGGATGGATCTCTGGCAGTGATTTCAAGATGCTTGCCAACTTTATGGACATCAACGAGTGCATTCTGGGCGGGACCAATGATTTGACACGAGCCACTGTCGACCGGCACAACCCTCAACCCCGCCTTCTGCATTGCAATAAAATAATTTTTGGTTGCCCAGGCATATCCATTCATCAGCATGAATCGACCGATCCAGACGATAATGGGCATCTGTTTCTCTGATGGGTGGTTGCTGGAACCTGAATCTGGCACGAGGCTACCTTTCCCGAACCGGAATAACGGAGATTTTGAGACAGGACTGATTTCCGGGCAACCAAGCCCCTTGCAGTCTCGGAGTATTCACCGTGGCAACATGATACATCATTTAATAAATCCTTTGCAATTATTGCATTTTATTTCCCAACCAGGATGAGGGTTTTAACACGGGCTTAATGAACGCGACCATGTTCTTTAAACCTGATATGGACTTCAGATCGAGCAGGATGTAGAAGTATTGAGGGCAAGCGTTTGACACCCGGTGTGCATGCTGCTTGATTCCGTCCAATTGGCGGTTATGGATTTACAACCTATAATAACCTGAGAGGGTGTCAGTGGTATGACCATGGAGACATATCATGTTATCGATCTTCCGGATGGCACGACCACCAAGGGGCAGGTCAATCGCAGACAAGATCCTGCCTATTTTGGTTTGGATGACAGTTCCCTGCTCAAGGGTGCCCGCGTGATCGACGTAGGGGCATTTGATGGAGTCTGGTCATTTTGGGCTGAAAAGACAGGCGTGGGGTATGTTCTGGCAACCGATGTGGAAAAGCAATTTGATTATGATTGGGGTTGGGCCGGGCCGCCTGCACAATTTCTTGACCCCAAATCGAATGATCATGCCACTTCCTTCCAGGAGCTGAAGAATATACTTGGATCCAGTGTGGACCGGAAGAAGTGCAGTTGTTATGAACTCAGCCCTGATTCAACCGGCATGTTCGATTTGGTGATCTGTTATGGACTGATCTACCATTTGCGACATCCCCTGCTGGCGTTCGACCGGCTGCGGGCCATTTGTAAGGGGGCAATTCTGGTTGAATCACATGTTCCTCCTGTTGCCCGTCATGTTCCTTACACATGTCAGTCAAATGCCAAGTTAGGATCAATATAGATCAATCCCGTATGATACATGAACTGATCCAATCTTTCCGTCATCGCCGGGTGATCCAGTATTTCATAGCCAAGGAAATCAAGGTCAATTACCGGAACAAGGTCCTGGGTAATCTTTGGGCGTTGTTTGACCCGTTGTTGATGATGCTGGTACTGTTTTTCGTTTTCAGTATCCTGCGCCAGCAATCCACTGTTCTGGACAGCCTGTATATTCTGGCCGGCCTGGTCGGCTGGGACCTGTTTGCCAAGTCACTGGCTACGTCCGCGCTGTGTATTCAAAAATACCAGTACATCATCCATAAATTCCCGCTACCCATGTCGGTTTTTCCGCTTGCGACCGTCCTTTACCGTCTGAACGACCTGATCTGGGGCCTGGCCGCATACAGTCTGCTGTATGTCCTGCTCTGCAGTTTCAACGGGATTGCGATGGTATTTTCATGGAAAATTATCCTGCTTCCCGTCTGGGTCTTGGCCTATATGATGCTGATCTTGGGAATCAGTTTTATTCTTTCACGTTTGGGTGCCCTTTTTCACGACATGGAGCATATCACCAATATTCTGTTGCGTATGGGATTTTTCCTGAACCCGGTTTTTATTCCCATCAGTCTGCTTGCGGAAAATCAAAGCCTGCAGTTCCAGAAACTGTATTTCCTGCTCAATCCGGTCGCCGGTTACCTGATCACTTTCCGTTCCTGTCTCCCGGGCGGTAAAACCCTGATTGGGGGCTATGTGATTCCGGTCCCGTACTATAACCTCTACCTTGCCGTTTGGGCGGTTGTTCTGTTTTTCGGGGGACTCTGGTTTTTTGCGCGTGGTTCAAGACATTTTTCAAAATATCTTTAGGATACTGCAATGGAACGTATTGTTGTCAAAGACCTTTGGATCAAGTTCAACATTCGCTTTTACGACCGCGAAATGACGTTCCGACGCTATATTGCACAACACTTGCGTGAATGGACCCGCCATGCCAGCACGGCGCCGGAATTTTATGCCCTGAAAGGGTTGGATATTGCTTTGCAGGATGGCGATGTCCTAGGTATTTTGGGCCGGAATGGCGCAGGAAAAACCACCCTGCTGATGTCCATGGCCGGAATCTATAAACCCGACCGGGGATTTGTAACCACCCACGGCAAGGTTGGAACACTGTTGTCACTGGGTGCGGGATTTGACCGGGAACTGACCGGATTCGAAAATATCCGCCTGTATGGGACCCTGATGGGTTGGAGCCCACGGCAAATCGAGAAGAAAACCGAATCTGTCATCGAGTTTGCCGATCTGGATGAGTTCATCAATGCACCACTGAGGACCTATTCCAACGGAATGCGTGCCCGGCTGGGATTCTCGCTGGCGGTTCAATTAGAGCCTGATATCCTGCTGATCGATGAGGTTATCGAGGCGGGTGATGCAGCCTTCAGGAAAAAATCGGGGAACCTTATCGAACTTTACAGGAACCAGGGAAAGACGATCGTTACAGCGACTCATAATCATAACCGGATCAGGCAATACTGTAATCGTGTCCTGTTGCTCGATCATGGCCGGGTCCTGGCCGAGGGTCCGCCCGATGAAATTATCGCACAATACCTTGAACAGGAGTAATGTTGATTCGGTGATTTCCCGACTTCCTACAGGTGTGTTCTGCGAAATACAGCATTCATGCAGCGTCGAGTTTTCCAATATGGCACGTAATTTATCATTATCATTCCTGCGCGTATATTTGTTCATGGACTGCTAAAAATCATCCCGAGACCTTAGGATGTCAACCCGTTCACCAGCCCTTATCATAATCGACAACTTCAACCATGGCTTGTTGGACGATCTCCGCAGGTCGGAACCATCCGCAAGGATTATGATTCGCACCGGCTTGGATAAGGAAATCATCCGGTCCGCGATCGGGATGAGTCAGAACTGCATGATTGAGGACTCCATATTTGATGAATATGAGGGGGGATGTCATGGGAACCCGGAGCCGCTCAGCAGACGCCATCCGCAGGTATGTTCAAGCCTGAAAAAACTATCTTGCGTTCCTCCGGGAACACGGATCGGGCCGGTCCTTTTCTGCCCCTCCAACGATACCCACAGCCAGACATTTTTGGCGGTGTCGAAGCATCTTCCAAATACCAAAATTCTGCATTTCGGACATCAGGACCGGTTGGAAAAAACAAGGGAATTCCTGAAGGCCAGGAATATTGCTTTTTACTCGGGCGGCCCGGAAATAATAGAGAAAATAAAACCAGTGGTGCTTGTGGTCGGGAACGACTGGAGTGATGATACCATTGCCTTGATTGATGCCGCTTGGGCTCTTCGGGTGCCAACGGCGTGCATTCAGGAGGGCGCACTTGATGTGGGCACCAATATGCATCGCATGGAACGATGCCATTTCCCTTTGCTTCAGGGTCCCGTCATGTTCTCCCTGCTGCCCCATGAATTTAACTTTCTGACTGGAAACCCGAGGTTTGATGGGTTGGAGCCGGCCCCTCTGCCCGCCCGCCCCATGGTGATGATCAACTCTAATTTCACGTATGGCATTCATGAATCAGATCGTAAAGCATGGGTCGAGAGCGTGGTTGAAGTCTGCAAGCGGCTGGGTGTGGATTACTTTATCGCACAACATCCGCGCGATACCGGGAAGTTCCCGGATTTCAAGGTCAAGCCATCGGGGGTAGACTCGGTGCATGGTCTGTTGCGCGAGAGTAGCATCCTGATCAGTCGTTTTAGCACGCTGGTTTATGAGGCAATGCTACTCGGCAGACCCTGCATCTATTATAACCCCCATGGGGAAACGATGTTATTGCAGGCCGGTCAACCCGAGCAAGGTTTGCTGAAAGCATCGACCCCGGATTCACTCTGCCATCTGCTTGGGGGGAACATGTCAGGGGGCGGCCAGAGACTGCGGGAGGGGATAAATTCCTACATACGTAAGCATTGTGGTGTGGTTGACGGCAATGCTGCACGCAGATGTGCCATGGCGCTGGAGAAGATCGCCCGGCATGGCTATCCTCTTCTGTTTCTTAATTTTCGGGGTACGATGGATATCTACACACAGCGTATGCATCATCGGTTGCCCCGTCCGGCGCGGCGACTATATCAGAAAATACGCGGGCTGAAGAAATATCCAAGCTAACCTGCATGAAGATATAGGCTAGACAGAACGAATGGATTTCATGAAATAAGCGGGCGGATTCCCGTATAGTTTTTCTCTTCGATTGGCAAATCTTTCTTCGTGGTGGCCAGAGAGAGTCGTTCAGGCTCGTCTGGATTCCTTCCTGGGGGGGCGGTCCGTCACCAGCAGGGGAAGGGTGTCGTGAAAATACCTTCCAAGATGCCGCAGGGTGAATTTTACTCGTTGAAACGCCTTGAATTTTATATGATTTGGAGACTTTGGCGTTGCCGACTTACAAAACTCCGGCAGAGGATTACAGGTGACCATGGAGAAAACAGCGTTTGGTGCTGGATGTTTTTGGGGAATCGAGGCCACGTTCCGCAGGGTCAGGGGGGTGCTGAATGTCACCGTGGGCTATGAGGGCGGTGATATGGAAAACCCGACATATCAGATGGTTTGTTCTGGCACAACGGGTCATGCCGAGGTTGTATTGGTGGAATTCGACCCCGGTTTGGTTAGTTACGGGGAATTGCTTGCGGTGTTTTGGAAATGCCATGATCCGACCACGTTGAACCGGCAGGGTCCGGATCATGGAACCCAATACCGCTCCGTTATTTTCTTTCACAGTCCGGAACAGGAAAAGGCGGCAATTGCCTCGAAGAATGCGCTACAGATTTCCGGGGCGTTTGGAGGACAGGGAATCGTAACCGAAATTCTGCCTGCAAGAAGGTTCTATCGGGCCGAGGAATACCATCAGCGTTATCTCGAGAAACATGGCATCGGTAACTGCCACATGTGAAACCCGCCCATTAGGTTTCCTCCGGATGTCCGGCAATATTGCAAGCCAAACAAATTCTTAAATATAATATTATCAGTATTGTATATTTAATCCTAGCCAAGCAACACATTTGGCTGTTAACATGTCGCCCGCATTTACCCTCAATGGTAAGACGCTGAATACATCATGAATCTCCAGCGATAATACGGGTAGCACGGGTATTTCGTTAGGGGCTAACTGGGTTGAGGTTGAGATAGAAGCATGAAGACCATGAAGATCAGGATAAAATTATCATACGTCATTCTGGCTCTGTTTGCCGGAGTTGGCACGCCGGGTATCTGTCAGGAAGACACCGAAACCAGATCATCCAAATCCGTGCCGAAGATTGAAATCGAGGTGGAGGACCAGCACATTGGGATGTTGGAAGAGGGGGATGTGAGGGATTTTGTCATTCCCATCAGGAACTCGGGCGGGAAAGAGCTGATCATCCAGAAAGTCAAGGGGGGGTGTGGTTGCACCAAAGTGCGCGCGGTGAAAAAGACACTCGCTCCCGGGGAATCCACCAATATTTTGGGGGAGTTTGATAGTAAGGGACGACCGGGTATGAACCAGACGAAGAGTATAACGCTCACTTCAAATGACCCGAACAATCCAATTACAAGGCTCGGTTTCACCGTCGATGTGGTTCAGACCTTCATGTATACACCCAAGGCGATTCATTTCGGGAATATCCGGAATGACAGTTCCACGACCCGGTCGTTGAATATTGTGGCAAGGTCCGATCGTGTCATGCAGGTAACTTCTAAAGAGACAGGGAAGTCCACTGACATCATCGAGGTTCAGATTGCCAATCATAGTGTGGATGAGCCAAATAGTGGTGATAACCAGACAACCTACACGGTCACCATAGTAGACATGGTCGTCCGCGTCAGGGAAGGCGCGGATCCGGGAGCCTTCCGGGATCAGCTGGTCGTGAAGACCAACTTGCCCGAACAGGAAGAATTCAAGGTCACACTGATCGCGCGAATCCAGGGTGATCTCATAGTGAAGCCCTATCAATTTTTCCTTGGCCGGGTCAATGCAGGGGCATCGGTGTCCAAGAAATGCACGATCTCCTCAGAAAAATCCCATGCTTTCAAGATCATGGACGTGTTGTGTGATGATTTTCCCGTGACTTGGGACATTGTCGATGACCAGTCAGCCAAGAAAATTTTGAAGGTCAATTTCGGCATTCCCGAAGATGCCGTTAAATCACGAAGATCCAAGGTCATGATCGTGACAGATCACCCAGAGCAAGAAAAGCTGATCATACCAGTCAGCGCCTCGATTGTGAACCGGTCAGCTAGGCCGGCGAAAAAAACTGTCGGGTCTTCTGACGAGAAGCCCTGAGCAAAAAACCGATGAGAAGCCTGACTTTCCTGAATCTTCAGATTCTCCTGATCCTTTTCGTCTCACTCATTGCGGCGGCCGTTCATCGTCAACAGGTGAAGACTTCTCCCGAGATTGTGTTGACGAGCGATACTGGTGAAAGTTTCCGGGATGTCACGGATGGCGTGTCGGCGGACGACGGTGGAGACGATGTCATTCAGATCGGTACGGTGTCCGTAGAGCAGGCGTATGCCTATTTTCAGGAAGGGGCACAGTTTGTTGATGCCCGCAACGAGGAAAAGTATATTGAAGGGCATATTGAAGGGGCTTGGCTGGTTCCTTTCGCGGCCTTCGGTTCTGGCTATCCCGAGGTTCTCGACTATCTCGATCCTTCACAGGTTACGGTAATTTACTGCGAAGGTGGGGATTGCGATGCATCCAAACTGGTCGCCAAACAACTGCTACTTCATGAATTTATATCGCTGAAGATTTTCACCGCGGGTTTTCCCGCTTGGGTTGAGGCGGGGAATCCGGTCGAGACTGGTATTGCCGAATGAGCAATACGATCGAGCAATACCACAACAGCCCCGGCGTCAGGGACTGGTTGCTTTTCGTCAACCGGTTCGTCTTGGGAGGGATTTTTGTCTTTGCCAGTTTGGCCAAAATGGGTGATCCGGTCCATTTTAGTGATGCAATGTCGGGATTCAAGCTGCTTCATTCAAGCATTCTGCTGGAAGTCGGCCTTTTCATTCTGTGGCTTGAGGCGCTATCCGGGTTACTTCTGGTCGCCGGGGTCATGTCACGCGCATCGGCGCTCATACTCACCGGCATGTTGGTGATGTTTCTGGGGGCATTGTCGATTTCCATGTTGAGGGGACTGGAGATCGACTGCGGATGCTTTGCCGGAATGTTGCCGTCAAATCTGGGAAAACTGGGCCCATTTGCAATTATAAAAGTGATCGTCCTTGGTATACTCGGGGTTCTTGCCATCCGTTACGGTCCGGGGCGTTTCAGTATCGATAAGCTCATGCAGAAACAGTGAATCCAGTATCGTTTAGACTGGAAAATGCAGGAAGGTCCGATTCTACGTATCCCCGTTCGAGCCCATACGCTCAAGCCGCGTCGCCTCATGACGGGTTATTTTTAGGGTAATCAAAATCGAGCAGCTGGCACTTCCCCTGACAAACGCTTTTCCAGTTATCCGTATCGATTTCGATGCGTGCGACCCCGCATGTGGGTATGTTCTCAATCTCGGCACCCGTCAACTGGTTGACGAGGCCGGTCATGCCTGGGTTATGGCCGATCACAAGGACATGGTTCCATGAGTCATCAAAATCCCGGATCAACTCAAGAATCACCTCTGATGAGGCCAGGTAAAGATCATTTCGCGGGTCGATTTGGGATTTCGGGATCTTCATGGCTCGACCAATGATGCCGGCCGTGGTTTGGGCCCGGTTTGCCGGGCTGGTGATGATCCGGTTGATCTCGACCGGACTCTCCGCTAGGCGGCGGCCCATCTCGGGAGCGTCCCGGTATCCTCGTTGGTTTAGAGGCCGGTTAAAATCATCTATACCAAGGTCACTCCAACTGGATTTTGCGTGCCGGATGATGATCAAATACTTCATTTTTCCATACGGATTCATTCAAGGACCGGACCGGGTTGAACAGTTTTCTCCAGGAATTGTTAGAGGCGGTTTTTTTCAGATCCCGTGACCTTATTAATCATGACTGAATTGTTGCGATAGGCAGGATAACCTCCTGAGAGCAACGGAGACATTGGCTGGAAAAAAAGGAGGCAGTATGGAGACGGCAATGAAGATCAAAAGATTGCCTGCTTTTCGGATTCGGTGTGTCCTGAATTCTGAGGCCCGGCTCAGATCTTGTTTTGCTGGACCGATATTATTCAAATAAGGTGGCGGAGAGGGCGGGATTCGAACCCGCGGTAGAGCGAACAGCCCTACGACAGATTAGCAATCTGCTGCCTTCAGCCACTCGGCCACCTCTCCCTGAAAAAGATCCGCCGGTTCGGTAATTCGTCCAAACTCCGGATGCCTCCATATTTCCCAAAATCCTAGTTAAACAACCCCGGAAACACAAGACCAAAGCCCCGTTTTAATTAAACTGGACAGTATTGATTTCCGATAAGATAGGCAGTAAATTACGGGTTTTTGGGTGGATATGGACTTGTCTGCGACAGGTTTGGGCTGTTAAACTGATAGAATGCCGCTTGTAGCCGATTTGGTATAATAAACCGGGATTCTCAACTCCGATGATTCTGTTCCCTCTCAAAAAACGTTCATGGCCGACATTCATGCTTGTCCTGCTTGCAGGTATTGGGCCGGTCTGTGCCGGCCAGACGTTTGGTATGTCACAGATCGTGAGGCTGGATGGTCGTTTCGGCGCATGTCGTAATCCATGTATCTCGGTGAACAGTCAACAGCAGGCCGCTGTGGGTTGGATCGTGACCACCTCTGACGAACGTGATTCGGTTTACCTTTCCCTAGGCAGCCCCATGTTATGGGAATATATCAACCCGGCGGGTCCACCTGATCAATCGCAGCCCCGTGATCTGGTCATCTCCATCGATAGCATAGGGAGGCTGCAGGCTGTCTGGACTGCCTTGGTGGATGGGCGGCGGGTTTTGAAGCATGCCGTTCAGGATGTCCCATCCGGA
Source organism: uncultured Candidatus Sumerlaeota bacterium (assembly GCA_964473105.1). Taxonomy (GTDB): domain Bacteria; phylum Sumerlaeota; class Sumerlaeia; order MVZB01; family MVZB01; genus CAYYNQ01. The sequence continues at coordinate 4,701 of CAYYNQ010000104.1, read as the reverse complement.
TTTCCGCATTCACGGATCCGCTTCGATAAGCTATCCTTACCTGAGGATAGTGAAGCTGATTTTCCGATACTCAGCCCTGATGATATGGGCGGAATGCATATCATCTGGCAGCAGACCGGGGCTGTCCAAAGCAGTATTCATGCGGTCTATGTTGATGCACAGTCGAATGTGGTTTCGCTGGGACGTGTATCGGGCGTCATCCCCATGGCGATGTCGCCTCAGGTCTTGTTCCATCCCGCCGATGACCGGTTGCATGTTGCTTGGTATGAAATTGAGGATTTGGGCCATCGGGTTCGCGTGGATCAGTGGAATACTGTCCGGCAGAGCTGGATACCATCCCGACTCGAGCGCCGTGTCCGACAATTCGAGTCCTTTGGACAACCATCATTTCATTATACCGAACTGGGTCTTGTTGCCGGGTGGCAAGCCGAGGATGCTGGCGGATTGCCCCGTATTCAGGTGGGCCTTGACCCAGCTGCGGCCGAGGATACGGAGAGTGTTCTGCCTGTCCTCAGAACCGTTGAATTGCCGTTCGGTGATCATGGCCAACTTGGTCTCTCGGGCAGGCTCCCCGGCCGTCTGACTATGGCTTGGTCCTTACTCACGGAGGGTAGGCAGCAGATTCAGATTCATACGCTTGATTTTGAAACGGATGTTACCCAGCCATCCCAAATTGTGTCATCTGAAGATCAGCGCTTCGCGTCCAGTCCGGATCATGTGACACTGGACAACTGGAGTGCTGTGATCTGGGTTGATCAGGCCCGGGATGGTGGCAACGGCGGGGTTTATTACCGGGAAATCATTTGGCCGGACGATATGCCCTGAACGGGCATGGGGATTCTCAGGACGAGTGCAGGATTTTTGTCAGGATCAAGGCCTCGGTGTCGAACGTTTTATTGTTTTAAAACCCCTTGTTACGGTATCTGGTCGAGTAGTCCCTGGTGTGCGGCACAGCAGATATGATTCGACCACTTCGGATCATCCATCGGCTGCATACGCAGGACCCCGCCTGCTGCAAGCACGATCGCAATTCCCGCAGCGACGTCCCATAACATGATATTGTTTTCCATATAACAGTCGACATGTCCGGCAGCAACCCAGGCCAGGGAGAGGGCTGCCGACCCGATCATGCGCTGTTTTTTGAATTGGCGGATGGTTTTCAGGAATTTCAAGCCGGCTGCATCATCCATCTGCAAACGGACCGGGAAGCCGGTAGCGATCACGGCTTGGCCGATCTCGCCCGGCGGATTGACGTGGATCGGTTCATCATTGCAGAAGGCACCGTGATCCAGTGAACCATAGTAGATCTTTTTCCGGTTGAAGTCGTTTATGACGCCCAGCACGGGTGTTTTTTCCTGGACGAGCGCAAGTGAAACTGCACAGACAGGAATATTTCGTTTGAAGTTGAGTGTTCCATCGAGTGGATCGACAGCCCAGAAGCATTCATGACCCGGTTTACCAGGTGCCCCAGTCTCACCACTTTCCTCGGCAAGAACCGGATATCGACTGTGTTCATTTAGGTGATTCAAGATAATTCTTTCCGCATCTTGATCAGCTTGGAGCTTGATGTCACGCCCGATGGAACTGAGCACGGTTTTGTCCTTCGAAGACAGCCCTGCAAGATATTCCCCGGCCAATATTGCAGCGGTTTTTGCGACCGCCAATTCTTCAAGCCATGGGTTTGGTATAGTGGATATGCCAGACATTTCACCAGCAGATGGACCGGGATGGATGCTCTACCTTAGGAGCAAACTGTCTCACAAGCAGGGATGATGATCAACCCCGGCATATGGTGGTATGAACCGGATCCATGCCTGTGAAGACAGTGTTTGAGCCCGTTTCATATTCTGAGGTCCAGATCTTTGGCCAATGCGAAGCGGTCAGATAGGACATGTGCCTGTCGGCATATATCCCTCGAAAAAACTCAACATTCAGCCTTCTTTTAAATTATAGTATGTCCGTGCCCGTGGGGAGATCGTCGGGCAATTTTTCATCCTGATGACACAGGGGACCTAATAACTTGAAATCCGTCATTTTGGCTGGTGGGCTGGGTGAACGCCTGCGGCCTTTCACAAATGTCCTGCCCAAGCCCTTGATACCCATCTCGGGGGAGAAAACGGTGCTGGAAATCCAGATAGCCAATCTTGCAAAATATGGATTCACCGATATCACGATTGCCACCAACTATAAATCGGAACTGATTGAAACCTACCTTGGCGATGGTTCGCAGTATGACGTGCGGCTCAGTTTCAGCCGTGAGGCAAAGAGGCTTGGGACATGCGGCCCTCTGACATTGATCCGTGACCGCCTAACCGATCCTTTCCTTTTGATGAATGGGGACATCCTGACCGAGGCTGACCTCGGAGAATTTTTCAAGTCTGGTCTCGAAAACGACTCGCTGCTGACGGTTGCGACCAAGGAAATCATTCGTCCGTTCGATTTCGGGAACGTCCTCGTCAAGGATGATCACATCACGGCCATTTCAGAAAAACCCGACATGAAATTTCTGATCGTAGCCGGCATCTATGTCCTGAAGCCCGCGATATTTGAATATATTCCCGATGCCACATATTTCGGGATCGACCAGCTAATTCGAAACCTGATCGAGGCAGGGTTACCGGTGGCAAGTTACCAGATCAGTGAATACTGGGTCGATATCGGCCGAATCGAGGATATCAATGCCGTTGTGGAAGATTACGAGGCGCGGGAGCAGATGAACTATGACTTGTAGGGGACACTGGAATGATAGGCCCGTTCTTGTAACGGGAGCGGGTGGCTTTATCGGTAGCCATCTTGCTGAACAACTTGTTTGTTTGGGCGCACGGGTGCGCGCAATGGTGCATTACAATGCACTGGGTCTTCGTGGATGGCTAGATGATTCCGACAAATCAGAATCGATGGATATTATGGCTGGTGATATCACGGACAGTGAGTTTGTGCGTCAGGCGATGGATGAAATCGACACGGTATTCCATCTGGCGGCGTTGATTGCAATTCCCCACTCTTATATCGCGCCCGCATCCTATGTGCGGACAAATGTGGAGGGCACGCTGAATATTTTGCAAGCGGCACGTGATCTGAAGACACCAAGGATCATTCATACATCGACAAGCGAAGTCTATGGCTCAGCGCTCAAGGTTCCCATTACGGAGAATCACCCGCTGCAGGGGCAGTCGCCGTACTCGGCGAGCAAGATCGGCGCAGACAAGTTGGCAGAGTCATTTTACTGTTCCTTCGGGGTCCCGGTCGTGACAGTGCGTCCATTCAACACTTACGGGCCACGTCAGTCGGCGCGGGCAATCATCCCGGCAATCATCGCGCAGTGTCTTGGGCAGGGGGATTCGATCCGTCTGGGCAGCCTTAGGCCGATGCGGGATATGAATTTTGTAAGCAATATCGTGGATGGATTTTTGCTTGCAGGTTCGACTGAGAAAGCGGTTGGGAGGGCGATCCACCTCGGGTCGGGAGAAGACATCAGCATTGGTGACCTGGCGAGAAAAATCGCGGATCTCATCGGTATTGATCCACGGATTGAGGACGACCCTGAACGCGTTCGTCCAGCACGAAGTGAAGTGGATCGGTTGTGTTCGGACGCATCGCTGGCACGGGAGTTGCTGGACTGGAAGCCGGGAGTCTCCCTTGAGGAAGGATTGATCAAGACAGTTCAGTGGATGAGGCAGTACAAGCGTCTTTACCGTCCGGATAATTATGTGATTTGATCGTCCCTGATCCCTAAATATTAATCTGAAATTAATTTTGGGTTGTATGATTGTATTTTCCATTGATTGGGTATGTTGTCAGGTTGTCCAGGAAATATTCGGCAAGGTATTTCCATTTTATTCTCGGGATTGGAACGAGGAAATTACACGAAACCACATATGATAACTTATCCTTCCATCGGACCGGTGAGATCCGGGTATTTGTGCATTTTGTGTGCTTTTGCCATAGGGTTGGGAGAGGTCATCCCTCTTGAGGTTGTTCGGAGGAGGTTCCGAACCCATTTCTGACGAGTATTTATGAATCAATCATGAACCTAGGCGGGTATTATAGGCGTGTTCACTGAGTGAAGAATTATCCTCCCGTCAGTGATGATAAGTTGGATGGGTCAGGAAAAGGCGTTTGCAACAAGGTTGTCGAGTTGGATATCCACATCGGGTCGGCAACAGGCGATCCCGCCCTCGAAATGGACAGCGCTATCCACCTTGAATTGAATTCCCTTTCCAGTGAAATGGCTCACGTGACAACCGGCTTCCCGCGCGATCATGGCTCCCGGAAGATGGTCCCATGTCAGGTCCGGACTGCCATCCTTGCGGCATCGGCGCAGGTAGACATCTAGGTCCCCCGCGGCAATCGCCAGATATTTGGCCTGACTGTCCATTTTGATGAGATCATATGCACCCAACGTCTCTTCCAGAATCACATCTAGTCCTCCTGCGTGTTCAAGTGACATGGTCAGGCGCAGGCGTCCGGGTTTTGATGCATGAAGGGTGTTCAACCGGCGGAACGTAACTGGTTGCCCGTGGTCCACCTTTCCCATCCACGCACCCAGGCCCTTGACGGCAAAGCCAAGCGAGCCGTTCATGGAAAACTCCCCACCCTCTGGAGGGGATGCGGGTACGGCGATCGTGGCAAAGAACGGCTCAATACCATCAAAATAAGCCAACGCAATGGCATAATAACGGCCGGCCAAGTAGCCTTTGG
>CAYYNQ010000103.1:0-85031 GCA_964473105.1 uncultured Candidatus Sumerlaeota bacterium | reverse complement strand
GCGCCGATTCATCAACGGCAATGTCGAAACAATCGCCGATGCTCTGATGGTCGTGCTCTGTATGTTTGCAATCTGGTATGCCTCCCGCAAGGCTTGGAAACTCGCCACCTTATTTGATTCACAGCCCAAACGGGCGTTGATTTTCACGATGATCCTGATGTTCGGCCACGTTGCCATCCAGGCACCCCAGCCCTCGCAGGCCGTCGCAGGACCGGCCAACACTTCCGTCGTAATCCAGTTGATCCTGATCGCTCCGGTTTTGCTGACGGCAGCCACTTTCCTCATGCTCGGAGCCTCAGGGTATCGCCGTGACCATCGTGAGAGTCAGTCCTTACGTTCACAACTCAACCGAATCCTTAACCATTCCGCACAGGCGCCACCTAGGCCGCTATTCTCCTGTCACCGTCTATTTGACATGCCTCCCCCCCCTCTCGGTTAACTCATCGGTCGGAAATGTCACGTCCCCAAAAGGGCACGGATATTTTCGTGACCGCTTTCCTGCCTGGCAATGTCGGCAGGGGATTCTTGCATCAGCACAGGCTTGACCCCATCATCATCTGAAATTTTTCGCATCAGGCTTCAGATGTGGGGTCCTTGTGCTCCATAACCGGTCCTCCTTGAATGTGGTTCGGGCGATTCATCCGGAAGGGGTCCATGACATGTCGGGAACAGTAAAACCGGGTAAAGATAATTCAGTGGCTTCGCCAATACACATGACACCGCGACAACGGCTCATTGCCGCCCTGCATAGTGAACAGGTGGACCGTGTACCGACCTGGCTAATGCGTCAGGCAGGCCGTTATCTGCCCCAGTATCGGGAGATCCGGGAAAAATACGATTTTCTGCAACTCTGTAAGACACCCGATGCTGCAGCCCGGGTATCCATCCAGCCGCTGGAAGCGATCGGATCGGATGCAGTCATTATTTTTAATGACATCATGCTTCCGCTCGAGCATGCCGGCGCAAAAGTAAGGTTTGACAACCAAGGCCCTGTTGTCGAACGTCCGCCTGAGACCCTGGTTGATTTCCGGCTAATTCCCGATCACAAGGTCACACCGGATGAACCTGTCACCAGCACCATCCGCATCGTACGCGAGCGGGTGGGCCAAGACATCCCCATCCTTGGATTCATTGGCGCCCCGTGGACACTGGCAACCTACTGGATCGAGGGCAGAGTCCAAAAACAGTTCAAACGTATCGGTTCACTGCGTTTCAGCAACCCCGAGTACCTACATTCCATACTGGAACGCATCACACGTTCTGCCGCGGATTACCTGGAAATCCAGATTCGCTCCGGAGTCGATGCGGTCCAAATTTTCGACACGTGGGGTTCCATTCTGAGCACGGTGGAATGGCAGGAATTCTCAGCCCCCTACATTCAGAAAATTCTCGATCAGGTCCGTCCCCTGGGTGTACCAGTCATCCTCTATCTCAACGGCTGTGCGCCCTACCTCAAGCAGATGGCTGCGCTGAATCCGAATGCCATCAGCATCGACTGGCGGATCGACCTGGCATACGCACGATCAATCGTCGGGGATTCGATCACACTGCAGGGCAACATCGACCCCATGGTCCTGCTTTCCGAACCTGAAAACGCAGAAGCAGCCGTTCGGGAACTTTTCAAGAATTTTCCCGCCGGGCCGGGACACATCTTCAACTTGGGTCACGGGGTCCTGCCGGGCACGCGGGTGGACTCCGCCATTAGATTGATGGAAGCGGTTAAATATTATGGCACTTGCTAACACAACACACCGCCTTGCTGATCTCGAACCGGCCACCCTTGAACGGTATAACCTGTCGGGTCCACGGTACACCTCCTATCCAACTGCGCCCTCTTGGAGTGATTCAATAAACGCCATGGATGTCCAAACGGACCTGGCCACCCATTGCAAGGATCGCCGTAACGTGCCACTTTCCCTTTATATGCATTTGCCATTCTGTGAGACACACTGCACATTCTGTGGATGCAATGTGATAATCACACCACGCCGCGAACAGGTCAGTGAACCCTACCTTCAGGATCTCATGCGCGAACTGGAGCTATTCTCCGGGGTCATTGGAAGGGATCGAGACGTTGTGCAGCACCACTGGGGTGGCGGGACCCCGACCTACCTTGAACCTGACCAGCTTGTACGCCTGCACGAGAAGACACAAACACAGTTTCGGCTTGAACCGAACTTGGAACAATCCATTGAAATCCACGTCAACTGGACACGGGATGAGCACCTCCATGCCCTCGCGGAATTGGGGTTCAACCGACTATCAATGGGTGTCCAGGATTTCAACTCCAAAACCCAGGAAGCCATAAACCGCATCCAGAGTTATGAACGTACCGCGGAGATGATCGAGCTCGCCCGGAGCCTAGGTTTCCGAGGTATTAATTGTGACCTGATATACGGGTTGCCTTATCAAACCGTGGAAACATTCACCAAAACCGTGGGACAAATCCTTGATCTGCGCCCCGACCGGATCGCGCTCTACAATTTTGCATTCCTGCCACGTATGCTTGCCCACCAGCGATCCATCCCTGAGGAATCACTTCCCCCCGGTCCGGAAAAATTCAGAATATTCCTGAGGGCACACGATCTCCTCGTCGAGTCCGGCTACCGCTATATCGGCATGGACCACTTTGCGCTCCCAGATGATGAGCTGGCAGTAGCCTGTGACGATGGAACAATGCAGCGAAATTTCATGGGTTTTACAACACGTTCAGGAACGGACCTGATCGGCATGGGCGTCTCGGCAATCAGCTTTCACGGCTCCATGTATGCACAGAATACCAAGAAACTTCCGAAATACCGTGAAGCGGTCAAAAGGGGGGAACTCCCGGTCATGAGAGGCCATGTATTGAGTCCAGATGACCTTTTACGCGCCGACTTGATCACTGCGCTGATGTGCCGCGACCGGATTGACATCAGGACACTTGAAAAACGTCATGGCATTGAATTCAAAGAATATTTTTCGACAGAAATTCAACGCCTTGAACCCCTGGTCGAGGATGAACTTTTACAGGTCACCGAGAGCACCATGGAGCTGAGCTTCCTAGGACGCATATTCGTCCGCAATATCGCAATGGTATTTGACACTTACCTGGCCCGGCAGCAGCCGGGAAATCCGATGTTCTCCAGGACGCTCTGAAATGATTGACGCCAAGCCCACAACAACACGGAGGCAGGATAGTGATGTTAAATCCAATGGCCGAGTTGATGTTCTGGTCTGTGGAGGGGGGATCAGCGGCCTAACAACTGCACTATGGCTCAGGAAACAGCAGGTAGACGTCCATGTCCTTGAGAAGAAAGCTCGTCCCGGCGGCGTAATACATACTGAAAGGCATGGGGATTTCATGTTTGAAACCGGACCCAGTACCATCCTGAATAGATACCCGGCACTGGATGAACTGGTCGGTATTATCGGACTCGGGCAATCGTGCCTGCGAGTTCCCGTTCATACGCTAGCACGCCATATATGGTACCGGGGCCGACTACACAAGGTGCCCACAGGCCCCTTGGCCCTCCTGAATAGCAAGCTGCTCCCAAGATCTGCAAAGCTGGGCATGGTCAGGGAACCGTTTGTCAAGCCGTCTGGGGAACCTGAATCCGTTGCCCAGTTTGTTCGTCGTAGACTCGGTGAAGCATGGCTGAACAATCTAATCACACCCATGATTTCAGGCATCTGGGCGGGCAACCCGGAACAGCTTTCCGTTGAATATGCCCTCCCCACCCTCAAGACATTGGAGAACGATCACGGCAGCTTGATCCGCGGTATGATACGGACCATGAAACAGAAGCGCAGGAATCCGGAGGGGGGAACCTCACAGATGATTTCATTCCGTGAAGGAACCGAGGTGCTTCCCCAAAGGCTCGCCGAAAAACTCGGCCAACGATTTCATGCATCAACAACTGTCAACCAAATTCGGCCGCTCAAGGATGGCGGTTTCGAAGTTGATGTCACCGCTTCGGACGGGAGAACTATCTGGACGGCGGAACGGGTTGTCTTGGCTGCCGATGCAATGGCCACGGCTAGATGGGTCAGTGGCTTCGATCCAGGTCTATCCGCAGCACTGAGAAACATGCCCTACAACCGCCTCGCGATCGTTTCGCTGGGTGTCCGAAAAAGAGACATTGAACACCTGCCCGATGGATTCGGATTCCTCTGTGTCCGTGATCAGGGCCTGAGAATCCTGGGAGCAGTCATCGCATCGAACTTCTTTGCCGGGCGTGCGCCGGATGATGCTTGTGCGCTGACTGTTTTTGCGGGAGGCGAGCTGGACCCCGCCGTGATGGATCTGGATGACGGTCAGTTGATAGGCGCTGTCAAAAGGGATCTCGCCCGTGTGCTCGGATGGAATGGGAAAGAGCAATGCCGAATAATCCGGCGCTGGGAACACGGGATCCCCCAGTATGACATGCGTCATCGTGACCGACTGGAACAGTTTTCCATGGCTGAGGCAAGGCACCCGGGCCTGAACCTTTCCGGTAATTGGAGAAAAGGCACATCAGTTGCCGACTGCATTGAAAATTCACGGCTGCTCGCCGAAAAATTATGCCGAAACCAAATCGCTGGAGGCTTTCAGGACCAGATATGAACCTGTCAACAACCGAACAGCTTCAGCAAAGGATTCGGGACGAGACGTTCCATGACTTGAACATATCACGTCATCTTCCGCTCGCCTGGCTCTGTGGAATGAACCATATCAGCGCCCCTCTTGCCATGCGTGAACGCTTCGCGCTGAACAGTGGACAGGCACAGGATCTAATACAGCATGTGCGTACAGATCACAATGACTGCCAATTCATGATCATTTCAACCTGCAACCGAACCGAACTGGTCGCATTCAGCAATGACCCAGGGTTTGGCATACAGCTTCGTGAGATATTCGTGAATATCCATCCGGGGATTTTCGATGCGAACATGCCGCCACCCATCTACGAATACAGCGGGATCGAGGCAGCCCGTCACCTGTTCGCAGTCACTGCGGGTCTGGATTCGCTGCTGCTTGGCGAAAACCAAATCAAGGGGCAACTGAAGAAGGCTTTTGAGAATGGTTTGGCGGGGGGGGCCATCGGTCCGGAAATGCATCGTCTTTATGCATCCGCCAACCACTGCAGCAAACGCATTCGGAGTGAAACTGAACTGAACCTTGGGACTCTCGAGGTCGGCAAGGCCGCCGTGTTGAAAGGCGAGATGGTGCTCGGGGGATTGAAAGGGCGCCATTGCCTTGTGATCGGGTCGGGCAAGGTCGGCAGGCTGGCCGCGCGAGCTATCGCCGAGCGTGAACCATCGCGGTTTTGCATCGTAAACCGGTCGCTTCGAAATGCTGAGATGACGGCAAGTGAAGCGGGTGCGGAGGCCCGGTCACTGGATGAATTGCCTGCCCTGCTTGCCGATGCAGATTTCATTCTCGGGGCAGCCTATGCACCCGAGCTGGTGTTATCTGAATCAATTTACCAGAAAGCCTGCAGGAACCGGCATCGCAATACCAAGGTCTGCATGGTGGACGTGGGGGTCCCCCACATCCTCGACAAAAGATTAAACTCGATAGACCATGTCGAGTTGTTTAATCTTGAGGAAATGCAGGGGATTATCGACTGTCACCGGCGACAACGTGCGGGAGCGGCACAACATGCCTGGAAGATTGTCGACGAGGAGATCGAGTCTTACCGGTCGGCCTTGAAATCCGCCGAGCTGGCGCCGATGATCCGACGACTGGATGAGACCATCAGTCGTATCTTGGAAGAGGAATCGATTCTTTCCCCCAGTGCCCCGAAACCCATAAGCCAAGAAATGACCCGGCTTCAACAACATCGCCTCAAACAGAAGCTGATGCATGAGATGATTCGAGAAGTTAGGGATCTACTCCTGTAAGGCATTGCCGTGATCTTTATCGCAATTGGAGAAACAACATATCCACCACAGAGAATCGCTGACGCAGCCAGAATATTTGAGGGTGGATTAGGCCTGCCAATGAATCGAAAGGTCTGAGAGGCCCATCCATCAGGCGACACAAGATCGAATAGATTGCCGGAAGGATTCTATCATTGCTTCGGCCTGATCATGATTACAAAATAGGATTCATTCTAAATCAAGGTTGTAGGACGGTGGTTTCGACTCAAGCATCTCGACCAGCCTATCCTTAATCGCAAAGGCCGTGAAGTGGTTCCCAATCGGCCTGTAATGCCCGATATAATATCGATCGGCATACTCTTCAACCGTCATCTCAAACTGGCCGAACTCCTCGCGGTGCGCCTCGAGCAAGTCGACATACGGCAGTCCCTCAGACTCCAGGAAATCAACAAATTCATGATCAACCCGCTCGTTACAATCCAGCGACAGCATCAAATCCTGAGAGGTATAGGAAAGGACATAAAGAATTTTCCGGGCGTAGTCAGCAGCAAACGTCTCCATCATCCCGACAACCCGCTTGCTGGCATAGATCGCCGCAACCTTGTAGATCCGGTCGATGGAAGATCGGAGACTTTCCGCAGAATCGACCTTCAAGTCAAGCCCGTGTTCTTGTCCCAGTCTCCTGATGTCATCATAACTGTATTCAGGAAGTCCACGTCTCAGGTTACGCCGGCCGATATACGCACTCAGAACCAGTCCCCGGCCGAAATGTTCCACGACAAAGTCAAGGTTACACATACGATACAGGTCTTCCGGATCGGAGCATAAGTTGACATGCTCGATGAATTTTCCCGTCGAGGGATTGACCTCGACCCATGGCATCGGCGGACGCCGGTGTGCCCCGATCAGGATCTCGTCCGGATGCGTGCCGACTGCAATCCCAGGCCATCCATAGACGCTTCGGTAATGGTCGTCACTATAGATGTTCACAATCATGTATTTTGAGGGATGTCGTTTCTCTTCGTGCTTCATGCGCACATACATCTGGTAAACCGAGTGTCCGCTCAGGCCCCAGTTCCTGACCGGTTCACCCAGATGAGCAGCCAAGTATTCCTGCCAGGTTTCCCCATCATTGACCTGGTCACAATGGGTAAAACTGTTTCCGTAGGTATTAATACGACATGATTTGTCGGCATGCTGGATCATGTGACGGGCGCCACTTGGGCCATAGGTGTTGACCGCAAAAGACCCGTCCATGCCGGCCGGGATACGGTCCTCGTGGTGTATCCAGCCCATCAACGGGTCATGGATATCAAGGTAATAATCCCCCTTGATCCACCTCTGGACTTCCTCACGGGTGTAGATGACGCGCCCAAGATATTCCCTGACCTGTTCATTCATTGGAGGGGCCACCAATTTGGAAGGCAGTTTTGTAGTCCCTGAACCGTCATCATCCATTGAACCATGCCTCGGTGGCACGTCAATATCTTGCTGGGCACGGCACGGGGATTCCTCCCCTAGAAGCACAAATAATGTTAGAATCATCACTCCATGAGTCGATCTCATATTCCACTCCTGACAGACACCCACTCTTGAACTCGCGAGAGTATCCCGTTCACAATTCCCCTCGCAACAGGAATCATGATGAATGCGGCTTCAAACCCCGCATGTAACCGGTCTGTTGACACTACAGGACGCAATCGGCATAAAGATAGAAGCCATGAGACATGCTCCCCATGATTCCATGACAATCTGTATCACACATCACAACAAACGACCTCGGAAAGCATAAGTCGAACATGATACCCCGTCACAGAAAAAACATCCCAACCTCATTTTTTTTCCGGCATGGCATCACCACCCTGCTGATAATCCCGCTTATAACCGCATGTGGATCATGGATTCCCGGCAGGATAACAGATGCAGACTTAGGCCCACGCCAGATGACTGATGTTGACGTGATCAGACATTACGGTGGGCTCTCCGACCTCAGTCAACACGACCTGACGTATCGGAACGGGAAACTCATGAATATCCTCATTGACGACTGGAAGGGGTTCCTCATTCGGCCCAACGGCCCGGTCGATACGGAACGGAGGTGGATCTGGATTGTCCCATCGTGGCTTGCCGTCGAAAGCCGCCCGAAGGGCGAGGTGGGCACTGCCATGATGCGGCCCGATGAAAAGGGCCAAAGCGTTGTTATGCATCGTTATTATGTCGAGGAATTTCTTGCACGGGGATTTCATGTTGCCGGAATCGACGTGGCCATCACCTGTGGAAGCCAACAGGGGGTTGATGTTTATCAGGAGTTCTACCGGACTCTGGTCCGCAAACATAAAATGAATCCTCGCACGAGATTTCTGGCCCAAAGCAGCGGAGGTCTCACGGCCTATGCCTGGGCTTGGCGCCATCCTCATGCGGTGGACAGAATCATGGGAATCTTTCCCGCAACCGACATGCGGAGCTGGCCTGGACTGGACAAGGTCTGTGGAACCGGGCGAATCACACACACACGTCTGGGGTTCATGATGACACCCGAAGAACTGCATAAACGCCTGAAGGAATTCAATCCGATTGAAAACCTCAAGCCCCTCGCCGATGCTGGGGTCAGGATCCTACATGTCCACGGTAACAGCGATGCGGGAATACCGATCAGGGAAAACTCCATTGAGCTCCTCCAACGTTACCGCAAACTGGGTGGCGACATGGAACTAGAAACCCTTATCGGTCACGGCCATGGCGGAAACATATTCTACACTTCCGACAAGACAGTCCGTTTTCTCGTGAAATAAACAACGTGATTCGCGCCGCCCGACCCAAAACTATTTTGCCCATCCGGAAAGCCCTTGGATATAAGCTGGCTGAACCCCTGCTTTGTTCACTAATTCTCCTAGCATGCGGATCTCCAACGCAACACGTTGCACGATCCGACAGTCCAGATACGCAGATATCTGGCCTAACCTACACCGATATTTACGACCAAACACCCAACATGTACACCACCAAAAGACTTGAACAATATTCAAACAGCCTCAGGGGAACCAAGGTGTTATGGACCGGAAGACTCATCGAAATCAACATGGACGGAACCGTCCATGTTGCGATGGATAATCACCGCACCCCAAACGTGGAATTCAACCTAAAACCGCGTGAATCGGGCATGCTCAGACCAGGCCTGACCGTTACTTTCACTGGAACCATTTCCAGCATCACTTCCATTCAGACATTTCCACCCATGCCCAATATGCATGTTGTCCTCGTGGATATGGAGTCGGTTTCGCAACATTAAACGCTTGCCAATTTCAGCGGAATAACCGAAATTAAACTCAGGCAATCACCGGCATGTTTGGAAAAATTCACTGTTGAGGGAGAACCCAAAAGATGGGTAATAAAGGGAAAATAATCTTGGTCATAGCACTCCTCCTAACGGCAGTCGTGATCGGGAAGCAGAGAATGAAGGGCAAGACCTATGGCAAACCCACCCTCGAGGCCGTGGTTCCACCCGTGCCACCGCACGTGGTCAATCCGGTCTATACTCCCATTCCGATGCCGCCCCAACCAAAGCCGTAACTACGCAAACCCGTAACCTGTTTTTTTGCCTTTTCATTGCAACCGGGGTTGCAGTTTGAGTCATGGGTGTTCGGCATGTTGGAGATATTTCACGTCAAACTCCGCATCACCGGCATAACGTTCCGCCAGCGACTTCAAATCACCATGATGGAAATATATCCTCTGTCTCGACTGTCTGCTCTCTCCACCTTTAACACCCGAAATCGGATTGCTATGGATACATGAATATTCCCAGTTGTTGAATAGTCTGTAAGGCCGACTGGAAATGGCTGCCGGCGAGATCGCCCACCGGTGATCGCGTGATACGACTGCAACCATCGACCCATTTAATCCGGGCGTACCCTCATAGCCCCCGCCTAGAGGCTTCTCGACAAGGTACTGTTGGCACCAAAACCGCTCCATCACCCGGTGCTCGATCTGGCTTGTACTCCTGAAGCCCTCATCGGTCAGCATGTATGTGCGCAAACCATCGTGGTCCCGAAAATTGGGCGCCCACAAGGGTTGAAAGCAAATCTCCATGGTCGTGTGGTAATCGCTGTCGGTATGATTGATCGCACTGAGCTCGATATCGATGAAATCCCTGCCGCACCTGATGGAGACCCGGGACTCAATGCCTGTGGAATCAGTCCGGACTTTCGCCTCCGTAAAATCATCGCTGAACCATAACCCCTCCATTGGACGCTCATACTGTCCCTCAAAGAAAAATGCGAAACGGTCATCTGGCATGTAGGGGATCTGTGCCTCGAATCGCCAGGGTACCATTTCCTCTGTAGTCAGTTTCTCCTCACGCAGATCTCCAATATAATGGAACATTGCATTCTGGTAACTTTTCCTGTCCGGGTCCAGTTCGTATACAGGAAAGATCCGGATCGACTCTGAACCGATCAACGTTGCATCGGGTCTGCGGACCTTGTTTGAGACTGAACCCGGATCGGGAGTTTTTTTGATCCCGGGTCTGGTCGGCAGGCGCGAGGTAGTCCGGGTGACCCGACCGGCGTCCATTGCACATCGGAATCCGATGTATCCCAGTCCTCCGTGGTTGGTGGGGTGGATCACGCGTGCAGAACAACTGAACTGCCAAGGTGCGGCCTGCGCAAAACTACCACCACGTACCAGACCCGGGGGGGTTGCATACCCCACCCATTCCATCACGTTCCCGGCCATATCATAAACACCATAGACACTTCGATCACGCGGATGCGAACCGACCACCGC
This sequence comes from uncultured Candidatus Sumerlaeota bacterium, assembly GCA_964473105.1. Taxonomy (GTDB): domain Bacteria; phylum Sumerlaeota; class Sumerlaeia; order MVZB01; family MVZB01; genus CAYYNQ01. Next base: position 74,402 of record CAYYNQ010000103.1, on the reverse strand, counting down.
CGGATGTGTGATCATCGCATCCGTTCCCCCGCTATCAGCATTACATGCCCCGGGTTCCCAGTGATTGCCCCATGGAAAGATTCTGCCGTCGGCACCTCGTGCAGCCTTCTCCCATTCAACATCAGTGGGCAGGCGTTTTCCGGCCCATTGCGCATAGGTCTCCGCATCCTCGTAATCCACCCCGGTAACGGCGTGCTCATCCATTCCCCGGGGCAACCCGTGTTCCAGCCAGATGATCGGCACACGATGACCGGTTGCCTCCATAAAATCCCGATATTCCCCTATCGTGACTTCATGCTCGTCAATATAGAAGGCGGCAACAATTACTTCGCGGCGCGGCCGAATCTCAAAGATATCGGGATGAATGCGATACTGTTCCGAAAATTTCAGCTGCTGTTTTTTCGAGGTGCCCATCGTATATTTTCCCGCCGGGACCAGAACCATTCCATCGGTCGCAGGCAAGGGTGGCCTCGACATCACATGAAAGGGCATGAATGAAGCCAGAACAAGAATGAATAGTAACCCTGTCTTCGCATGCTGCATGCTTCGCCTCCGATACCTTCTTGAGCTTGATGATCCTTGTAACCCATAAGGAACAGATTTGCACATATTTTCATTGCTTTGTGACTGTGATTGGAACTTCCAAGAACAGGGCTGACGTCACTTCATCATATACCCTATCCAAAATTGATATCAGGATTCTGGCAAACGAACCGACATGATATATGACATGCCGGAATGCCCGCAGAATTCTGGACATCAACCCGCAATCCCTTCACAGCAAGGGAACAAGGCCGTATCCCGATTTATTTGGATACAGGATAATGTTGATTATTTCAGTATTCTCGTGTAACAGGCGTGAATGGAAAACATATTCATCCGATCCATGGTGTTCTGCCTTATTGCCATTTCCATGAATGGATTCACGGCTGGTACATTTCATAACACACCATTACACAAAGACATGGTTCTCGTTCCTGCGGGCATATTCCTGTCCGGACTGACAAGTGATCAAATACAGAAACTCTCTGAGACCTACCAGATCAACCCGGACCTGTGTGCAAACATCCCCTCTCGAGAAATCGAACTGCCTGCGTTCCTGATCGACCGGTTCGAGGTCACCAACCAACAGTACCGCGAATTCACTGAGGCGACCGGGTATCGTCTACCCCTGAACTGGATCATCGCGGAATACCCCGAAGAACGGGCCGATCATCCCGTCGTCGGAATTGATCATGCAGACGCCGGCGCCTATGCAAACTGGGCCGGAAAACGCCTGCCCACGGAGGCCGAATGGGAGAAGGCCGCACGAGGAACGGATGGACGTTTGTGGCCGTGGGGCAACACCTGGCACCCGCACGCCTGCAGGATGGATGACTTGCAAGGCCGGCCCATGAATCCTGAAACCTCACCCGTGGGTTCGTTCGGTCTAGACCGCAGTATCTATGGCGTGATGGACATGGCCGGAAATGTGCCTGAATACGTGGACGGGGCACGCGCAGAAGGTTTTGAATACTGTATCATCACCAAGGGCGGAGGTTTCATTTTTTCCCGGCCCTGGCAGTTTGTCAGTGCACTGCACATCGGCCATCCCGGTGGCAACGGGTCGATGCTCGCCTCGAAATTATTCAACCAGCCCTACTCCGGATTCCGTTGCGCGATGGACCTGCCGGATGACTTTCCGAACAAGTCAATGGCCCAAACCGATACGGATCCATATCAACGTCGCGCCCCGTGGCCCTTATCACGGGAATCTCATCGGCCGCAGCCTCCCGATCCGGGAATATATCTCAAGGAAAATATCCGTATTCTGCCCACCCGCTCGGTTGAATCAATCCGCGATGCGCCTCCCGGCGATCCAAGACGATGGCCCGACGATTTCACCCCCGAAGAAATACGCGGAGAGATGACACTGTGGATGGTTGAGGTTCGTGTACCATATTTTCCCGATGACCGATTCGGCGTCATGCTTGAGTGTTACTGGCAGTGGAATTCCCCAGTCCAGACGTTCAATTTCAGCCCTGATTTCACGCATGTCGAATATACGACGCAAAAGGAGGATTGGGAAATGCACGCCCGTCTCCGGGTCGAGACCGGGCTTGACAGCATCGATATCATCTTCGACTGCCGAAACAACGGACCGAACACGGTCTCGACATCCCAGGAAATGTGCCTGAGTCTCGCAGGTGCGCCCAACTTCCGCGACCACGACGGTGTACGCACCTTGATCTCGACCGATCGTGGCTTGAAGTCGATGGAGGAAATCTGGCATCACGTCAACGACCGCATCTACTGCCAAAACCACATGCTACCTTCAAGCGATCCCTCAGGGAGAGACCCCACTGTTGTCAATGGCCCTTTTATCTCAACCCGTTCACGAGACGGGGAATGGCTGGTCTGCCCAGTGGTGTTGACGGGCCCGCCAAACCGGTTGTTCAATAACCGTGAATATTCCTGCCTGCACTGTAATCCGGATTCTTCGATTCCAGCCGGCGGTTCGCGCCTGACCCACCAACGCATCTATTTTCTCAAGGGTGACATGGATGACCTCGCTTTGCGTTATGAGAATGACATCAACACATATCAGGACCTGAACAATCATGATTCAGGTTCGGGTGCCCGTCCTCCTGCACTCTTAAGTCCAAAAGGCTGAGATTTTACCAAGTGTTTTTTTCTTGGTTTCTGAAACCATCTTGAAATTGAAAAGGAAGGCCAGCATGGAGATCCCGGTGAATATCAAGAAACTGCCAGCGAAATGTCGTGGAGCTTGATGAAGTTCTCCCGGGTCGTCGCAAAGGCGTGGGCCACCGTCTGGCCGGACAGCCCGCATCCCTCCTCCAGGAACAAGATGACACCGGATATGATCACCATACTCGAACCCGAAAATGAAAGACCCGACCGCCGAGATCAGCGCAACCCCGAAAATCTAGGCCGGGCTTTCCTGCCTGGCATGCATGGGATTATGTATTGATGTACTTCCAGTCAGTCCGCAATGATTTTAACCACGGATGATTTTTCGACGAACATGATTTCCGGGTTGATACTTCGGTTCGTTTCACGCAGAATTTTGCTTGTCATGACACTGTAAAGATGATCTTTAAAATAAGGGGGGGTACCCCCGTTCCCAATTCATTGATGCATCTAGAAAAAAAGTCGTCTTTCCGGATCAAGGCCAGAAAGGCCCGACCAATGTATAATCCCTGGTTTCATTCAAGAACCGAACTCCTGAGTTTGGTAGTCCTGTTCCTCCTTATCCTGTCGCAGGCCGAAACAAATGCCCGGGACGACCGGGATATCCGCAAACTCAATCAGCATTTTATTGACGGTGACAACCTCAACCCCTGGATGTTCACCCCCGATTCCAACATCCGCGAGATGACCGCCACCGAAAATCCCGGCTACCTCACGATCCGTGAAAACGGAAACGGACAGGACATCAAGGGAATCCTCAGGGAACCGATCCGTATCGATGATTACCCCCTGCCCTGGAAATTTCACATGGGAATCCTCCAGAACTACCTCGGGGTCAAGGGACTCGTCAATGAGCAGATCAACTGGGCCTTCGGGGTAAACCTGGCCGTCACCTATTCCGACCCCTCCACTTGGCCGACCGACCGCTCCAAACGGCCACCCGATACGGAGGAACTGCAGTTGTTTGTCGTCCACCTGGGAAATCAGGGGGAGAACTACCGCCAGGGCCTGCCGGCCGTCAAGCATACCGACATGAATCAGCGTGACTTTTCACCTGAGGTCTACATGATCTACGGCCGGGGTGATCTCGCCCCCGAGACGGTCAACGGCCGCTGGGATTTCAACTACTCATGGGTCGGGTTTGCCAATTCAATCTCCGGAACCTGGAAACGGTTCGGCGGTCCCGCCGAGTATTCCATCCGCTTTACCATCGGACTTTCCAGCAACCAGTCCATCGAACTCGGTGTCGGGGCAGGCCACGACTCGGGATGGCAATTTAGACAGTTTAGCACACCGCGACCGATCACCGGTGTCTGGGAAATCGGGCCGATCATATCCCTCGATCGCTGGATCCCGGACGTGCTTGCAAAAAAACTGAGTGTCAACGAAGCCCCGATGTGGATCGACAGTTTCCGTGAACACCACAAGCTCATGAAGGATATCTCACCTGAACAGATCGAGATCCTGAACCGGCTCAAGAACACCTTCCAGGTCCAGGTGCCTGACAAACGCTTTGAGTATTACGTGGACTACATGCACTTCTATGGATCCGGGCCGCAAAACGTCGAGCATCTTTCCGATGACTTCAACATCCCCGGTTTCCTCGCAGACATGAAATACTACATCGAGGGCGATGTGTTCGGTGAAACCTACTCCAATCCCGGATACATGACCCTGACACCCTACGGCATGAACGGTGGCTGGGCACTCTGCCCGATCGGGCCGGGTAAAATGGACGTGATCGGGAATCGCAAACCCCCGTTCGAGATCGAGCTCTGTTTTATCCCACCCGGCAATGAACGACCCTGGAACCTTTGGTGGAATGTTGGACTCTACGATACCGAAGGAACCTACCACCCTTGGCAGCCCTGCATCACAAATATTCCAGGGAAAGCCATCGCCTACAGTAATTCGGGTGCTTTCGATCCCAAACGTGGTAGCTTTGTCAATCCGAACATCCGGATCACGCCCGAGTTCGGACCCGAGCTGACTCAGGCAATCATGACCGCCCGGCCGCTCTATATGCTGATCCAGATCCCGAACCAGTACAACCTTCGCGTGGGGTTCAAGGCCGACAAGAAGGACCCGTGGGTTTTTTCCGAACCCTTCGATTCGAAGGACATGTTCGGCAAGATTGCGGCGTTTTCCTATCCTGCACTGGTGTCTTTCCAGGGTTCCCATGTCGGACAGAAGGGATGGGGTGCGGGCAACTGGCCCTATTACCAGCGGTTTATGATCGATTACCTCTATTATCGCTACGGCGATTCCAGGTGAAATAGAATCATGCGGCCCGTTGTCGTGATTGTTGTCGAAATGATCGGATTTTCATACAAAGGCACAAAGTCATAGTAACCAATGAAAGATCCGTGCCTGATATCAAAATCGAAATGAAAATTGGGATTCCATTTTGATCTCGCAGATCATGCGGGAATTCCAGATAATTTTGTTCGCACACAAAATCTTAAGACAGGCGCCCCTGCGTGACACCATCCGGAACGATACATGTTCGTCTATACCTGTCATAACCGATGGCTCCTCATGACAGTAATCTAATGCATATCAGAATTAAATACCTTGCCACCCTATCCATGACGTTCCTGCTGATCCTCAGCACGCCCTTCCATCCGGAATCTGGAATAAAGGATTTTTATAATATCCTCGATTTTGGTGCCGTCGAAGGCGGAGACAGAATCGATATCCCACCGGATATGTTCCTACCCGCTCCCCTGTCCCTGAAGAGCAACGTTAACCCGCATATTGAAATCAATCTGGTCCTCCTTAGGAAGCGAATACTGCGATGATTCACCCATCAACGGTGCACGGATATCCAACTGCATCGCCGGAAATGAAACAGGTGTTTTCTTTGAGGATTATCCCACAGGGCTATCGGGTTGACCATGATCTCACCCCTGCTGCTACTGTGCTCTCGAGAGGGAATCCGGTTGATTCACAGTCGTTCGATATCCATGATTGAGCCTTCAAGGGAGATTTGAGCTATGGGTTTGGCCACCGCGGACAAGGTCGTTCTGACCGTCTACCTGGTCGGAATCACCGGACTGGGAATCTGGATGGCCCGCCGGATCCGTACGACCGGCGACTTCTTCATGCCGCGCCGCTTTGGGAAATCGATGATGATGATGCATGCCTTCGGGTCGGGAACTCATTCCGACCAGGCCGTCGGTGTCGCCTCCAAGACATTCACCAGCGGCTTGTCGGGCATCTGGTATCAGTGGCTCTATCTCTTTGCCACGCCCTTCTATTGGCTGATCGCCCCCGTGATGCGCCGGTTTCGCGCCATTACCACAGCCGACATCTTTGAAGCACGGTATGACAAAAGCGTGGCCGGCCTGTTCGCCGTCGTCGGCATGTTCAGCCTGATGTTCAACATCGGCACTATGCTCAAGGGGTCGGGGGCGGTTATTACAGCCAGCACCGGCGGGATGATATCCCAAAACCTCGCGATCGGAGTCATGACCGCCATGTTCGTGATCTATGGAATCGCGGGGGGGCTCAGCGCAGCAATCGTCACCGACTTCATCCAAGGGGTCCTGACAATCATCTTTTCATTCCTGCTGCTGCCGTTCATCCTCTCGGCCGTCGGCGGGATCGACGGAATCCGCAACACCATCAATAATGCGGACAACATGTTCTCACTGGTCGCACCCGGCGAGATCGGCTTCTTTTATATCATCATCATCGCGTTCAATGCGCTGGTGGGAATCGTCACCCAGCCGCACATCCTCGGCAACTGCGCGGCCGGACGTACCGAATTGGATGGCCGGAGCGGCATGATGGGAGGTAACCTGCTCAAGCGAATCTGCACGATCGCCTGGTGCCTGACCGGATTGGCCGCAGTCGCTTACTTCACCGGTTCTGATGTCAACCCGGACGAGGTTTATGGCCACGCAGCACGGGAGTTCCTGCCCAAAATCATGCCGGGACTGCTGGGAGTATTCCTCGCGGCGCTGCTGGCATCGGTAATGAGTTCCTGTGACTCGTTCATGATTGCCTCATCCGGCCTGTTCACCCGGAATATCTACAGCAGACTGGTACCTAACCGTCCTGAACAGCATTACCTCCGCATCGGTCGGTTCATCGCCCTGCTGATTGTCGCGGGAGGCCTTTACTTTGCATACTCGATGGAAAACGTCATCAAGATGCTTGAGGTCTTCTGGCGAATCCCCGCAATGATGGGGATCGCGTTCTGGCTGGGCCTATTCTGGAGACGAACGACCGTGGCAGGCGCCTGGATAGCCACGCTGGCCGGATTCGGATGCTGGTACCTGACTGAACGTGAATTCTTCGTCGGATGGATGTCAGGCATCCCCGAGATTTTTGATCTACCTTGGGTCAGAGGTGAGGGCGATGCTGCATCACTTTACCTGCCATGGCAGATGGTTTTTTACCTGCTCGCCGGAACCTTAGGCGGAATCCTTGCAAGCCTAGCCACCCGGCCGGTCGCACGGGAAAAACTCGACCTGTTTTATGCCCTGACCCGCACCCCGGTTCTTGCTGATGAAAAGGTTGCAAAACCCTGCACCCTGCCGGAAAATACGCAGGCACTCCCGGTACGCAAACTAATACCGTTGCAAAATCTCGAAATTCCCATTCCCTCTGCAGTTTCCGCAATCGGCTTTGCTACCGGTTGGCTTGTCGTAATTGCAATCATCGGGTTGTTTTTCTGGATTTCACAGGGATAATCATTGTCGTGATCAGTTGTCAGGGCGTTAAATTGATCACCCTTGGGGACACAGACAGAAGGAGCATAAGGATGACAGCTATCTTGAACAACCTGGGAGATCCGAGGGGGACGATTGCCAGAGGGAAAGCAGCAATGGATGTCAAATCGAGTGCAAGAAAAGGCCCGCAGCAGCGGGCATGAATAACAACAGTTTCTCAGTCCATGCCAGTCCATGTTTGACCGACCAGTGTTCGGCCGTTCATTCGGATCAGATTCACGACCAAAACGATTGAAAATCCATGGCCAGCACAAAATCTTCAAGTGAAATCATCAATAAAAACGGTCCCTCAACGAGGTGTCCAGCGGAGATCCGGAAGTTGTTCAACGAATTCGTCCGGATCTTCCTTGTCGTGGTATTCATGAAGATGTTCTTGGTCGATATCTATAAAATCCCCAGCGCATCGATGACCCCCACCCTGATCGGAGGCATGGTCGCACTTGTCGATGTCAACGGCGATGACCGTAGGGATATCATCTTTCTTGACCAGCAACAACAGGTTCCATTCGTGTTCATAAAATCCGCCTCACGCTACATCTATAACAAGACCATCAATCCGGACACGATGCAACTCAGCCGCTGGGACCAGCAGGGAATTCTGACATCCCAGCATGACCGGATCCTCGTCAACAAGCTCGCCTACTGGTTCCAAAATCCCAGCCATGGTGATATCACGATCTTCAAAGTGCCCGGAAGATTATACAGGCCCCAGGCCCCAATCTATATCAAGCGATGCACGGGCACGCCGGGTGACTTGTTGACCTTTGACTCTGCTGGTCATCTGAAGGTCAACGGGCGAAAAATAGTGAATCCCGGATTTTTCCGGACCCAGCAATATGTCGACCATGTCAACTCCAATAACCGGGGATTTTTCCAACGACCGGAGATTGAATACGATGACATCGATAATATCAGCCTCCGGCTGAGATCCATTCGTGTCCCCAACGACGAATACTACGTCTTTGGGGACAACATGCACGGCAGCCTCGACAGCCGCTACTGGGGTGGCGTTCCACGGCATCACATCAAGGGCCGCGCCTTTATGCGAGTATGGCCCCCGGGCCAGATCAACTTCCTGCGGTGACACCAGTATATCAAGTATCCGGCCGTAAATGGCGGAACGGCCACCAAGGATTACGAGTAATTCGTCCTGGATTAGCCTGTATCGCGGTCGATCACCTTTAAATGGGCCCCGCTCACCCCCGGCTCCTTTTGAGGAAACGTGCTGATATCCTTCCAGAACCTGGGTGTTCATTCCGGCTTTATTTCTCTAGGCAGATCCGTCACTGATCTTCCTGACTTTGAATTTCCCGCCTTCATACACAACCAGATCATCTTCCATTTCCCCATCATAACCCAGCACATCTAGTGCATTCGTCCGACCAACGGCCCGCAATTCCTTCTCATTCAAAATCTCAAGTGATGAAAGGTGGTTCATGCAATCCAACATGTGGCATCCTGACCCGGCCAACTGATTATCCGCACCCCTGCGATGCAAATGACCATTCACCTCAAGTACGACTTCCACCCCATGCATTATATGATCGCCCGGGTCCAAGCCCGAGATATGGACAACATCGCTCGTTACGATTGAACGTCTTGCCCCCTTCGCACGCAGGCAGGTCCTGACCATATCGGCCGGGAGATGGAATCCGTCGGTGATCAACATTGCCGAAAGACGATCGTCGTCTAGTAGTGGCCAGAGCGGATTATAATGCCGGTGAATCATGCTCGCCAAACCGTTTCCCAGATGGGTTGCCAAAGTCGCGCCGGCATCGACAGCAGCCCTGATAGCATCGGATGGCGCCATCGTGTGACCAATTGAAATCCTTGCCGTGGTTTGTGTCCGGACATGCCTTATCAACTCAACCGAGCCTGGCAACTCGGGAGCAAGTGTCAGCATCAATATTTTATCATCGGCCCAGGAACGCAATTGATCAAACAAGTTGATCGATGGTTGTCGCATCAAATCAGCCGGGTGAATCCCACGCGGGCCGTCCTGCGGACTTAGGAACGGACCCTCAACATGAATGCCCAAGACCTTCGCCTCGCCAGGTGAATGTTTATGGCCCGCCAGAACCGGCAGGCAACGCCTATATGTACTCATCGACGTTGTTATGACCGTCGGGCAGAATCCCGCCACACCGTGCCGATACAGATATGCAGCGACCCGAGAAACATCATCACCAGTCAGGTCCGGCTTTGTGAAATCAGTTCCGGCAATACCGTTCACATGCAGGTCTACAAATCCCATGTTCATTTCAGCTCTGACTCCTGACATGTGACTTTCTTTTCAGAAGATGAGGCTAGGATCAATGAGGACGTTTTCCCCTCCCGGCTCAATGCTCAGACATTCCAATCGGCTGCAATGTTGTTTCAAAGTATTATCAGTTTCCCCTGTATGCTTCCGATATCTTGATCGCCTCTTCCAAACGCCGGTCGAGTTGTTCATCATCACACGAATGATACATAACTTTCCGTTGCGATCCCAAAATGATCGAGGTCACGAAATCACCTGCACGGCGGATCCCCGGAATCATCAGGTCTTCCACAAAACACCTATCCTGCGTTCCATCAAGGCCTGCGAGATCAACGGTTGTTTCCAGTGACCGGTCAGCCAGACCATGGGCGAGCAGGACCCACCCCCCCGCACCCTTTCGACCGACAATACGGGCCGGCTTTCCAAATCGCAGCGCAAGATAGGTCTCCGCCAACAGAATGTCATGGATTCGGTTGACCGTATCGGACCGGTTGTATGAATGATAAAGGCGTATGATGCCTTTGTGTTCCTTGAATCTGTCATCCATGAGGAATTCACCCGTTCCAAAACAGTCCATACCCATCACCACTCCGCCCTGGTCGAGCAGTTGTCTCAGTTTCGGTCCCGGCATCCCATTCTCCCGGACAATCCCACGCTTGCCTCGCACATCCACCAACAGGACCGGATTTGGCATGTTCTTGTCCGGGGTGTTGCCAGGCATCCACAAATTTACCGGGACTCGCTGGCCTGTAACCGAATTCATCAGGAGGAATTTCTCCAGCCGGACTCCACCTATTTGGATTTTCGAGAGGTGATCTATCTTGATGTCCTGTTTCAACGGTTCACTGATTCCCATCGTGACACGCCATGTCGTCCCGAATGTGTCCAGAAATGAGCCTGGATCCCCGCCGAGGTATTGATTGTATTGTTCTTCGTGCAACTTCCGGACGGATGACAGTATTTGCTGCCGGGATTTTGCAGAATTATGGATTTTACGGTTTGCAAATACAGACAATTGATCCAGATTCGGAACCGTGAATTCCAATTCCATAAAATCGCCGGTCGGTCGGTCCGGATAGAACCACCGCCCGAACCAATCATAGACCGCCTGCCGGGACTTCTTATTGTAGTTGTGCGGTGCTTCCTGGTGATAGTTCACAACCATTTCCCCAGCATCGTACAGCCGGTAAACCGAACGTACGGCGGGAAACTCAATCTCCGGGGTCTTCCTCGTCCAGTCGCCCCCGGCCGAAACCATCATCAATGGGCGTGGTGCCATCAGTGCGCCGATCTCCATATTGTTGCTATCGATCCGCAGATGGGGCAGGTTTTCACAGACACAGCCGCCCTGCATCGAATGCGAAATCATGTTGACCGGCGCGGCAACCTTCACCCGGTCATCAATCGCACTGATCATGAACGTCTGTGTCCCACCGCCCGAGGCTCCCGTACAGCCAATCCTCGCATCATCAACATCAGGAAGCGACTGCATAAAATCGATTACACGCACCGAGTTCAACAACTGAAGACCTCCGGGAGTCACTCCCCAAAGCATGTCACGCACGCTACGAAACCGGTGTGGATAAAAAACGTTCACATTGTCGCCGTAACCGATCATATCATACGTGATACAGACATAGCCCTGTCGTGCAAAACTGAGAGCACGCCCGGGAACAGATGCTGTCCCGGAATTCTCGAAACGGCCACGGTCCCAGTGGCCGTGCGGACAAATGATCCCCGGGTACTTCTGATTTTCAACAGACGGATACGGGCGGAACAGGTTTCCAGTCAGTACAAAACCCGGAAATGTCTCAAGAATGACCTTCTCAATGCTGTATCCGTCATGCACGCTGCGGTCAAACACTTCCGCGGTGACAGGACCCAGTCCCGGCATAGGCCACATCCCGGCATGGACAAGAATATCCCGGCGCATCTCCGCCTTCCGTTTTTTCCATTCCTCCAGTTTAACAGGGGCTTCATAAGACTGGAGGGTGTGCAGACTCCCCGGATTCGTCACCCGAAGATCCCCAAGATCAAAATCTTTCAGAACATTCGTATCGGACACTCCGGATAAGTCCTGCGGTTCAACCGTAAATCCCCCGGGAGGCGACAGGCATATCATTGCCAGGAAAACCAGGTTCAATAACCTTGGTTTGAGCAGGGTTCTTCGGGAAATCTCCATAGCCCTCACCATATCTGGACATCATTGATTTATTCGGATAAATTGCCTGTGTCCACTCAAACAGGAAGTAACGAGAGGATCAAGGGTCAAGATAACAGACACAGAACCCTGCAGATTGAAATCGCATCAGATCCATTCGGGCGGATGCATGTCAATTGCATGATTTTCTGCTGACTGCAAGTCGGAAATACAGACCAAAAAAGTGGGGACTTTAACCATGAATCGTTTCCTTTTTCGTATTTCTTCCATGACCATTGCGGCACTTCTGGCTTTCAATATTTCATTTTCCCCGAATGCCTCCTCCAAGCTTAACATCGATGAAGTTCTTAACATCGAGAGTATGTATCCGACTGGGGAACGACACAAGGCCATTGTCCCCGATACGCTTGATCTCGTCGGACAGATGGAATATTCCGTTAACATCCTCACCAACAGCCTCGACCCCAGCCATGCCTACGCCGTGGGAAGCATCCAGTATGATAAAAAGCCCGAAATTTATTACCCAAACTGGGATATCTCCCCCAAGAACGCACGACAACTACCCATGCTGCGACAGGCCGTCGGCACCGATCACAACCTCGATATCGAATACAACCTGATGAAGACCCTCCTTAAGGCTATTGATGAGGACGGACAGCTCTATTACCCGGTCACTGCCAGCAAGCTCAAGGGCACGTCCTACCCCCAGACCAATGCCACCACCATCTTCGCCATGCTGAATTTCAAGGCCCGCGATGGCAATCCAAAATGGGATGACTGGATCGATCATCTCGCCCGCGGTATCCGTAACGTCGCGATCCACGTCGAGGATCGGGCATTCTTCCCCATGCAAGCCGGCATCGACAAACAGGGGAAGTGGACGGTCCAGGACGGTCAGGGCAATCCAGATTACATCCCTGAGGTCGAGCCACATATGGATGCACTCGGTTATGAAGGCGCTGCCCGTGCTGAAGCCAATCGGCTGATGAGTGTCCTCGCCATTCATTACAAAATGACCGGCGAGGAGGAATCGATTGAGCTCGCAAAGAAAATTCTTCGCTTCTCGCTCAAGCCTGGCATGTGGGCCGAGAACAGCGATGAGAAACGCTACCCCGGTTACGAACATGGGATCTGGATGGGACATTTCCACAACGGCACGCAGGGGCTGATTGCAATGCTCGACATGGCGATCGCCACCAACAGTGACTGGCTCAAGGAATTCACACGCGAGTATTACGAACACACCCGGCGCAACGGTATCGTGCGACTCGGTTTCTCACCCGCATGGTCAAAACCCGAGGCCTACGGCCGCCCGGTTGACCTCGCGCGTTATCCCGAACCCTGCGCCACCGGTGACTTTGCCGTCAATGCCGTGCGAATGAGTGATGCCGGCTTGGGCGACTACTGGGACGATCTCGACTACACCGTGCGAAACCACCTTGTCGAGCAGCAGATCACCGACCTTGAAAAAATGCGCCGGGTCAGCGGGACAAAACCCGGGACAGTCGAGGACGAGCTGCTGAAAAATTTTCGTGGCGGTTTTTCACACAGCAGTCATTCCCGTGTCTGCCTGGCCAATCTGGGAGGATGCTGTGCCGTCAATGGCGCACAGGGACTTTATTATGCATGGCATGGCATCACACGGTTTGACCGGGGAATGGCCACCGTCAATCTCTTTCTCAACCGCGCCTCGGCATGGATGGATGTCACCAGTTATCTTCCCTACGAGGGCAAGGTCGTTTTGATCAACAAGCAAGCTCATACCGTGATCGTTCGTATCCCCGGATGGGTCGAGAAGAACCGGGTAAGGTCACGTATTGAACGCCCAGGCCTGTTCGGCCGTGTAAAAATCAGGGAAGTCGACCCGGCCGGTTACGGCAACCGCCTGATCTTTCAGGAAATTCGGCCCGGGGACAGGATCATCCTGGAGTTCCCGGTCCCTATCTGGGAGGACGATTACACAATCAATGGTGAAAAGGTCGGGCTGACCTTCAAGGGCAGCACGGTGATCGACGTCAAGCCGCGTGAAACGGGAAATTACTATCAGATCTATGAGCGCACGCACTACCGGTCCAATCAGGCACCCATGCACCAGGTAACACAATTCATACCTGACAGAATCATTCCCCTGGTTTCATACTGAAAGTCAATTCGGGGCCAGAACCCACTTGACCACGAAACGCTCATCGTGTTCTGCGCGAGAAAATATTCTTATCCTCATTATATTCTTCATGGCCTGCAACCCATGACCCGGTTCATGGCTATAGATCATTCGGAACATTCATAACGGTAACGGATATAATCAATCAACATCTGCTGATAACCGGGGGCGTTTCCCACGCCCGCAACCCCGTCCTTCGGCTGCAGTTGGTAAGAGACCAACGCCGGGTAACCGAACTTCCCGATTTTTCCGAAAGGGTCATCCTCCTTGTAACCCGTGTGATGTACCGGACCGCTACTATTTTTATTCACGATGCTGATCGGGCCGTCGGAGCCGAATATGTCCCGCGTGTCGCACTCGGTCGAGAACGTCCATGGGTCATCCGAGTCGCCCCTCACCCCGACCCGGACATGGTACTCATCCTTCACCTGTAACAACCAGTATAGGGGCTTGTGGCCGAGCAGTTCCGGGATGGGTGGATCGAATCTCGGGTTGATCGCGCTGTTCTGGATCTCGGTCGGGTATTCAAAGGCATCCGGATCGATGGAAAAGGAATTCGTGAAACGGCGCCCGACACCGGGAATATTCTTGATACACGGCTGCCAACCGGCATACTTGTCGCCCTTTTCATTCCAGATTCCAATGTTCCACCACAGGTTCCAGGGTTTGTCATTGTCGGGTGTTATCGCGGCGATCTCGACCTCGAAGGGGGGGCTACGTTCACCGGTCAGGTCGATGCTGCTTCCCCCAAAAATCGGGCACATCGCCCAGCCACCGTGATTACCAAACGATGTTGCCGTCAGGAAACCCGGGTTCGAGAAGGTCTCGGTAAAGACATTGCCCTCGATATAATACTTCTCGCCGGCCAGGAATCCCGGGACATTAAACTCCTCACCAAGTTGCTCAATGTAGCCTGGGCCGTTGTGGTAAAAGATCGCGTAGTCAAGATAACATGGCACTTTCGGGTCTGGCGGCTGGATTCTAAACAGCTCCAACAATGGGTCGATGGTTGCCGGGTCATGTTCCCCCCACGATGTTGAATAACGGCTTTTGATGCTTTTGAGCCACCTTGGGGGCTCGGTGAGCCCCAGTTCCGGCCCCAGTTCTTCAGCCATCCAGTTGTCGAGCGAGATAATCGGCCCGATCTCCCATATACCCGTCGCCTTCCCAAACCGACCAAAGTTGATAACCCTGCTCTTCCAGCCGATATTAGGTCCAAAACCCACTCCCAGGGTCAGGTTTGAAGAATTCATGCCAACACGAAACTTGATGATCGGGTCGGCTGCTCCGCCGGCCTCGCCACTGCCTGCATTATTCAGGTCAGCCCCGACAGAGGTGTACCCAAAATTCCAGTTACCCTGTGCGATAGGATCAAGATCACCCCGGCCGTAAACAAGAAAAACCTCGGGTGAACTGTCATATGAATTCAGTCCACTCAGCCTGGCCAGGGGCAGGCCGGCCCGAAAGTTCTCACCAACATTACCCATGTGCACCAGCAGAAGCTGGACGGAACGCGTATTGGGGGGGCGTTGTGTCCGGTCCGCCGGCCAGGTCGAAGGGTCGGAGAACGTGACGGCTACATTAACCCCGAAGGCATAATTGACCTGTCCCTCACTGCCAACGGCCTGGAACTTATCCTGCATGAAACCCATGTGGAATTCCCAGGGAACAGGGTATTCGTCCATACGGATCGGTTCCGCCAAGATACCCTTGATATCCGTGCCTCCACCCTTATTGCGGATGACCACAAACCCCGGGCTTTCGGTTGTGGACACACTCGCGATACTGTCCTCCGGATAAAAACCCCATGGTGCGTGACCCCGGTCGGGATCTCTGAAATGACTGGTGAATTGACTGATGTCCTTAACCGATTGCACGCAGGTCGGGTCGAAGAAAAACAGGACAAGAAAAAAGACTGGGAAAACCAGCCTTGAACTCACAGAGTGGAAAGGAGAATTAAATATCACTTGAAACCTCTTCAGCATAAACATGAAAACATGGATTGTTTGAATGGGATTCAGAGCCTTGCCTTGATATCCTCGAGCAACCTGATTCCCAAAGCAACATCCCGGATTCGTTCCTCACCCTCGACCTCACGCTCGATTGTCAGTGGTCCGGCATAACCGACCTCGTGAAGCGTCCTGATGAAGGCCTCAATATTGACCTCGCCCTCGCCCAAAGGAACCTCACTGCCCCATTCAATACCGGGGTTGGCCGACCATTTTCCATCCTTGACATGGACACTGAGAACGTGGTCGGAAACCTCCCGCAGAGCCTCAATTGGATCGCTTTTGCCATAAAGAATCATGTTGGCCGGGTCGAAGTTGATCCCCAGATTGTCCCGGCTCACATCGGCAAGGAAATTATGGATGGTCCGGGTCGAGTCCTCACCGGTTTCAAGGTTGAACGTCAGGCCGAGTGACTTGCAATGATCACAAATATCCTGTGTCACGTTGATCAAATCGCGGTAATCACCAGTATCACGTTCCTCGGGGATTTCGCCATAGTGTGAACAGACCGCCGAAGCACCTAGGGCCTTCGCAAAATTCGCCACCTGTTTCGTCCAGTCCAACCGTTCCCAACGAAATCTTGCGGGAACCAAGCCTCCGGTCTGCACGCCCATTTCCAACGTCGAGTAATCCATGCCTCGGTAGAAACAAAACAGCAGCGTAATTTCAATCCCCTCATCCACGAAGGCCCGGCGAATCTTCGCGACTGACTCGTCCGACATGTCATCATCGGGCATTACAAGATACTGGATGTTCCCAAGATCAAGCTTCTTGATGGTTTCCGAAGTTTCTTCCACACCTTCGGCCATGGTTGTGATCAGGCCAATTTCCATGGGTTCCATGCCGACTTCCTCCTTCTGTAATATTCTGGAGCAGGTAGATTTATACAGGGTTTCACGATCGAGATTCAAGACTCAGAATAACTCGATTATTTCTTCTTCACGACTTCCAGTTGAGAATAAAGATTCCTCATTGCCTGGGTCACGGTGATGCTCTCAACTGCCATGCCGATCATCGTAAATCCCAAATCCTGGGTGGGCTTGAGTAGATCGGTGCTGATTGCATGCATCCCGGCAACCTTTCCGTGTTTACGACAAGCATCGGCGATATGCTCCAGGGCCTTTTTGAATTCCGGATCGTCCCACTGGCCTTCAATCCCCATGCTGACACTCAAATCGAGCGGCCCGACAAACAGGACATCGATCCCGTCCACCGCAGCGATCGCGTCCAGATTGCCCAGCGCTTCGGCGGTTTCAATCTGGACAATCGACAACAGATTGTCGTTGGCATGCGGGTAATAATCTCCCGCCTTTCCGCCGAAACAACAGGCGCGATTGGATTTATTGGCCCCGCGAACGCCCTTTGGAGGATAGCGCATGGCACCCGCGACCTGCTCGGCATCTGCGGCGCTGCTGACATGCGGGACCATAACACCGAAAACACCCAAGTCCAAGACCCGCTTGAAACGCCAGGTCTCATTAGCAGGGATCCGCACCAACGGCACAGCCGGGGTTGCGGACAGTGCCTGCAACTGGTGGACAAGAGTCATCTCATCGCCAACGCCGTGCTCCAAGTCGATCAGAAGCCAGTCGAAACCAGCATGCCCTGCAATCTCAGCTGTAAATGGGGAAGCCAGATTCAGCATGGTACCGACAAGGGTCTCACCCGAAAGCATACGCTCACGTATCCATTTCATGATTCGCTCCTCCAGACATATACGGTGTTAATCGGGTATATCATCCCAGTTCCAAAACGAATGATAAAGTGAAATCAATGGGTGGATCTTGTGAAATTCGGTCACCTGCAGGATAATCGAGACGAAGTGGGAATTGTTTATTGGCATTCTACCCTTCATCCTTATCATTATGGACTTAATAATTTTGCACAAACATATTTTGACCTTTTGAAGGTGGGGATAAACCCGTGAAGTTGAACCAAGTATTGCTCATTATCACATGTCTTTTTTACATGATACCGGGCATCTCCAGAACATCCTGAACTAAGGGGGATTCTATATTAATTCCCATTCCTTCGATCCTGAAGTCATCAATAATAACCAGGGTATAAACATTGAATTTGAGGGATACATTCCACAGGATCTGTTGACGCACAAACCGATCCGGATGCTGCTCCATATCATCACCACGAGGCAGATCCGCGTCGGGCTGGAAGGTTCCGACATGGCAACTACCCGGCGCACCGCAAACTTCCGATAGACTAGGTTCGTTACCGGTTCGGAACCACGGATAACTGATTTTCGCATTAGGCTGAGTTCGGAGACCGATTGTCGATTACAATTGCCGGGGGAAATGCAGCCCAAATCAGGTTTCACGGCGATATTTGGCGGGGAGGATCTTCAACTGTTCACGGTATTTGGCCACCGTGCGGCGGGCGATGTCAAACCCCTGTGCATTCAGCATCTCCGCAATCTTCTGGTCCGACAACGGTTTTTTCGCATCCTCCGCATCGATGATCTGCCGGAGTTTGTCCTTGATGGCACGCGAACTGATCGCTTCGTTTCCGGAGGACTCAATCGACGAGGAAAAGAAGAATTTCAGCGGATAGGTTCCTTGGGGGGTTTCAACATGTTTACGCGAGGTGACGCGAGCAACGGTGGACTCATGCATGCCTACCACCTCCGCAATTTCGCGCAGAGTCAGCGGTTTCAGCACCTCAACACCTTTGTCCAGAAACTCCCGCTGCACTTCCATGATCGCCTCGGTGACGCGGAGGATCGTTGATTTCCTCTTCTCTATGTTCTTGATCAAGTTCAGCGCCGAGCGAAAACGATCGGAGGCATACTCCTTCTCTTTTTGATTCATCGCCTTGTGCTGCTGACGAAGCATCCGCCGGTAGAAGCGGTCAACGGACAACCGGCCAGCTTGTCCCTCGTTAAGGTAGATCATGACCTCGCCGTCGACGATCTTCACATGGACGTCCGGGCTGATATAGTGGACCGAGTCCCGGGTCAGCGAACGACCCGGATGCGGTTCAAGACGACAAACCTTTTGAAATATATCCTGGATCAGAGCCTCTTCAACCTCCAACTGGCGGGCAATATCCCGAAATTTCTTCTTCTTGAATTCCGTGAAATATTCCTCCAGAACCTGCCGTGCCAGGTCCGTGTAACTCTCGTTCATCTTCATTTGAGTCAGCAGGCACTCAGCCAGATTCCTGGCTGCGATACCCGGGGGATCAAACTCCTGAATAATCGCCAAGGTCTGTTCAACCTTTCCGACCTCGAGACCGTAATGGACTGCCGCATCCTGAACAACATCCGATGACATATAACCATCATCGTCCAGGCTGCCGATCAGGTATTCACCCACCTGCGCGTCGATCCCACTCAACACACAACAACGAAGCTGCCAATTCAGATGGTCATACAATGAGGTCCGGGCTGCCACATACTCAGAAAAATCACGCTCCTCATTTTCACCGCGTCCACCCAAGTAGGTCTTGTTCTCAGCATCGCTGTAATAATCGTCCCAGTTGAGATCCACTTCCTTGAAATGTTCCGGCTCGTCCTCAATGGATGAGGGTTCGGCAGAAGTGGCAGCCTCAGCCCCGGAGGATGTATTCGGGTCACCGCTAGGAATCACCTCGACGGGTCCAATCGGCTCAGCCTCAGGGTTGGTCTCAACAGGCATATCACCCGGCAAAGGCAAATCGCCGGGGGACGCCATATCAGGTCCGGTCGGCGACAGTTCCTGAACCGGATCGGCGTTCTGATATCCGGCCTCATCATCCAGAGCGGACGCCCGTTCCCCGGAAGACACGTCATCGACCCGCCCCACGCTCTCAAGGTCGTTTTCACGGTCCGGATTCTCCGGTTTCTCCTCATCAATGGCCAAAAAAGGATTTTCCAGCAGCTCCTGCTCAGCCAATTGTTCCAGTTCGATCGCATTTAGCTGGAGCAACTGAATTGATTGCTGCATCTGCGGCGTCATAATCAGACGTTGCGTTTGCTTCTGGAGCTGTTGCAGGTTTAAAGCCATCAGTTAGCGTCCAAATCAAAATTCAAGAATCGTTCCACCACCCAAAACATCCCTTCCCAATATACTCACCATTCTCCAAGCCGGATGCGTCCGTAAATTTATCGCGTGCAACAGGCTGGTTCAAGAGCCAAACATAAACCAAGATCCTGTTCTCTCGGAAATATCATCTCTATAAACGACTCAACCCTTTAAATAACAATATCATATAGAGATTCAAGAATCGTTCCATTTTTTTATAAATGTGGATTCTGGTAACGCCCAAGCACTATATTCCACAGGATAGCTCCCCATTGAACCACCTGTACGGGTCAAGGTCTGATGTCCTGCGGAAAGATCCAGCGCCTATTTTCACGGAGTGTCGTAAACCTCCAAACATTGCGTGTAATGGATCCTGGATGCGGGAATCAGACTGCTGGATTTCCATGAAACACAAGATATCCCAAAATGGCATTCCAACCCGTTCAGAGATGAATAACCAGCTTGCGTAATGCCAGATATGGCTCCTTGACTGGGCGGAAGGCAACGTTACAAATCGGTTGACGGATAGAGAAAAGACGAATTCGGCGGATTATGCCGAATGATCCAACAACCCTTGGCAGATACTGATTGAATGGATCGCTCATGGCCAGGCCATCTGCCTAGAAGGCGCCGATCTATACCACGCTTTGACTTCATCCTTGAAAGGATAATCGGCTCTTCCTCATTCCTTGACAGCCACCCGCCAGAACCACCAAACTGGAATCGGCTGGCCCTATTCCAGTCTCTCCCGTCATGAAAAGGGGAAATCAAATGACGCTCACCATCACCCGATCTCAGGAACTGCAGAAACGGGCGAAGACACTAATGCCGGGCGGCGTGAATAGCCCGGTCAGGGGGTTTGGCGCGGTCGGAGGAACGCCGATTTTCATCCACGAGGCCGCCGGCTCATCCATGACCGATGTCAACGGTAATTATTTTATCGATTATGTAGGGTCCTGGGGCCCGCTAATACTTGGTCATGCCCATCCTGAAGTGGTTGATACCATCGAAAAAACCCTACATGGCGGAACATCTTTCGGCTGCACGTCCGAACCGGAATTGGAACTGGCCGAACTGGTGATTGAAGCCATCCCTTCCATCGAGATGGTACGAATGGTTAGTTCCGGAACTGAGGCGGGCATGGCGGTCCTGCGGCTTGCCCGCGGTATTACCGGCCGACCGCGGATCATCAAGATGGTGGGCTGTTATCACGGCCATGCCGACAGCCTGCTTGTTAAGGCCGGATCAGGTGTCGCAACCTTCGGGCTGCCTGATAGCCCCGGGGTCACCACTGCCACGGCCGCCGACACAATTTGCGTGCCGTTCAACAACCTGAAGGCAGTCGAAGATATACTTCGGGACCAAGCCGACCAAATTGCCGCAGTCCTGCTTGAACCCATCGCCGGAAACATGGGACTCGTGCCACCGCTTCCGGGTTATCTCCAGAGCCTGCGGAACCTCTGCAACCAATACGATGTGTTGCTGATTTTTGATGAAGTCATGACCGGATTTCGTGTGGGCTTTGGCGGTGCACAGTCGCTCTACAACGTCATGCCCGACCTGACCATGCTCGGCAAGGTGATCGGCGGGGGCCTGCCTGTCGGCGCCTATGGCGGAAGGAAGGACCTGATGGAACAGATCGCGCCGTCGGGTCCGATCTACCAGGCAGGTACACTGTCAGGAAACCCGCTCGCCATGACCGCGGGGCTTGCCACCCTGAGACTCCTGAAAGACGGAAGCCTTTATGAAAAATTGGAAAGGACATCCTGCCGTCTTATGGAGGGGCTTGCCGGGGTTGCTGCCGATGCCGGGATTGAGACCTTCTCCACACGAGTGGGATCGATGCTCGGCATGTTCTTCCAGTTGGGGCCCGTCACACATTTTGATGATGCAGCCCGGTCGGACACGAAACGCTATGCCGACTATTTCCATGGCATGCTTAAAAAGGGTATTTATTTTGCACCCAGCCAGTTTGAAACTGCATTCGTGAGCACCGCACATACGGAAACGGACATCGACCGAACAATCGAGGCCGGTGGTGAAGTCTTTTCATCGCTGAAGTCATAACGCGGTAATAATGAAAAAAAGAATAACACTGGTATTCGGGACCCGTCCTGAGGCCATCAAGCTAGCCCCGCTCATAATCGAACTCCACAGCAGGTCAGCCCGGTTCGATGTCCATTGCCATGTAACCGGCCAGCATCGCGAAATGCTCGACCAGGTCACACGGGCATTTGAATTAAATATCGAAAGCGACTTCAACCTGATGCGGCCCGAACAGTCCCTCCCGGAAATATCATGCAGGATCCTCGAGAGACTCTCTGAACACCTTGAAAAGGAACGCCCTGACTGCTTGGTGATCCAAGGTGACACAACCACGGCATTCATGTCCGCTCTTGCAGCATATTACAATAAGATTCCAATTGTTCATGTCGAAGCGGGGCTACGCACCGGAGACAGATATTTCCCCTATCCTGAAGAGATGAATCGCAAGCTCATAGGCCACCTAGCGGATTATCATTTTGCCCCGACAACCACCGCACAGGACAGACTTGTCTCAGAAGGTATCGATGCTTCACGTATTTGGGTCACCGGAAACACCGTCGTCGATGCATTGAGGATCATGGTTGACAGGGTCCGCGCGAGTAAACCGAGAATGCCTCCAGATTTCCCGGACACACTGGAACTCGCACAGAAACGAATGGTCCTGATCACGGGACACCGCCGTGAAAATTTTGGGGCGGGGCTTGAGTCGATCTGTCGGGCCCTGTGCGAACTGGCGGGGAAATATAATGACTACCTTTGGGTCTACCCGGTCCACCTCAATCCTGCGGTCCGGAAACCAGTGAATCAACTGCTGGGCGGCGTCTCAAATATTCGCTTGGTTGACCCCATGGAATACATGCCTTTCACATGGGCAATGGATCATTGCCATCTTATCCTGACCGACAGCGGCGGAATCCAGGAAGAGGCACCATACCTGGGGAAACCCGTCCTGGTGATGCGAGGGGAAACCGAACGCCCCGAGGCAGTGGCCGCTGGAACCGCGAAACTGGTTGGAACGGAAACGGAACGGATCGTTCATGAAACATCATTATTACTAGACGATACGGGACTTTATTCCTCGATGAGTCGGGCTTCCAATCCTTACGGTAACGGAACTGCTGCAAGGCAGATCGCTGATATACTGGAGGAACAATCCTGGTGAATGTTATTTATCATCTTCATGATTATCTTCATTGTTGAGCAATCAGTGGCAGTCCGGGACAGAATATACCCGACATAAATTCAAAAAAAGGACTTGATCGCTTTTTAAAGGTGACCTGACCTTGTCCCTTCGTCCCCTCCAGGGCACTGGAAATACCCGGCTATTTTGCCTGACTGACCGGTGCGTCCTCATTTCTGTGGTGGTCATGATAGAGCCCCGACAACGATTGGAACAATACCAAAACATGGATCAACTTCATACATTCCGCCTCAAGATGGTCTACTTCCTTCTGTTCAGCGGAATGGCCACGATGGTGCCTTGGTTTCAGCTGCTCTATGAATCCCACGGGCTGGATGGAAGCAGGATGGGACTTCTACTGGCCATGCCTTCAGCCGCCCTGATCTTGGCCGCACCGGTCTGGAGCAGTCTCGCCGACTTCACACATCAGCATAGACTTATCCTGATCTCGCTCATCTTTGGCAGTATTTTATTCATCTTCGGACTGCTCAGGGCATCCACCTTCAATTTTATGCTGCCCCTGGTGATCGGTTACTCCGTTTGCTTCGCCCCGCTGATGCCATTCATCGACAACCTTTCATTACACAACCTTGGCGATAAATCCAATGAGGTCGGGAAACTCCGGCTATGGGGCAGTATTGGCTGGGTCACCATGACTTTCCCGGCGGGCTTCTTAATCGATCGGTCGGGACTCTTCCCGCTGTTCATCACCGGCCTTTTCTTCTATCTCCTTCTGGGCCTTGTGCTCCTGGGACAACCCTCATGGCCGAAAAGTATCGGCAGGGATTTCTGGAAAGGAGCGCGGGGCATGCTCCGGAATTCGAACTTGGCCCGTCTGTTATTTTTTGTTTTTCTCCACGGCATGGGTCTCAACATGTTGTTTGCATTCTATATTCTTCACCTGAAATCACTGGGTTTTGGAAGCAATGTCATGGCATCCGTAATCGTGATGGCCGCGCTCAGCGAAATACCCGTCATGTTGTTTTCAGGACTGCTTCTCAAGCAATGGGGCGCGAATCGCCTAATGCTCTGTGCCTTCGCCTTCCTCGCCATCAGGGCATTTGGCTTCGCAGTCTGCGCCGAGGTCTGGTCCATCATCCTGATCCAGCTGCTTCACGGCCCCACATTCGGCATGATGTGGGTGGGCAGTATTGCCCGCGGACACGAGATTTCACCGGGAGGAATGGGGGGAACCGGGCAGAGCCTTGTATCGGGTTTTAATTACGGGTTGGGCTGGGGCATCGGTGCATTGATTGCGGGCCTACTTTATGACCTGATCGGAACCACCCGTAGCTATTTTTGGACGGGGATCATGATCACCCTTCTAATTCCGATCATGATGCTCCTCGGTTTTCACCGGCGGGAGGGAGAACCCTCCGGAAAGAGAATAGAATCACTCCCGTCCCAGCATATGAAATTTTAATCGTCGTCAAATGATCAACACAAGGTCACTCGCAAAATCCCTACCCTGACGATAAAGAATTCAATGCATACAGATTCTTTCCTCAATAACACGAGCCCGAATCCACCTTATCATTACAAGCCTGTTCCACTTGAGTTTTTGAATCAGGAGCAAACCCTGTCACTTGCCCACCCGCATATTTCCTGGCCTCTTCAGGATAATTTTCATGGATTCATTGACAAGACCATTCATGTGGTTCTACTCCATAAAACGGATTACAAGAGCCTTATCATGACTGGCCTTATTTAGCTCAACCCTCTCAATGGCAGACTGGATATCCGCTTCCCGCACCTGATGCGTGATGATCGTGATCGATGTGGAATCATCGACCCCCCTTGCGTCAGGATCCTGAATCATCGAATCGACCGAAACGTTTTGTTCATTCATAATCTGGCGGATCACGTCCATCACTCCGGCTTGGTCGTGCATCTCAAACCTCAGGTAGTAACGAGCCTGCAAACATTCCATAGGCTTGGTCTGTTTGTGATGCATATCAGCCCTCAACCTAGAATCACGCCAACGATTGAAACCGCGTATATCCGATGCCAAGGCCATCAGGTCACTGATGACCGCAGAACTTGTCGCATCCGGACCGGCGCCCTGCCCATAATACATTGTCGGGCCGATCGGATAACCATCAACTAGAAGACTGTTATAAACCCCGCCGACCTGGCCCAAGGGAGAGGTCAACGGAACCAGCGTTGGGTGCACACGCACTTCAACCGCCTGTTCCGGGCGCTCACGCCTGGCAATCCCGAGCAGCTTTACCACAAAACCCAGTTCCTTCGCATACCGAAGATCAGGCGGCTGGATATGCTCGATACCCTCGACATAAACATCCTTGTAACGGATATCCATTCCGAAGGCTAATGATGCGAGAATTGCCGTTTTGTGGGCAGTATCATAACCTTGAATATCGTATGTGGGATCCGGTTCAGCATAGCCGAGTTTCTGTGCATCAGCCAAAACCATATCGAATTCCAACCCCTCCTCACCCATACGTGTCAGGATGTAATTGCATGTCCCGTTTAGGATTCCCTGAACGCTGGTCAGTTCACTCGCGCACAATCCCTGCTGGAAGGCCCGAATGATCGGTATCCCACCTGCAACAGAAGCCTCGAATAACAGCCCGACCCCTTGCTCATCGGCCAGATCAAGTAGTTCGGGTCCATAGGCCGCCATCACGGCTTTGTTAGCCGTAACCACATGCTTGCCAGAGATGAGTGCCCTTTCGATAAAACTTCGTGCGGGTTCCTCACCCCCCACCAGTTCAATGACAACCTCAATCTCTGGATCACTATAAAGCGCATCAAGATCATTGCTGAGGATCCCAAGGTCATATGGTGCATCACGCCTTGTGGTGATATCCTTGTCAACAATCCGGCTTAACGCCATGGGGCGCGGGAGCCTTGCCGCGTGAAGTTGGCGCAACTGATCAAGATATTTGACCACGCCTGTACCAATATTGCCGAATCCAATCATCCCAATTTTCATTGCCCCAGACATCATCCTGACCCTTTCCGCCAATATTGATCCATAATCAAGAACACCCAGTCTCTCGATTCACAGGCCTCTTTGTCTAGAAAAGTTTCATGTGCTCCACACGGTCGAGGGTGTCATTCCCGAGTCACTGCATACTGAGGGCCACAATTGCAATAGATTCATAGTGAGAGGTCAAGATTCTCACGAAAGGGTCCCTCGCGATTGATCGGAATTGAATGAACGCCCCAGACCAGTATAGTCTGGAAGTGGATTTCCCCGGGCTCCGTGGGATCCGCGCTTAATTCACGAATTAATGGAGGTTTCCATGCAGCACTACCCCCCAATCTTGCTCCGGATCATTCTCATAGCAATGTTCCTGGTCGGATTCGCGGGCTGCAGGCAACCCGATCCGCGTGCTGAACGGAGAGCCCGGAATACCGCCGTTTTCAATCTAGGAGCCGATCCCCGGTCAATGGATCCTGCGCTGGGCACGGATATCCCGTCCGCACGTGCCGTTTCCTGCCTGATCGAAGGTTTATTCAAAGTTTCCGACAACGGGGAACTACAGAATGCAATGGTTGAAGACTGGACGGTCAGCCCCGATGGACTAACATACAACTTCGCGCTACGCGATGCGAAGTGGTCCAACGGTGACCCGGTTACATCCGATGACTTTTACTTCAACTGGATCGAACGGGTCCTCAACCCAGAGTTCGGGGCAGAATACGCCTATATGCTTTTCTATATTGAGGGCGCCAAGGAATATTATAACAATCCGAAATTAGATGCATCGAAAGTTGGCGTAAAGGCTATTGCACCTAAAATCCTGTGGGTACGACTCAAGTCCCCGGCTCCATTCTTCACCCAGATGCTTGCGCACCATATCTACTTTCCCGTGAATCGGCGCCAAGTCGAGGCTCTCCCGCAAAAGTGGTCGCTGGACGTGGAAAGCTATGTCGGGAACGGAGCATTTACCTTGGCTGTATACAGACCCGGATTCTCGATAAAAATGAAGAAAAACCCCGATTATTGGAATTTCAACCCCGAAACACTGGAAGAGATCGAGTTTCGCATGATCCAGAATTCATCGACTGCCCTGATCGCCTACGAAAATGGTGAATTGGACATGAACCAAGATGTCCCGCGCGAGCAACTCGACCGCCTGAAGACCCTGCCCGACCTGAAATCCTCATCCGCAATCGCCACATATTATCTGGAATTCAATTGCCAGAAACCACCGCTCAATAATCCGGATGTTCGCCGTGCACTAGCCATGGCCATCAACCGCACGGATATCGTCAAAGGTGTCACCCGCGCGGGGGAAAAGATCGCCTTTACGCTCTGCCCACCAAAGCTTTACAAACCATCCCCAGACAACAGCTTCCTGATGCCATATCCAGATGCCAATTTCGACTCAGCACGTCAGTTACTCAGCCAAGCGGGTTATGCGGGAGGAAAGGGGTTTCCTGAATTGACCTATCTGTACAACACCGATGAGGGTCACCGCAAGATCGCCCAGGTTGTCCAGGAAGTCTGGAGCCGGGAGCTAGGAATTGAAGTCCGGATCGAGAACCAAGAGTTCAAGGTTGTGCTCGACAACAAACAGAAAGGCAATTTCGACATTGCGAGGGCGGGATGGGTGGCCGATTTCGCCGATCCCATCAATTTTCTGGAAATGTATGATTCCCGTAGCCAAAACAATACGGCCCACTGGAAGAATGATGAATTTGACCGGTTATTGGAAATATCAAAGTCGGAAGGGGACAATGAAGAACGCATGAAAATCCTGAGGAGGGCCGAGGAATATTTTATCAGTGAGCAGCCGATTGCTCCGATTTATTATTACAAGACACCGTATCTGGTCACCCCCCTGATCTCCGGACTGAAAATCAATTCGGTCGGTCAGGTCCAGTTTGGAAATATCGAATGGAACCCGTTATCCGAATAGCCCTGATATTCTCTTCCAGGACCCCAGGAATTTTCGCTATTTATTCTCTATTCAGGTTTTGACTTTTTACGGATTCTTTTCATCCGGACCAAACCGGCCGAACCATTGTTTGCACACGGATCCTATATTAACCTTATATTACTGATTTATATTATGATACGACTCATTTTGCCCCAGCCTTTATCTTGACATAGACCAGAATTCGGGGTTTAATAAATAATGGATCGGCAGGGACGGAATTTGTAATGTTACCGTATGCCCCGAAAGCTGGTATCAATCCGACTCAAAAACGACCGGGCCCAAGCGCAGGACCCGTTAAAAATCTGGTGAAAAAACATGGTTCAACGCTGCGCTTGATCAAATGACTGACAGGCTCGTTCCTGTCATGCAGAAACATGGATAATCGTTTATATCAGGCCTGAATTTTTTCGGCAGAAAGGCAGATCATGGCCACTCGGAGCGCCGCCCAAACAAAACGGACCGGCAGTTACACCGCCAATAATATTCAGGTTCTAGAGGGCCGCGAAGCCGTTCGCAAGCGGCCCGCGATGTATATCAGCAACACCGGATCGCTGGGCTTGCACCATCTTGTCTGGGAAGTTATCGACAACTCGATAGACGAGGCCATGGCAGGGTTCTGCGACCGGATCGACATAACGATCCACTATGACAACTCGATCTCACTCTCGGATAATGGGCGCGGGATCCCCGTCGAAAAACACAAGAAGGTCCGCAGCAAGTCAACGCTTGAAGTTGTGATGACAAAACTCCATGCCGGTGGAAAGTTCGACAATGATGCCTACCAGTATTCCGCGGGCCTGCACGGGGTCGGTGTCTCGGTTGTGAATTTCCTGACCGAAACCCTCGAGGTCGAGGTCAAGCGCGAGGGGGCCATCCACTACATGAAATTTGAGCGGGGCATTGCTGCCGAGCCGCTGAAAAAGATCGGCCGGTCAAAAAAAACCGGCACGCTGATCCGTTTCAAGCCGGATCCCGATATCTTTGAGACCCTTGAGTTCAACTACGACACGCTGGCCGCCCGATTTCGCGAGTTGGCCTTCCTGAATGCGGGCATCACGATTTCGTTCACGGACGAACGCAGGGGCAAAGAGGATACCTGGAAATACGCCGGCGGGATCGTGGAGTTCCTCAAACACCTCAATGCAGCCCGTAAGGTCGTCCATCCACGCCCAATTCACTTCCACAAGACACGCGAATTCCAACGGCGCGACCGGCAGTCCGAGGAAACCCAAAAGGAGACCATGGAAATTGAGGTCGCTATTCAATACAACGAAAACTTCGATGAAAACGTAATGACCTTCGCCAACAATATCAATACACGCGACGGAGGTTCACACCTGACAGGATTTCGTAGCGCACTGACGCGCGCCATCAACAACTACTCCAATTCCAACGATCTGTCAAAAAAACTCAAAGGCACCAAGCTCACCGGCGAGGACATGCGTGAGGGACTCAACGCTCTGATCTCGATCAAAATCTCAAATCCCCAGTTCGAGGGCCAAAATAAGGGGCGTCTGCTCAACCCCGAGGTCGAGGGATGGGTGGCCCAGGTCTCGCAAGAGGCCCTAATCGAGTATATGGAAGAACATCCATCGGTCGCAAAAAAGATCATCCAGAAGGTTATCATGGCAGCGGAGGCCCGAATTGCCGCCCGCAAGGCCCGCGAGATTGTCCGTAAGTCCGTGATGGATATAACATCGCTACCCGGGAAACTCGCCGACTGCAGCGAGAAGGACCCGGAATTGTGCGAACTTTATCTGGTCGAGGGTGACTCCGCCGGGGGTTCGGCAAAACAGGGCCGTGACCGCCACTATCAGGCCATTCTCCCGTTGCGTGGAAAAATCATCAATGTCGAAAAGGCGCGCATCGATCGCATCCTGAATAATAATGAGATCCGCACAATGGTCACCGCGCTGGGAACCGGGATCGGCAAGGAACATTTCGACCTCGGAAAGCTACGTTACCACAAAATCATCATCATGACCGATGCCGATGTTGACGGAGCACATATTCGCACCCTGCTGCTGACCTTCTTCTTCCGGCAGATGCGTGAACTGATCGAGGATGGTTATATCTATATAGCGCAGCCTCCGCTCTATCGAGTCAAGAAAGGTCGTCAGGAGCAATATCTTGACAACGACGAGCAACGCGACCGGTTCCTACTGGATCTTGCGCTGGATAAAACCACAATCCAATATCAGAACCGCGGTACGAACGGAAAGAAACCGGTGACGATCACGGGCAAGAAACTACGGGACCTGATGGAAGATATTATCGAGCTAACAAAACTGGGTGCGATCGTCCAGCGAAAGGGCCTTCCGCTTTCCAAAATGATTGACCTGCGCAACGATGGTGGACGATTGCCACGTTTTCAGGTCAAGGTTGGTGAGGAGATGTGCGTGGCTTATTCCGAGGAGGAACAGGCGACACTGATCGACAGGCAAGAAGCCTTGGAAATGGAACGTATTGAGGCTGAAAGATCCGGGCTCGAGCAGCAGGATCTGGTCGAAAGTGCCGAGATGGATGAGAAACCGCGCATCCGGCATGATACCGTTGAATACCCTGAATCCGCCGTAATTGAATCCATATTCAATCGAATCGAGGGACTTGGTATCCCGGCCATCCTGATTGTCCCGGCTGACATCGAAATTGATCCTGACAACCCGTTCGAGGAGTACCACCCGCTTTTGGTCCTAGACAAAGATGACCGGACACTGGTGGCCGACTCGCTTCCCGAACTGCTTGAGCGTGTCCGTGAAATCGGAGGCAAGGGTGTTTCAGTGCAGCGCTATAAGGGTCTGGGTGAAATGAACCCCCCACAGCTTTGGGAAACCACGATGGATCCGGCCACCCGCCGACTGCTTCAGGTCAGGATTGAAGACTTCCCACCAGCTGACAACATCTTCACAATCCTGATGGGTGACGAGGTCGACCCACGTCGCCGATTCATCCAGCAGAATGCACCCGAAGTCCGAAACCTGGATGTCTGACTCAAGACCACAGGCTGTATGCCTCAAAAAATCCAATCAAGTGCGTAACCGGTTGATTTTGCTTGCTGCAGCGTCGCTGATCGGCCTTATGTTCGCTGAATTTGTATTTCGCATCCACATCTGCGCGAAATACCGGAATGCAGTCGGGCAATACCAAAGCAACCAATGGGTCCTGCTCCCGGGCAACCCAAGGGAATACGATTTCATCCCGGGCATTACAGGAACCCTTGAATACCTCGAAGATGTATCGCAATACTTTAGTTACCATATTAATGATCAGGGCTTCCGCGGAAGGATGATCCCCTGTGAAATGACAGCCGGGATCAAACATGTTCTGTTCATTGGTGACTCATATACCTTCGGCTGGGCTTTGAATGAGAGGGAGGAGATATTTTCGTCTGTCGTGGAAGGGTTGCTCAACCAAGACAGGGAGACAACCTCCGTGCTGACCTTCAATGCGGGTATCCCGGGCTACAACACGGTTCAAGAGCTGGCGCTACTGAGTAAAATGAGCGAAAGATACCGGTTTGACCACGTCGTGTTGGGCTATGTGATGAATGATGCCGAACCGCAGATTACCGTACCGGTTGCGCCCCGAAAGCAGTACGGGAACTGCCGTTTCTGGGTTCTAGAACGTCTAAAATGCATTGTCAATGAGGTAGTTCTCAAGGAGGATTTCTTTGAACTTGATGTTTACAAGGGTACCTTCGAATATAATCTGGGTTTTGAATCCGGAAGCCCGAAGTGGAAAACATCGAGAACCGCCCTCAAGGAAATCCAGAAACTATGTATCTCGACCGATACCGGGCTTTCTGTTTTCATACTCCCTGATTTCAGTCGATCGCTCGATGAAACCTATCCGTATCACTCGATCCATGAGAAGGTCTCGGCATGGTGTGATGAACTCGATATCGATTACGTCGATCTTTATCCATTTTTTGGGGGGTCGGGTAACACCCTTTTCCGTGTCGTGGGTGACGGGCACCCGAACGCCAAAGCCCACCGTATAATCGGGGGGATCATGGCAAAAAAACTGGCAGCCGAACTATTCAGGGCTGAATAATGATTGGGACAATCTAGTTGAACTTTCCCAGATACCATGGGGCTCCATAGTTTAATACCCACAACAACCGTGTACTCTCGATGAATCCCGCGCTGCACCAGCTCCATGAATTGCAGCAGCCCTCATCCTTGGGCGATCTTGCATTCCCCCCTGTCTCTGAAGACGGTTTTTCATGCGGGCATATGCGACTCCATGTAATCCACTGCATTGCGGAATATCTTCAACCCCTGTGCCACGGGTTCGGACTTGCCCAAGGCACGGCAAGCCGGCGCATCAGGATGATGAGCCGGCAGGATTGCCGCCTCGGGATGCGGCATGGTTCCGAAGATCCGTCCAGTAGGGTCACAAATCCCCGCAATTGCATCCACCGATCCGTTGGGGTTTTCCGGAAACCCCTGCGTGGGTTCACCCGAGTCATCGGCATACCGGTAAACAATCTGGTTGCATTCCCTTAAACGCTTAAGAATGGAGTCGTCCTTCACGACAAATTTCCCTTCACCATGACGTATTGGCAGATCTAGGACGTTCAGGTTTCGCGTAAAAACACATGGGTTATCGGGATTCACCCTCAACCGAACCCAGTCATTGCGAAATACACCCGAGTCATTGTGAGTAAGTGTCACCTGTTGATCAACATCCTTTCCAAAGGGTTCGAATCCCGGAAGCAGGCCTAGTTTTGCCAGAACCTGGAACCCATTGCAGATTCCAATGACAAGACCCCCACGATGAACAAAACCCCCAAGGGGATCCGCCAGACCATACTTCATCCGGATTGCCAGAGCACGACCAGCAGCAATATGATCTCCATAACTAAATCCACCAATGAAGGCAAGTAAGCCGTAGTTTGCAAGACACTCAGGATGGTCTACCAAATCGTTGAGGTGTCTCAGGTCAACTTCAGCACCGGCCAGTCGCAAGACATGGGCAGTTTCACGTTCACAATTCAGGCCGAAACCGGTCATCACCAACGCCCTGGGTTTTCCGTGGTTCATATTCATACTTTATCCGGCAAGGAATTCTTCCATGTATTCTTGAGCTCGATCACTGATTCATCCACCAGCACCTTCAGTTCATTATCAACAAACTTCAACCTGCCATGATCACTGACATAACCTACGGCTCCATGCGGAACATGCCTCAAAAGGTTTTCCAGACGTTCGACATGGAGAGGATCGACCGTCAGGATGAACCGCGCAGGTGATTCGCTGAACAGGATCTCCGTATGGCTGAGTCCCCCTTTACCTGCAATCGATATTTCACCATCCCCACGCTGAACGGGGATATTTTCTGTATACAGGTCCAGACCGAATTCACCACCCATGGCAATCATTGCCAAGCCGGTGGCCAATCCCCCCAGCCCCGGCGCATGGACGCTGCGCAACACCCCGCCAGAAATCGCTGCCTCGACTGCAGAATAAATGTCCCTTGCCAATTCAACTTGAAGTTTTGGGACCTCTCCGCCGATTCTTGGGGGGGTGTCCCGATCACCGGGATATCGACTGATTCCCGGATCGTTGACAACTTCACGATCATTCAGCATCCAGGCCAACTCGCTGCCTCCCAACTCGGCCCGGGTTATACCGACAACATAAACCACGTCACCGGCCATCTTTGCCTCAAGTGTCACACATCGCCGCACATCATCCGTCCTGCTGATAGCTGAAATCAATAGGGTGGGCGGGATCGAGATTTTTTTTCCACTGCGCGTTGAATCGTTCTTCATCGAGTCTTTACCTGAAATCAGGGGCAGGTCCAGCGCAATGCAGGTATCGTATAGCGCCTGGTTTGCCCGGACAAGCTGAGCCAGTTTATATGAGCCGTCAGGTGTCAATGGCGACAAGACCGGATCAGGCCAGCAAAAGTTATCCAGTGCTGCAACCCGATCGTGCCGCCCGCCCACAGCAACGATTCGTCTTACGGCTTCATCCAGCGAACAAGCCGTTGCGTGATAGGTGTCAAGGTCAGCAAGGTGGGGATGCAGTGCACGGCTGATCACAACTCCATCCTCAGATGCATGATCAACCAGCATCACGGTTGCATCCGAAGGGATGTCCCTTCTTTTACCAACGAAAGGCTTGATGATGGTCCGCCCTTGGACCTCGTGGTCATACTGGCGGCACTTTTGCTCCTTGGATCCAATATTCAACCTGCCCAGTAAACCACGAAGGCTATCACCAAGTCGATGATCATCAGGCCAGTCCGGAGCGGGGTAATACGGCGGCCTCCAGACCGCCTTCAGTCTCATTTTTGGGCATCCGTCATGAAGAAAATCCATGTCCACCCAGCCCACGGTCTCTCCATCATATCGAAGGTGAAGATAACCAGAACTGTTGAAGCGCCCAAGAACACTCAACTCGACATCACGACAGCGCGCAAGATTCTCCAGTGCATCTAGTTTGTCAGGCGGCACAGCCAGCGACATTCGTTCTTGCGCCTCGCTTAACCATATCTCCCAAGGCTGAAGGCCCGTATACTTAAGTGGTGCATTCTTCAATTCGATCTCTACACCGCCGCACCCCGCTGCCATTTCACCAACCGATGAACTGAGTCCGCCTGCGCCATTGTCCGTAATTGCAGAATATAACCCGGCATCCCGCGCCTCGACCAGAAAATCGCTCATTCTCTTCTGGGTGATCGGATCTCCGATCTGGACGGCCTGAACAGGAGATGCACCATGCAATTCCTCGCTGCTGAATGTCGCCCCGTGGATCCCGTCCTTGCCGATCCGGCCTCCAATCATCACCACATGATCCCCCGAATTGGGTTTCTTCGGGGTCCCGGAGCGACGCCCGTCCGGGAGATTCCGTGGCAAGATTCCCACCGAACCACAATAAACCAGTGGTTTTGCCTGGTAACGATCATCGAAAAACTCCCAACCTGTCGCATAGGGTATGCCGCTCTGGTTACCCCCATCAATCACACCCTTGTGTACATTGTCCCGTAGTCGAGCCGGATGAAGCACCCCTTCTGGAACGGAGTTATCCGGGGTTGATGGAGAAGCAAAACAGTATCCCCAGACATTGGCCATGATCTCGGAACTGAGTCCCGTTCCAAGTAGATCACGGTTACATCCGACAATGCCCGTCATGGCCCCGCCATAAGGTTCGAGTGCACTGGGTGAATTGTGAGTCTCAACTTTGAATGCAAGGTCATATTTTTCATTGAACTCAACCACCCCGGCATCATCGACAAATACCGAAACAAGCCACGGAACCCGTCGACCAACATGTTCAGTCGCCTCACGTATATAAGTCTTGAACAACCCGTGAATCACATCCTGACGGCCTGTCTCGTCGATGTAATCGATATCCGCGGCAAAGATCTTGTGTTTACAATGTTCGCTCCAGGTCTGAGCAAGCATTTCCAGTTCAACATCGGTTGGCTGGTGATCCAAGCCCTTTGAACGGCGGATTTCACAGACCCCGGCATCGGCAAAATAATCACGGATCGCCCTCATCTCGTCAAGGCTGAGAGCCAGAGTCCCTTCCCGGCTGATTCCCAACAGATCCTCGTCAGAACCCGAGAGGTCATAACGCCGAATCTGTATGGACTCATCTGTGTCCATACGCGGGACAAAGGCCTCCGGACGGCCTGCCTGCCAGTCATCCCAACCATAGACATCGATCGTCTCGATCAGGGGATTGGCAAGAAAATCATAACCGATACGTTCGATCATGCCCGCGTGAAGCCCGTCACCACGGAAGATATAAACGGTCGATGTGTGGATGGAAACTGGATCATCAGATGCTCGGTCGGTCAACGACAAGCATGCGCTCCGCGCCGAACGGCCAACGTTGTCAGTAACGCCCGGACGGAAACCAATGACCAAAATCCAATCGAAGGGTTCAGCCTCCAGCCGCGGTGATCCAGAAACCTGAATGACCGAATCGGTGAATTCGTCCTGTAATCTTATGCAGTCTTCTTTAGGAGGTGGATTGTCTATGGTAAAGACATCGCGTGTCTCAACCCCAAGGTCCGCAATCCCCAGATGTCTGTGCAGCTGCCGTGCAACCGCATCGCCCCGAACATCGGGCAATCCACGCTTGATGCCTGTTTCGAAGCGAAAAAGGGTACTCGATGGAGTCATAACAGGCCAGCCGAATGAGTTCCCTGATGGTCAGGATAAATGCCGAAACACCATTAAATCTTATCAGGTTCAGCCTGGCAAAGCTTTTATCCCGTTTTCGACATTACGGGCCATGAACGCGGCCATTTTGAGGGCCGATCCAGCGAGAGGACCGAGAATTCTTCAGGTCGGAGGAACCCCTGCCTGCCCCATCACTTGTAGCATTTTCGGGACCTTGATGAGCCTCCATGACCAAACTATCCATAACGACAGCCACCACAACACATGCCATCGACACATCACATGGCCGCCAAATGGTTCTCCCATGGCTCTTCGGAATGACGAATGCCGGTATGGTCGGGAGGCTTCCATACCTTGATAGCCGACACAGCTTACGGATCCAACCTGTTTTCCATATTCTGCATCTTCAAAAGTGCGGATACACGGCCCATGTTATCGTTGGCATCCATGGTTCACCCAATGACCAGCAAGGAAAGGCCTCGCTTAGTCGACGCAACCGGGCGCTCCATTCTGTCCACCATGTTCAGTGACATATGATCCTGACAGTTGTGCCCCAATTCAGGAGATATCAACCCGGCCCTATAACATCGGGACATCCTTGCAAGGGTCATCAGATGGTCAACTTGGTGCAACAATGTCATGTCGTGGCCCGTTTGAAGATCTCGGATATTCTATGGCGCCGAAAACCGAATATCCTCCGAATGTCCCTCCTCACGAGCAATCTGTTCATCAGATCACCCACGGGGCCAAAAGGCATCGAATAATGAATGACATCCTCAATTTCTGTCCCCCCATCCCTTGCACGAAACCGATGCTGGTGGTGCCATAACTGGTAGGGTCCGTTAAGCTGAAAATCAACGAACCCGTTGGGGGGATCATAGTCAATAATCATAGTTCTCCAGTGAACCGGAATGCCGTGAATCCTGAGGGAGTAATCTATAACCGAACCGGCGTGCATAGGAACGGGTTCCGGTGTCATCATATTGAACCGTAAAAAATCAGGTGTTAATCTTTCGAGGTTTTCAGGCCTGTTGAAAAATCGAAACACCCCGGGAAGCGAGGCTGGAATGAGTTGTTTTGATATGAATTTGTGAATACTCATCATTATGTGTTGGAAGGCGCGAGCTGTGCATAGGCTTCATGCAAAAGCGTGGCTGTTTCATCCCAACCAATACATGCATCAGTAATTGAAACACCCTTCCGCAAGGATGTCGGGTCGGCGGCCAGCGATTGGTTGCCTTCACTGATATTGCTCTCGATCATTACGCCAATGATCTCCTGCGTTCCGGTCATACGCTGAGCAATGACCTTCCGCAGCACGTGACTTTGACGCCGGAAATCCTTATCCGAGTTTGCATGACTGCAGTCGACCATAAGGCGCGAATTCAACCCGACCGCCGCGAGTCGCTTCACCGCACCTGATACCGAGGCAACATCATAATTTGGGCCGCTGCGACCACCGCGTAATATCAAATGCCCTGCATGATTTCCACAGTTGTGGATCACTCTGGTCTTTCCATTCTCTTCGATGCCCATAAAGGCATGCGATTGCCTCGCCGACTGAATCGCATCAATCGCGACCTGCAGATTACCATCCGTGCCATTCTTATACCCTACGGGCATGGATAAACCGCTGGCCATCTGACGGTGGGTCTGGCTTTCAGTCGTTCGTGCGCCAATCGAAGCCCATGCCACCAAATCGGCCGTGTATTGCGGCGTGATCGGATCGAGCATTTCACTAGCTGCAGGCAGCCCCATTTCATTGATCGCAAGCAGAATATGTCGCGCTTTCTTAAGCCCACATGATACATCAAACGTTCCGTCCAGATGAGGATCATTGATAAGGCCTTTCCAGCCGATCGTGGTCCGGGGTTTCTCAAAATAGACTCGCATAACAACCAGAATTCGGTCTTGCAATTCCCGGGCAAGATTACACAGCGCGCCAGCATACTTCAGTGCAGCGGATTCATCGTGAATGGAGCACGGGCCGACTACGGCCAGCAACCTAGGGTCATCACCCGCAAGAATGCTGCTGATTGACTCGCGGCACTCAACAACCGTCCTGTTCACCGGTTTTGTCATGGGCATGTCAGACTTCAGTCGCTCCGGTGAAACCAGCGGTTCGATATGGCCAATGTGGATATCCTGGGTTGCCTTCATTTCAATTACACTCGTCTGATATTCTACACATCGTGGGACAGACTGTCCATCAATCTGATTCACAGGTTCTGAATCCGCGGACATCCCGATTGCAATACCAGGATTTTTCCGCAGGTGCATTATCATGCCGTTCCCCTGCCTGGAAACGGTTGAGTCACATTACAGATGATCACAATCATCCCTATTGAGAATAGGGTTATGCCTAGTTCGTTTTTTGACATGAATTATTTGTCAGGATGGATGATATTTGAATCAGGGCCGGCAACAACGACAGTCATGCATGATTTATCCCAGCGTTCATTGACCCTCCGCCGGATACTTTGATAGGATGGATTGGACATGCAAATTACCAGTCTTAACATATTTCTGATCTACGCCATCCTGAACCTGGTTGTCTTCAATACATCACATGCCCAGGACCTTCGACCAACTACAATCTGTCCGACCATCGATCCTGACGAAATATTTCGGCCACTCATCCACAAGAAAAGGGTCGTCGGCATGGTCATCGGGGTCCATGAATCCGGAGAAACCCGGTTTTTCAGCTATGGCGAGACGACCCCAGGCAGCGGGATCAAACCGGGCCCTGATCACCTATTTGAAATCGGTGGCATGGTCAAGTCAATGACAGCCACACTGTTCACAACCATGTTGGCGAATAAAATAATCGGGAAGAATGAACCGCTACACCACTTCCTTCCCGCCCATGTCAAAGTACCCGATACCCCCGCACGCAGAATACAGCTTTTCGATCTGGCGAGTCACACATCAGGCCTCAGAAGAGTTCCCTGGAACCTGAACCGGGTTGAACGGAAAAACCCCTACGCAAATTACACCAAGGAAAAGCTCTATGCCTATCTAGCCCGACCGGCCGACCTTTACGAGCCGGGAGAGAG
This sequence comes from uncultured Candidatus Sumerlaeota bacterium, assembly GCA_964473105.1. GTDB lineage: Bacteria > Sumerlaeota > Sumerlaeia > MVZB01 > MVZB01 > CAYYNQ01. The sequence goes on along the minus strand of CAYYNQ010000103.1, from coordinate 35,030 downwards.
GTATATCTACTCGAATACCGGATTTGGCCTGCTAGGAATCGCCATGAGTCGTCATACACAAGAGAACTTTGAGTCCTTGGTTATCGAGAACATATGTCAGCCACTTGAATTGCGGGATACACGTATCCATCTTAATGAAGACCAAACGACAAGACTCATGCCCGGCCACGAATCGAGATTGAGACTTCTTCTTCAACAAAAATCCTTCCGACAAGTCCCGGCTTGGGACAACCCCATTCTTCCGGGTGCGTGTTCCTTCTTCTCATCGACACGAGACATGATGAAGTGGATCGAAGCCAACCGGCTGGCGGACAATCCGAACCCGACAATACTTCAGGCCGCCATTGCCATGACCCACCAGCCTGTCAAAAGAATTGGAACCCACACTTGGTCAGCGCTGGGATGGCACATATACGCCGCTCCCGGAGATCCGGGTCACTGTGTTTGGATAAATGGTGCAACGGGCGGCGGATGTGGCTTTATGGGTTTTTTACCGGGTAGCAAAAAGTCCTTCGTTATCCTCTGCAATACATCCAACACCGGCGCAGTTGATGAATCTGCACGGAAGTTCATTACACAGCTGGATCCCGGGGATAATCGTTGATGGGGTGGTTGCCATGATCAAGAATATATCGGTCAAGACACTGGGACAGGGCTTGATTGAAATCACATCCGTTATCCAAGACACGGTTATCAAGTCCCACATTCGGCAGGGTTTGTGCACACTATTCATCCAGCACACCTCAACAAGCCTGACAATTCAGGAAAATGCCGACCCCAGCGCACGTCATGATCTCGAAAACTGGCTGAACCAACTGGTACCCGATAATGATCCGGAATTCACACATACCTCCGAGGGACCGGACGATATGCCAAGCCATATCAAGGCGGCCCTGACATCCACGACACTTTCCATCCCGATCGATGGCGGGAAACTTGCACTGGGAACCTGGCAGGGAATATACCTGTGGGAACACCGTCACCACCCACACAGACGAAACATCGTGATCCATATCCTTGGAGATTGATGTGCCGGATCATGACATAACGTATCAATCTCCAAATTTCCACACATGACCAAAGGGCATGATTGCCGGTAGCAGATAAGGATTGGGGGTGACCACCAACACGCTTCCCGCATCCAGCTTTCGGTCATCATAAATAGCACCCTTCCCATTCCCGGCCGAACGAATCCCGAGGGCAAGCCGCCATTCTCCCTCGGTCAACGGCCAATCATTCCACTGTAAGGTACATCGCGTGGATTTCCCAGGCTGAGTCTCCACGATAATTCTGCTGCTACCCTGTGCTAAAATGCGATCATCTTGGCGCACCCATGCACTATCAAGCCAGTATTCATCTCGATCCGGTACCCGGAGGCACTCGATATCTACGTCTAACCATAAGTCACCGCCCATCTCGATCTCGGCCGGTCCGAGGCCAATTCCCGTGATTTCCGACTCGGCGGAGGTTGTTCTCAAGCCAGCAGCACGGATTTGAAGGCAAGCAGCATCACGGATACTGTCAAATAGAGAGTTGATGCCCAACAGATTGCGCATCCGGTCGGTGTCATTGAGGTTCATCTTCTGTACCCGCCGGTATTCGGCAAGGATATCATGAGTCAACCCCACCTGCCGGATTTGTCCGCGGTCAAGCCAAACCACACGGTCGGCAAGATTCATGATCATCTCCATGTTATGGCTGACCAAGATCATGGTGTGCCCCCGCTCCTTCAAACGACCGATGTGAGAAAGGGCCTTGGCTTGAAAGCGCGCATCACCCGTCGCGAACGTCTCGTCCATCAAAAGAATCTTCGGCGCGAGCCTCGAGGCAATTGCAAACCCTAGACGAGCAGTCATGCCGGAACTATAGTGCCTGACGGGCATGTCCATAAACTGCTCCAGTTCGGAGAACTCGATGATCTCCGGAAGCAGGCGATCGATCTCGGTCAAGGAGAGACCCAGCAACGCACCGTTGAGATAGATATTTTCTATGCCATTGAGGTCATCATGGAAACCCGCTCCCAACTCAAGCAGGGCTCCAATTCCACCTGTTGCCTGAAACGATCCGGAATCCGCGGTCATCACGCCGGCCAGGATTTTTAACAGCGTTGATTTTCCCGATCCATTCGGCCCGACCAACCCCACAGTCTCACCATGGTGCAGATCGAAGCTTACATCCTTGAGAACCTGGAAACAATCATGCCGCCTGGAAATCCGGATACGGCGCGGATCATCACCAACTCGAGATCGAGGCATACGAAAGGCTTTGGAAAGTCTATTGATTGTCAGAACAGGACTAGTCATGCGAGTGGATAAATGACTGTGAATGAAGATCCTTCACCGAGTTCGCTGACAACCTCCACACGACCGCCGGTAGCTTCGATCTGTTTTTTAATGATGCTCAATCCGACACCCATCCCTTCGTAATGACGGTCAAGTTGGTTGTCAACCTGGTAAAACGCATCGAAAATCATCTGCAAATGTGCATTTGACATGCCAATGCCGTCATCAGTAACAACAATATGAAGGTCATCCTGAACCTGATCAAATAAGATACTGACATGACCCTTGGTTCTACCGAACTTGACGGCATTATCCATGAGATGGAAAAATATCTTTTCAAGCGCCTCCTGGTTGGACCGAATCTTGGGAATCGGACTTTCCACAATCGGTTCAATCGTGATGCCCTTATGAGCCCTGCGCTGTTCGACACGAGGCAGCGAAGTCATTATGGCATTCAGTGGGTCCGCCTCCTCAAGGGGAATATTCATTGTGCTCCCCGAATCCAACTCGGCTATCTCAATGAGGTCGTTCACCTTGCCAGTCAGCAGATCACTCTGTGAAAGGATCCGCCCAAGCACCTCCTTCTGGCCCGGGGAAAACGAACCCACCCGGTTCCCTATCAAAAGCTGTATATATCCGTTGATTGCTGTCAAGGGCGTACGTAATTCGTGACTTACTGTTGCAAGAAAATTACTCTTCATGCGATCTAGTTCGCACAAGCTCTTGTATGCGGACTCCATATTGTTGTACGTCTGGGCTTTCTCAAGAGCGGGGATAACCTGTCCGACCAACCAATCGATATGCAAAACATCCATGCCGCCGATCGGGTCATCCTGATAGAGCTTGTCCGTCACGAGTAGCAGCCTCAAATTGCGGTTTGTCCTGATCGGAGCCCAAATGCTCTGTTCATCCATGAACTCCACAAAAGCCATGGTCATCTCCGCCTTAATCAGGTCATCACGATTCAGGATCCGGCTTTTATCTCCCGAAAATATTTCATCTAGCAGCAACGACCTGGATCTGATCCCCCGCTCAGGGTGCTGAGGACACGGCAACTCCAGGTCGCGGATAATTTCCAGTATTTTCTTGTCACCACTGAACTTTTGGAATGTTGTTCTCCAGAACGCATGATCGGCAAGATCCTCCATGCTCTTGAGGAAAAGTTGCTCTTCCTCGATGTCCGGATCGAGCGTGTTCAACTCCTCGACCATCTTGGACAGAACCGTCGCCTCTTCCTCAATTTCAGTCTGGATACGCTCATTTTCCAAACGACTGGACGCACCCAAAGCGGCAATTCCCCTGAACACGCCCCGACCGACCTCATACTCAGCCAGTATCGCCCTTGAAAAATTGAAACCCGATCGGGAAATGACAGAAGCCAGAATGATCGCATGGATGTCTTCATAGTTAAGCGTAGAACGCAGGTCCATCTGTATACGATTGATCATCTCCAGTCTTTCAATCAGATTGGCAAGACTGGCTGAGGATGATCCTGAATCCCGCTTCCCACCGTGGCCAAGCGCGACATTCCCCGTTTTGACATGTTCACTCATATAAATTCACCAGACATCATTCACAACCGTGATCCTGAACTCGACGGCCCAACGGACAAGTCTCTTTGGGAACTGCTCCATAGTGACGAAAGCGATAACAATGGGGGGAGGCCCACCACCTCAATACAGTGCTAACGGGGCATTCTCACGATCTTCGCCAAATAGGGATAATCTCGCAGTAGACCCGAGTGATCCCGGGATCTTTAAGACCTTCTGCAATAATCGAATGATCATCAAGCCACCCTCACGATGCCAGAGCTGTTCCAGAAGCACCATCAAGGCCCCCCGGGCCGAGGAGATACAATGCAGGTCGCTGAGATCCACCATAATCCTGCTGTAGCGCCTTTCCAGTGGATCATCCCTGGCCTTCTCAAATGAAACAAGCGTATACGCATCCCCAAAATCCGGAACACGAATCCAGACGACTTCCGGCGGAACCTACTCCGAACTCGATACATTCCCGTCGAAAATGAACCCACGGCCACATACCCACCATCGTAAGTATACGGATTCGACCTCGCAACTCAACAAGCCAACGACCCGGTCCCACTCCAACACACCACGAACAGGGGTTTATATTATTTTAGACTCATAACGTTCCTAAATTCCCACAGTCGGAACTCTCCGGATCCATAATTCCGGCCGTATCCCTGACTCGCAAAGCCAGCAGGGTAATGTCATCATGCTGGGGGATGCCACGCGTGAATTGGTGAATGTCTTCGATTACATCCTCAACCAGATTCTTTGCTGTGACACAATTCATCGAACGTAAAAGAGCCATTAGACGGTCGCGACCATATTCTTCACTCTTCTGGTTCATAGCCTCGACGACCCCATCGGTGTATAGAAGAATAGCATCACCTTTCCCAAGACTCATCTCGTGCTCTTCGATACAACTGAACAACTCTCCGGACACCAGACCCAACGCAATTCCCTCAGGCTTGATCAACTCGAAACGCCCCTCATTTGCATTCATGACAACCATGGGTTCATGGCCCGCACGAACAAAGGTCAATCTCGCCGTCCGGATGTTCAATATACCATAGGTCAGTGTAATGAAAACACTGTCTTTTGTGTCAACCCGAACCCTTTCATTAACCCTTTTCAAAACAGTCGACGGTGAAAGGGTGTCCCGGGACTCGGCCCGAAGCACTGCACGCGTCATCGCCATGATGAGCGCGCCGGGAATGCCCTTGCCGGCAACATCGGCAACAGCCAGGCCCCAATGTTCTTCATCTACGCGGAAAAAATCGAAAAAATCACCACCAACGGTGGTTGCCGCCTCGCTAAAAGCATGTATATCATACTCTGAAAGTTCCGGGAATTCATTGGGAAGGAGCATCTTCTGGAATTCATGGGCCACTGATAGTTCATGCTCAAGCCTCTGCTGGCGGTTCAGTACGTCGTAAAGTTTTACCAAGTCAACCGTCACTGCCGCCTGATCACTCAGGGCCTGAAGTAAATCCAGATCCCGATCATCAAAGATACTGCCATCAGTCTTATTTACGATCGCAAAGACCCCTAGCACTTCATCTCTGACCCGCAGCGGGCAGATCATCAATGAACGCAATGAATTTGACAATGAGGCATGATGCGGCACCAGCGGGTCAGCCTCGGCATCGGTAATCAGGCGAGCCTCCCCAATTTCAGCAACATGACCAACAATGCCCTCACCCATCCGGATAGGGTCCTTCCTGATCCGTTCAGTCAAATTCTTCGGCTTGGACATGACATAATCCTGCGACTCACGTAGTATCGGAAACGGGCCCTGCACAACACATGCATTTAGGGTCTTCTTGTCCGCGTTAACCAAAAACACGGCCCCTGATTCCGCATGAGTTGCATGGATGATGTATTCCGTGAGAATGACCAAGGTCTCATCAAGGTCAATCTTGCTCGTGATCTTCTCGCCGAGCTTGTCAATCAGTGTCAGGACCGCATCCTTCTCATTGTTGGCCTGCTGCACCTTCTCCTTGAGTCGGGACATTTGGCGAAGATGATGGCTGACCATAAGAATCAGCCCAACAACGACAAACAGCACGAAAATGAGGAAAAAACCGCTCATGCAGGAAACAACCCTTCACATGATGTCTATGTCAGCCTGATAGACTCCCGTCACGTGAATCTTCGGCTGTAATCAATTGGGCCCAGATTCAAATATCCTTCATCCGCCGGGGATGGTCAACACCCCCCTCTACATCACCCCTGCTACAAGCCCATCCTGCGGCCATCTCCAGTCTCATCATCCATCTGTCCGGGCAGTATAATATCGATTTTTACACGAAAGCAGGATTTCATGCTGCAATGCACCCAGCGCTGTGGTTCAGGCTGTTCCAGAAGGTGGCCGCAGAAGTTCTCGTTCACTGACTTGTCCCGACTGGCCACGTCTGTCCCGGCGAATGGAAAAGACCGCCCTCAAATGCGGAAGAGCCTCCAGCAGCGCCCGGCCCCATCCGCATTCCCCCTTTCGATGATCTCCCGCAAAAACAAGCGGTGGCAGGCTCAACAGGTGAATCAACAACATCCTCCGGTCCATGATGTTCAACCACTGGAACAAAAGCTGGTTACGTTTACGCACCATTGACAGGCCATAATCACCAAGCAGACGCCTCATCGACCCCTGGCCAAGGTGCCAGGCAATCGCACGAGGCTCATATAGGTTTAACCAGCCTCTGCGACGCGCCTGAAATGCCAGATCATAATCCTCCCAATAACCCGGGTGATAAATTCGCGAAAAACCTCCGAGTTCGAGGAATCGCAACCTGTTGATGAGACAAGCACCCGCCTGAATGAAATCGCTTGATGCCACCGCTTCGGACTGAAATGATTGTTGAACAATCATGCTATCCCGCCATATGGCATTCTGGCCTCCATGGTTGGTTTCGCGGGTAGACCAGTCAAGTGTCTGTGCCCCAATGGAAAATAGCTCTGTCGATTCCTTGAAGGATCTGCGTGTCTCGTCCAGACGTGACAGACAATCCGTCGATAGGACAAGGTCATTGTTCAGCAAGAAAACCCAATCAGCACGGGACATCTCCATGGCCATATTGACCGAACGTGCAAACCCCCGGTTTCGCTTGAATCTGACAAGACGCACCCCAGGATAACGTTCCTGTATAACCTGTGGAGATAAATCTTCGCTTGCATCATCAGTGACAATCCACTCCATTGGACCGCCACCCAGGCGATCCAAGTCATGTGCGGCGGACATCACCGAACCTAGGCAACGCTCGATAAATTCCTCCCCATTCCAGTTCGGTATTATAACTGCATATTTTGGATCAGACACAAACGAGATCCTTGGACTGAATTTTCAGGGAACGGGAATTATTCCATACATCACAACCTTCGCATGGATGGTTCAGTACATATGATCAATCCGCCAGTCCTTTTCCGGAAATGGACCAAATGGTGTACACATCTCAAATATCCGGCTGAAAATACGCTCACCCAGCCGGTTCTTCAGTTCTTCACGTGAGAGATTGGTTGTGATTATCACTGGCTTACAGTCAGTATAACGTTCATTGATAATCAAATAGAATCGGTCGAGGACAAAATTTGTGCACATCTCGGCCCCCATGTCATCGAACACCAACATATCGATCGTCGTGACCTCCTCAAGAAGGTCATCCTCGGTGATCTGGCTTCCCTTTGAAAATGTTGCCCGGATATCTCGCAGCAGATCGGGTGAATTATAATAAAGCCCGCTGTATCCTTTCCGGATGATCTCACGCAGAATTGCGATGGCCATGTGGCTCTTTCCACAACCGACAGGTCCCTCCATCAGCAAGCCACGTGGATACTCCACCTCAAAGTTGAAACCCTTGGCGTATCGTTCCGCATCCTTGGTCAAGTTCCCGAGAATTGGGCTGCTACGGCCATCGAATGTCCCTAAAGTCTTCGACGCATACCGACGGGGAATCCGTGCGCGTTTTAGCCGCTGGCGCAGATAGAAATCATTCTGCCATTCAGGATCATCGATGCGGATCCCATCCTTCGCAAGCGGGCTGGAACCCTGCCCGTCAATGACGGACGTGCTCCCCTTGAGGGCTCCCTGCTTCTTTCTGGGTCGAGGTGCGTTCACCCTGTCGCTCCATGTCCTCGGATCCGAATATTCGCGCCAACGCACCTTTCTATCACAACCCATCCACACACACGATTCAAATCTGGGCTTTCATCCTAGGTCTCCCAAGTGCTGATCCGGACGGCTGTAATCGCCCAGGACGGCATCACTGCATCAACGAAGTCATTATGACCCCGCTTGTAGACAACCGGTTTCCATCCCATGGCGCATGGCTGACGTTAACTGGCCAGCCCTCAGGGTGAGCGGAGGCAGTTGCATCAGCTACTCCAGTCCCTCCTGAATTCATCCGACCATTTGGTCGTGATTTTCTTCGCACGCGTCCAAAAGTCTATCGCACCCGCACCGGATATATCGCCGTCACCAAAGGCGCTCGCGTTCCACCCGCCGAACGGGAACGGTTCCCTCGGTACCGGGACGCCTATATTAACGCCCAACATACCGGAATTGGCATTCTCGGAAAAATGCTGCGCAACCCTCCCGTCGCTCGTGTATATCGATGCCGCATTACCATAGTGGCTGTTGTTCTCGATCTCGAGGGCCTTATCCAGTGTCTCACACCGTATAATGGTCAGTGTCGGACCGAATATTTCTTCACAAGAGGCCTCATGTTCGGGAAATGCGTGGTCGATAATTGACGGGCCGATGTAATATCCGCCGCTTGGGGCATCGGCGGCGACAAGTTCTCGACCGTCTAACGTAAGTTTTGCACCTTTTTTTTCAGCCCGTTCAAGATAACCCACAATCCGATCTCTCGCCTGACTGCTGATTACGGCCCCAATATCACTGCCCGCGACGACATGACCCATTTTTTTGTGAATCTTCTCCACGATGTGATCCACATCGCCGACTGCCAGCATCACGCTGGCAGCCATACACCGCTGACCTGCGCATCCAACAACAGACGCAACCACATTGTCTGACGTCATCTCAGGTTCGGCATCGGGAACCACAATCAGGTGATTCTTGGCACCACCCATCGCACGCACCTGCTTTCCGGATGCAGTGCCGCGTGTGTAGACAAGCCGCCCAACACGGCTGGAACCCACAAAACCCAAGGCCTTGATTTGCGAATGGTCACAAAGTGCCTCGACCACTTCGCGGTCACCATGGACAACTGAGAACAAGCCATCAGGCAATCCGGCCTCCCCGAAAATATTTGCCAACTCCATTGCAGACAATGGGGTCTGTTCCGAGGGCTTCAGGATGAAAGCATTGCCAAGACCGATAGCCATTGGCGCCATCCACAACGGAACCATGAATGGGAAGTTGAACGGTGTGATTCCCGCCACGACCCCAAGCGGATATCTGACCAGTTTGCATTCAACCCCGCGACCGACTTGAAGTACCCTGCCGGGTGAAAGCTGTGGAAGACTGGTCGCGAATTCAATGCACTCGATCCCACGAAGGATACTGGCCTGCGACTCCTCCAGCGTCTTCCCGTTTTCCAAGCTGACCACCGTAGCCAGCTCATCGATCCTAGATTCGATCAGCGATTTTCTCCGGAACAGAACCTGGGCGCGGTCCCTGAACGTCTGCTCGCCCCATTTCAGTTGAGCCAAGGGTGCTGTCCGGACCGCCTCTTCAAGATCCAGATCGGTAGATAGCGGGACCTCCGCAATTATTCTGCCTGACCCTGGGGAATGAAGTGGAAGTACCCGCGTTGTTTTCGATGATATTCTACGGCCATTGATGTAATTAGATAATATTTTTCCAGGCTCAGATGCTGAACCCACCCTGTTATATCGGTCCATTGTTTAACTCATTTCTAATGACACCGTCATGTAGTTCATGTCCGCGCGAATACCTTGTCAAGAACTTCCAATGCGAATTCTGCATCCTCCCGTGTAATGCACATCGGCGGCTTGATCCGTAGAATGTTGCCGAACAGTCCACCCTTCCCAATCAGCACTCCCATCTCGCGTGCATGCTCCAACACATCCAAGGTTTCCTCCCTTGCTGGCTCCTTCGTATCTCGGTCGCGGACCAACTCAACCCCAAGCATCAAACCCATACCACGGACATCCCCAATCAACCGATGACGATCCATCAGTTTCTCCAAACCGGCCTTGAAATAGGTGCCAACAATCCGGCTGTTCTCCTGTAAACCCTCTTCATCGATAATGTCAATTACTGCTTCACCGGCTGCCATACATACGGGATTTCCGCCAAACGTGTTGAAATGTGTGCGCTGGCTGAGGACCTCCGCAACATCCATTCGTGTCGCTACCGCACCCAGCGGCACTCCGTTTCCGATCCCCTTGGCCATCGTCACAATATCCGGGACAACACCCCAATTCTGGAACCCCCAGTAATGATCACCCGTCCGGCCAAAGCCCGTCTGTACTTCATCAGAAATGCATAATCCACCGTGGCGGCGCGTGATTTCATAGACCTCTGCTATGTAATTATCGGCACTGCCGGTGACACCGCCAACTCCCTGAAGCGGCTCGCCGATATATGCCGCAACACGACCCGGCGTGCTATACCGTATGATCTGATGAATCTCCTCAGCGGCTATATGTGCGATTGCATCCGGCGTGCCTTGGAAAGGTGACCGGTATGGGTCTGGATTGGGTGCGTGATGGATCCCCGGTGACTGCGGCATCGGGTACTTCCAAGTATACAGTGAAGTTAGGCCCATCGTACTGTAGGAGCCTCCGTGGTAACCGTTCTGCAGTGCGATGACATCCCAATGCCCTGTGTAGAGGCGTGCCATTGTGATAGCAAGGTCATTGGCCTCGCTGCCACTGTTGACGAAGTAAATGACATCCAGTCCATTCGGAAGTTTTGACGCGAGTTTTTTTGCGTATGTCGCCATATTCGGATGTAGGTAGATCGTTGTCATGTGTTGGATACGGTCCATTTGACCCCTGATAGCCTGGACCACCTTTGGATGGCAGTGCCCACACGAAACGGTCACGATTCCAGCAAACAGGTCCAGGTAGCGTCGACCTGTCTCATCGAACATCCACTGCATATAACCATCAACAATCATCAGTGGTTCGCTGTAGAGGGTGAATATAGCCGGGTTGGCATACTGTTGTCTCATCGTCAAGACATCCTCGCGGCTCGGGCCAGTATATTGCGGAGGCTGGTAATCACAAGCTGGCATCTGAACTTTAAGCATGGATGTTTCCGTCATGTCTCCAACCTTTCGATATCGTCTCCGCAATGATGACAGTGCCGATTTTTTCTTGAGGTTCGAATCCAAAGTCTGGGGATCCTGGATTCCACCGTAAACGGGCCGAGAACAAAAGTCATCCCTGCTTCAGGAAGATCACATCAGCATCCCGGAAATCGTTGCCGTCATCCACGATGCAAGGGCACCGCCTAGCATTGCCTTCAGCGCCAATTTTGAAAGGTCTTGTCGCCGATTCGGGGCCAGAACACTGATCCCGCCGATCTGGATCCCAATCGACGCAAAATTCGCAAACCCACAAAAGGCATATGTTGCAATAATCACGGATTTTTCATCCAAACCCCCGCCATCACACCTCCGGCAATTGTGGCAAAGCCTCCACACATCACTGTACACAACTCGGACTGGGTCATCTTGCCCAGATAGGGCCTAATCAGAAGCGAACCCTCGGTCTGTCCTACAAAGATGTTTCCTGAACAGGAGAGTGTCTCACTGCCGCTGGTTCCCATCGTTTTCCTCATCATCCACGCAACACCACGTATCAAGTGCTGAATCACCCCCAAGTAATACATCACGGATATGAACGCTGAAAAGAAAATAATAGTTGGAAGGACCTTGAAAGCAAACACGAAACCCATGCCCAGTTCTGCGCCTGTAAAGTCTACCTGTTGAACCCATTCATTGTTCTGTGCCGACACGATCAGTTTGGACAGCATGACAGAGTCAACCAGCGGTCCGAAGACAAAATTCGCCCCTTGGTCAGACATCCGCAAAAATTCCTCAACCTTGGCGGCAAGCAGACGGAAGGCCCTCGAGACTGGGCCCATTTTCAGCAGCACAACCCCCAGCATAATTTGAAGTCCAACGCCTATAATAATCGTCTTCCAGTTGATTCGTGCCCGATTATTCGAAAGCAGAAATGCAATACCCAGCAAAACAGCCATGCCCAGAAAACCCTGGAGTCGATCCATTTTTGATTCGTCCTTTGACCGATACACGATCGGGCCATGAATACACAGGTCATCATGAAACCGGGAACGAGAATAATGTTTGGACAGCCCTGTCTCTTCAGTCACGGACGTCTTTTTAACACAAAGACGCGTTAAACAGAATAACATCATCAGCTTAAAAAAAACGACTTCAATCCGGAGAACCCGGATCGTAACCCAACATCCACATTTGCAGTATCGTGCTCTTGAATCCTGAATAAGCCTTCCGCTTGGCCTACGCCATAACTATCCTGAAGCGAATCAGTCCAGCGTGGCTTCCGGGAAATAATCCCCAACCGTTAGAGCCAGATGGACAGAACATACACCTATCCATGTTGCTCACCCTAAGATTTCCTTCTTCCGGGATAAACAAAGGCGGCCAAGGATCTGAATGGGCCAAAAGAATTGGAAATCCCAAAAGGGGTGACCCCAAGCCTGCATGTGTCATGATAGAATTTCCACTCAGAAGAACCTTAGTGCAACACTGTCATTCATCAGGATACCCTGCCGGGTAGGCCTGATTCCAACCATGCTGGTTTCGACCAAGTTTTCTTCAACCAGATGTTTCAGTTCAGTCCGATAGTATTCCCTTATATCACATCCCGACCACGCCGCCAGTTCCTTCCAGCTGACACCCTTGACACGCCTCATTGCAAGCATCATGATTTCACCCTCTCTGGATCGATCACCCACCGGTGCATCCAGCCCCCCCCTGATCTCCGTTGCGCCATAATCGATGTATTTCTTCAGATCTGCGAGGACCTCATAACGCATGCCATTATACACACCCCGCGCGGATATGCCGGCGGCAAACAGGTTGCACTCGCTCCAGTATTTTGAGTTGTGACGGCTCTGCATTCCGGAACGGCACCAATTCGATACTTCATAATGCTCGTAACCCGCTTCATCAAGCCTGTCCATCAATGTCTCGAACATGATAACCTGTTCCGATTCATTCGGAAGACACAACTTTCCCTCCCTATGCCGATGACCAAACGGCGTATCTTCATGGACTGTCAGATTGTAAGCCGAGATATGTTCGGGTTGATACGACAGCAGAATTTCAAGATCATCAAGAAATTCATCGGGGGTCTGGGTCGGAACACCGAACATTAGATCCATGGAAATATTCCCTAATCCAAGGCTACAAATATGATCGAGGGATCGGCGCGTGGTAATGCCATCATGAAGACGGCCCAGCTGCCCAAGCAACCGGTCGTTGAATGATTGGCATCCGATGCTGACGCGATTGATGCCGCTTGCCAGCATTCCATCAAGACCGATGATTTCAGCTGAGACCGGGTTGATCTCGATCGTTATCTCGGGCCCTGCCTCAACTCTGAATACCTGTTCCAGCGAACGCATCAGACTCTCAAGAAATCGCGCCCCCATCAGGCCGGGCGTTCCGCCGCCGAAATATATCGTGTCAACCCGCGCCGGTTCATCCCAACCCAAAAATTCACCGAGGCTTTCAATGTCCCGGATCAAAGCTGCATGGTATGAAGCGGCAAAGCCCGAATTCGGGTGTTCCGCTCCAAAGGTATGAAAATCACAATAGGGGCACTTGCGTTCGCAGAACGGCCAGTGAATATAAACCCCCCCCATGTTGGCAATGGCATTCAATTTCTTTACACCTTTGTTTGGCATCTCAGGATCAATCGCAGGCAGGAACATATTCAGAACATGCGTGATGACTTCCCTATATCTTCAAGCCTCAGAAATGCCGGGCCTAGCGCCTCGATCACATCCGAAGGCAACATTGCCCGACTGCTCATTTTCTTCAATGCAATATCGGCCGCCAGCCCATGCAGAAATACCCCCAAGCAGGCTGCTGATACCCCCCCAATCCCTTGGGCAAGCAACCCCGAAACAAGGCCTGTCAGGACATCACCGCTCCCTCCTTTTGCCAGTCCGCTATTTCCGGTCGGATTAAAGTAGGACTGGCCCTCTGGAGTCGTGATAAGCGTCAGTCCCCCTTTTAGAACAACCACAGCCTGCTGCGCCGCGCATAACTCCCAGCTGGCATTCAATCGGTCATTTTCCACATTCTCTACGGAGCAATGCAGCAGGCGCGCCGCTTCACCGGGGTGTGGAGTGAGGATACAGGGGGCTTCTCTTTCCTTCAAGCGTAACGACCTGCCCACAAGCAGGTTCAATCCGTCCGCATCGATTACAAGGGATGAAGTGACACCCTTCACAATATCGAAGAGGAAATTCCCTGTTTCGTCACGTGTGCCGATTCCCGGCCCGATCGCGACTGCATCCATCCCCAGCGTGGCCTCCAGAACCGGAACCGAATGCCCCCTGACAAACCAGGGACAAGTCGACTCAAGTGGCAACTTGACCGGTTCAACCAAATGGCTCTCCATAATCCCCCCTAGCGGCGCCGGGTACATGCTGTAAACCAGCCCCACGCCCGACCGGGTCGCGGCCCGGGCGGAAAGAACCGCCGCCCCCGTCATACCTTCACTCCCGGCCAGTATCATCAAACGTCCAAATACCCCCTTGTGGCCGTCCGGCCTGCGTGCCGGCAACAACCGGGCGGCCCCTTCCAATGTCAAGAGGTTTGTCTTGATTGCATCATCGTCCAACAGGTCATCTGGAAACCCGATATCATCAACCACCACCGTTCCTGTCAGGCGAATTCCCGGGTTGCTCATCATGCCGATCTTGGGCAACCCGATTGCGACGGTGAGGGTTGCCTGGACACACGGCGGTGCCGCGTCCCTGCTCATTTCACTGAAACCGTCACCCGGAAGACCCGATGGTATATCAACCGACAAAACATGTCTCCGACAGGTATTGATGGACTGAATATACTGCGACCAGGGCTCGACAACGCTTCCCCTAAGACCCGTTCCAAGGATTGCATCGATAACCAGATCGTGGTCGATCAGCTGCTCGTAGAAAGCACACGGGTCCGGGGCGGACAGGCGCTGAACATCTTCGGGAACCTGTTTCCAGGCATCCAACGCATCTCCGGAAAGATCACCTGGGGGACTCAGGTGCAGAAGCGTCGCGGTCACCCCGAGACGCGATAATTCCCTCGCGACGACAAAACCATCGCCGGCGTTGTTGCCCTTACCCGTCACGATCGCCACCTTGCCCGGCTCAAAACGTCCCATCGCCTCACGCACAACGGCACGACCTGCCCGATCCATCAGGACCGATCCCGGAATTCCACGTTCATGGATCGTGATATACTCGATCCGACGCATCTGTTCAACAGTCACGATCTTCATGGCCGACCCTCGAATAAATGTGGAGGCACATTAAAACAGATCCCCCCTGGAATGGCAATGTTCGTGCATATAACCGGGCCCGGCGAATCATGTCTTGTAAAGTCAGGAAGTGTTCTCGTCACTGTGATCATGGTCATTGAAAATCCATACGGGCCCGATCGGGCATGAAAACATCAATAGCGCCACTCCATTGTATCATGCACCCATTGTTTAAATTCTGAGATGGGGTTAAGATGCCCCTTACCGTTTTCCTTGGGGGAAACACGTCACGATATCATCGAGAGGCATAGCCTTCTGAGGAAAATGCACATGCAGGACAATATCCAGGACCCATTTTCCATCTGTAATTTTCCCGGCCTGGAAACCGGAACGAAGTGCGACAGGCACCGGACCATAAATACCGCGCTGGACGGCATGATCGTAAAGGGCCATTGTTGGGCAATGGGCTCCACGACTGATAAGATGGCTAGCTGGTTCATGGGTAACCTGATAGGTCACGATACACATAAAGGAACCGCACCATGATTTTTCCACCTCGTATTGTTGTATACGATCTCGATGGGACACTTGTGGATGCATTCAGGGATATTTGGTCGAACCTGAACACAGTCTTTGTGAAATACGGGCTCAAACCAGTAGCGTTCGAAAAAGTACGATCTGCTGTCGGTGATGGGGTCAGGATGCTGATTCGCCGCTGCCTCGGGCCTGATGAACTTCACCTCTTTGATGAAATCCATCCTGAATACCTTGATCATTATGAGAGGCACCCTGGTGACCAGATGCAACTTTACCCGAATGTCATAGACATACTGGAAAAGGTCCGCGGATTTGGAATTACACAGGCCATCCTTACAAACAAGCCTATCGGTCCTGCGCGCGCCACCTGTGACCGGATGAAACTCACAGACAGGGTAGATGGGATATGGGGCGAGGTCCCGGGTGAACCCCGCAAACCAAATCCCGCATCCCTAGACCGGATTCTCCGCCATTTCCAGGTTCAACCCGCAGAGGCAGTCATGGTCGGCGACGGCATCAATGATCTAAAGACGGCCAAGGGGGCCGGGGTCCGGTTCATCGGAGTCACTTGGGGACAGATGACACGTAAAAGCTTCGAGCAGGAAAAAGCAGGGGATTTAATCGACAGCATGGATGAACTACCGAATAGGTTCCAGACACCCGCCCAGTTCACGAATCTTTGAAATACCGTTTCAATTTCATATATTCATCGTCAGTAATCGCGCCACGCTTATACATCGCTTCGATGTCCAAATCATCCTCCCCTGACTGGCTTCGCTCTGTCACCGATTGACCCGATTCCTCCTGACGCCATCTATTCTTTTCCTGAATAACCCGCGGCATGTTCATGGACGGGCGGGCTGGTTGTATATCTGAAGGACAAAGTCGTTCAAGCACCGGCCCGGCATCTTCCGAAATACCTCCAAGTGGATCAACTAAGACACTGTCATCAATATGGCCTGACACCGGCAATGAAGGACCATCTTGGATACTGCACGATTTTCCAGCAACCAATAGCTCATCGTCTCCCTGCATTGACATGGCGGATGCGGGACGTGTATCGACCAATGAACTAGATTTCATCCGTCCCGCAACTGCATTATCACCCTCTTGTTCCTCGGGGGGAATCAGTTCACGCAAGGCCTCTGGATCAATTACTCCACGTGAAATGATATCAGCCTCGACCTCTGTCATGCCTGCCATCTTCAATCGATCGGCCTCCAAGCAAGCCACCGTCTTGCGCAGTTTGCGGCATTCCTCCTCGGAGATCAGGCCCTTATCGTGCATCCGCTCGACATCCTGAAACTGGATTCCACCCACCGGATCTTGGCCCCGCGTCCTTTTCCCAATCAATGGTCCAAACAACTTGGTCACAATAATCAGAGACAGCGAACCTGCTAGCAAGAGGATTGAATAAAAAAGGAGGTCAGGACTAGACAAATGAGAAAACATAGCGGTCTAATCCTTGGATCATTCCGAAGGGTTCAACACCTTCACCCCTCGTGACCCAAACCCAGCTTTTCATAGATGGCCCGACCAGGGTCGGGCTCCTTCATCAGGTGCTCACCGACCAATATCCCATCCAGGCGGGCTGCCTGAAACTTTCCGACATCCTCGCGATTTCGAATTCCACTTTCCGAAATCAGTGCCAGTTGACCGGGAACGCGTGATACCAGATCAAGGGTTGTATTGATGTTCGTGACGAAGTTTTCCGTCCTAAGGTTCCGATTGTTGATCCCAAGCACGTCCGGATCCAATTGCAGTGCCGTATCCAACTCATCTTCATGGTGGATTTCAACCAAGGCGTCCAGCCCGGCCTCGGCTGCGGTATCCCGGATTCGCTGCAGCATATCTGTCTCGACAAACCCGACGATCAGCAGAATCGCATCCGCACCCGCGTGGCGCGCCTCCCAGACCTGCCATGGATCGAGGATGAAATCCTTGCGCAGGATCGGCAGCGCAACCGCTTTGCGGATCCGGCTAAGATAATCGATCGATCCCTGGAAATAAGGTGTGTCCGTCAGGCAGGAGATACAGTCCGCTCCCCCATTTTCGTATGAACATGAAACTCCCACGGGATCGAAATCCTCGCGGATCACTCCCACACTTGGAGACGCCTTTTTGACCTCGGCAATCACACTGAGCCGGGAAGCAGCTTGACGCGAGGCTGCCCCTGAACGGCTTCCGGTCACCGCGGAAGCAAATCCCCGCGCTGGTGGCAGGTCATGACAGGCCTGCCTAAGTGAATGTTCATCCAGTTTTGAACGGCGATTCTCAACCTCGTGCTGCTTGTCACGCCGGATCCGATCAAGGATGTTCATCACGAATTCCCGCTATTCGAAACTTCCACTAGGTTGTTGAGGACGTCCCGCGCGGCACCGGAGTCAATCGCAGCGGCTGCTTGGTCGATTCCCTCCTTCAAATCCCGGGCATGCCCACCCACCACTAGTGCTGCAGCTGCAGTTAACAGTGTGATCTCACGCCGGGCTCCCGGCTGGCCGGCGAGAATATCCCGAATCTGCTTCGCGCGGTCCTTGGGTCGTTCAGCACCGGATATATCCCCGAGCCGACACACGGCCAGACCCAAGTCTGAAGGATGAACCTCCCACGACTTGATCTTACCATCACGCAGCTCCGTAACATGACTGGAACCCGTCAGCGTCAATTCATCCAATCCATCACTACCGTGGACAACCAGAATATGTACGGATCCCAAATCCCCTAGTACGCGTGCAAATGTTTCGGCTAAATCCCCACGGCCGACACCGATCACCTGGCGTGTCGCACCGGCAGGATTAGCCATCGGGCCGAGCAGGTTGAAAATCGAGTGTACTCCGATCTCGCGGCGCACCGGTCCTGCATGACGCATCGCACCATGGTATGCCGGTGCAAAAAAGAAGGCAATTCCCACCGTCTCCAGACACTGCACGCTTGTCTCGGGCAAACAGTCGATACTGACGCCCAGCGCATCAAGTACGTCCGCCGAACCACTGCCCGATCCACCCGTCACAGCTCGGTTGCCATGTTTAGCGATGCGTGCGCCCGCGCCCGCCGCGACCAGAGCTGCCGCCGTCGAGATATTGAACGTACCTGCGCCGTCACCGCCGGTCCCACAGGTATCCACAAACCGACTTCGATCAACGATTTTAACCGGTGTGGCGAACTCACGCATCACACGGGCAAACGCGCTGATCTGTTCTAGAGTCTCCCCGCGGATGTTCAGGCCGACAAGAAATGCCCCGATTTGGGACGGCGTAGCCTTGCCGGAAAGGATTTCTCGTGCGACATCCGTGGCTAGCTCACCCGAAACCTTGCCGCCTCCGGATAATTTTCTGATTGCTTCAATTATCGCCATCATGAGTCTCGTTCATCCGTGCCCGGGTGGAGGACCGTCACACGTGTCGAATTCACTGTCTCTTACAACCCGTAACGGTGTATATTCTGTCAACTTAATTGCCTATTGGCTATTCATTATTATAGACTATCATGCCCGACACACCTCAAAACAGAGTCCCGCTGACCAATGTCACCCTCGGTGAGGAAGAAGCCATGGCCGCCGCACGCGTCATTCGCTCGGGATGGGTAACGATGGGCCGGGAAGTCCTCATGTTTGAAAAGGAATTCGCCGAAATTCTTGGGATTAAACACGCTGTTGCAGTGACCAACGGGACGGCTGCCCTGCATCTGGCCTGCCAAGCTGCGGGGCTTCAAAAAGATCACGAATTCCTGATCCCGGGACTAACATTTATCGCGACCCTGAATGCAGGCCTATATTCCAACGCCCGACCTGTGCTGGTTGACATTACATCGGAGGATGATCTAACACTGTGCCCGGTGGACCTTGAGGAAAAAATAACCCGCAGTTCAAGGCTTATAATCACTATGGCTTACGGTGGATTCTGTCCCGACATGCCAGCTATCATGGATGTTGCACGTCGCCACGACCTGCATGTCGTCGAGGACGCATGCCATGCACCACTTGCCAGCCTTGAAGGCCATTCCATCGGCGGATGGGGTGACACGGGCGCCTTCTCGTTCTTCGGCAACAAAAATCTTTCCATCGGCGAAGGTGGAATGCTTGTGACAAACTCTAGTGATAATGCCGACCTGTTCAGGAAACTGCGAACCCATGGCATGAGCACAACAACCTGGGACCGGCATCGGGGACATGCAACGGAATACGACATCCAGTCACCAGGCTATAATTATCGCATGGATGAAATTCGAGCCGCTGTCGGGCGAGAGCAACTCAAGAAACTGGCCGCAGCCAATCAACACCGACAGGAAACAGACCGTCTGCTACGCGAACAACTTGCGACACTGAATGTCCCCGGACTCACAATTCCATTTTCAGATGCAAGAGGAAATGCGGCACATCACTTGTTCGTTATACTTTTGCCATCCGGAGTCTGCCGCGATATGTTCCGCCAAAAACTACTGGAGGAAGGAATCCAGACCTCGATCCATTACCCACCGCTCGACAGTTTCACACACACCCGGGGCTTATGGGATCCAGAAAGCATCAAAATCCCAAGACTGATGGCCCTGATACACCGTCTGGTCACCCTGCCGTTGGGACCCACGATGACGAAGGAACAAGCCACCCACGTCAGCAACACGGTCGGTCGCGTACTGACGTAAACCCCCCTTCGCCCTGTTTCACGCTCGCCATAAGCCGGTTCAGACCCCGTTATACCTAACCTCAAGTTGACGTCCTAATGACATTCCAACTTCGATTAATTCGGGGTTACCTATGCCATCCTCCCCCAACCTAACCAGGCATTAAGGAGTCTCAACCGCTCGATTCTTCAAAAGATGATCAATGGAATATTTTTCGAAAAGTTCGGAAACGGAAAGATGGTGATAAATTCTATAGATGGCTTCGGCAAACATCGGCGCAACGGAAACCAGTTCAAATTTTTTCATCGATTCACCATTCGGTTGAAGAATGGAATCCGTGACAACAACCCTGTCAAGCGGTGCCTTTTGGATATTCTCGCGAGCCGGTTCCGACAGAACAGCGTGTGTCGCACAGGCCGAAACTGAGAGAGCACCGGCGCCAACCAGTGCCACCGCAGCATTGCAAAGTGTGCCGGCCGTGTCAATGATGTCATCCACGAGCAGGCAGTGATGTCCAGTAACATCACCGACAATGTTCATAACCTCACTGACATTAGGTTTCGGACGCCGTTTGTCAATGATTGCAAAGGGCGAATTCATCCGACTAGCATAGGCTCGAACCATCTTCACATTCCCGACATCGGGGGAGACGACAACAAGGTTCTTCGACCAATCCTGTCGCTTTATGTACTCCACCAACGCCGGGCCACCATAGAGATGGTCGACCGGTACATCAAAGAATCCCTGAATCTGCGCCGAGTGCAAGTCGAGGCAAATCACTCTTGTCGCCCCCGCCTTGCTGATCAGGTTTGCCATCAACTTTGCAGACAATGCAACCCGTCCCTGTTCCTTGCGATCCTGCCTTGCATAACCAAAGTAGGGCATGACAACATTGATACTTGCGGCCGAAGCCCGAGCCATAGCATCGACAAGAAGCATCAGTTCCATCAGGTTTTCATTGACGGGGCTGCAGGAAGACTGGATCAAGTAGCAGTCCGCGCCCCGGACGTTGTCAAGAATCTTGACTCCAGTTTCACCATCGGCGAATTTTGAGATTTCCAGTGCGCCTTCCTCAAGGTCGAGGTGACGGCAGACCTCAGATGAAATATGACGAGACGATGTACCCCCGAAGATAAGAAGGGGACGGCTCTTTTGAAACGACTGTTCGGTCATGATACCTGATACTCCCGGCCACTCTCGGTGAAAAAATAAACCCGGTCAATTTGGATCCGATCTCGCAGCCCATTTTCACATAAAAGGATGGGGATTGACAGCCAAGAAATCCTCTTCAACTCAGGAAAAAAGCCGGATGAACGGATGAGCGGGATGGGCCGGGACATCCAAGCTGAAAGGTTCGGCCGCTTCGACGCCGATCCGGTGACCCCAATCCCTCATGCGCCGCTCCATGTGCTCCCAAAATGAACGCGAGGCGATATACGTCGACTCCGAATCTTCCGAGTCCGCCAGGAACTGGCTGCGATAGGCCCCAAGGACCTCCTTTTTCTTCGCAAGAAACCTGCTGACATCGACCACCCAGTCGGCAGCGGGCGGAGCCTTGAACGTGTTCCCATGAAAGAAACATGTCGCCTTGACTCCCCAGCGCTCCCCCTTGGCCGGATAATTGCCGACATTACTAAAAAAAACCGCGTCGACGACCAGTTCGCTTGCCCGGCGATGGTCCGGGTGCCGGTCCTCGGGGTGGTGTGTCATGACAACCTGCGGCCGCATCCGACGGAGCATATTCACAAGCAGACTACGATTATCCCGGGTGTTCAGCAAGTCCCCGTCCCCGAGGTCCAGGGTTTCCCTTTCGGTAATCCCCAAAATCGTGGATGCCGCTCGTGATTCCTCCAGCCTCAAATCGGCTTTACCGCGTGTCGCCGCCTCTCCACGAGTCAGGTCCAGAACCCCGACCTGGAAACCCATCGAGACCAGACGCGCAATTGTCCCCCCGGCAAACAGTTCAATGTCATCGGGATGCGCCCCTATCGCCAGCAAGTCCATCCCGAATTCCCGGGTTTTGCCCATAGCCCCCTACCTGCTCGATAATTATTTCGTGCTTGCGCCTGAAGAGGTGGTGCTCTCAATCAGTTTTACCCCTCAGCAGGAACTTCTTATCGCCCTAACAAAAAATTACAATTAACGATTCAGTGTCCATCGTCATTCTTTAACATAGGGAGAATAGCCTTGAAACGCTCACCTCCGGCCATCATCAGGCTCTCCATAATCAACATTTCTACGGTCGTCGGCACCGCACCCGCCTGGATCATCCGTTTCACACCGATTTCATGATCCGATTGATTTCGACTACTCATTGCATCAACGAGCAGAAAAACCTCCCAGTCATCCTCGAGTGCCTTCATCACCGTTTGGAGAACACAAACATGCGATTCGATGCCACAGACTATCAGCTGGCGGCAGCCGCTGCCAATCGCCGCCTCATTGATCGCATCATCACACAGACATCCGAACGCCATTTTCTCCATCGGTACCGCCGCATCACCAATCGCATCCGCAATCGCCCCGACTGTTTTACCGAGCCCCTTACGGTATTGTTCGGACCATAGAACCGGGATGCCGATGATCTTTGCAGCCCTGATAAACAGGCAAGCACGTTTCACGACCTGTTCCCACCTGTGGATATGAGGCATAATTTTATCCTGAAGGTCGATCACGACCAAGAGTGCACATGTGGGATCAAGTTGTTTTGGTGGCATATTGGGTCCTGCTGCTAGAATGTTCTGCCTAGCGACCAAACACAATCCACGGGTGCCATGGACAATATCACTGCTACAGACATATGTTCTGCGTGAAAACCGGGCATTGGAACTGTCCGGCAGACCTGATCCCTCCCACAGTTTGCGATTGGGTTCTTCCCGGCTGAGCATGGTCAACCCGACAGTATCCCCATCTTGGGCGCTGTCTTCGGCATCGGTGGCACAGTATCCGCATCAGGTGACCTTCCATTCTGATCATTTTTATCTCATAAACATGGGCCCGAGAAACCCAAGGCTTAGATCATGACTCGGTCGGCCGATCCTTATTTTTTACCGTCGACTTCAGGTACAGCTCACGAAGTTGCCTGAAGTCAACCTCCGCCGGGGCATCGCTCATCAGGCACGAGCCCGTCTGTGTCTTCGGGAATGCAATTACTTCACGAATGGATTCATACCCTAGCAAGATCATCATGATCCGGTCCAGTCCGAACGCGATCCCTCCGTGCGGCGGTGCGCCATACTGTAAAGCATCCATCAGGAACCCGAACTTTTCCCGCGCCTCCTCGTCACCAATCCCCAAAGTGCGAAATATCCGTTTCTGAATATCGCCGCGATGGATACGAATCGAGCCACCGCCTGCCTCCTCGCCATTTAGCGCCAAGTCATAGGCTAGGCTTCGCACATCACCCGGATCTGACTCCAACTTGTCCCAATCCTCGGGATGTGGCATCGTAAACGGATGGTGCGTGGAAACCCAACGCTTATCCTCTACACTCCAGTCGTACAAGGGAAAATCCGTGACCCATACAAAGTCATACCGGTCTGCCGGAATCAACTCCATGTCTTCGGCGGCCTTGAGACGCAGTTGGCCCAACGTGTTGGAGACCACTTTTTCCCGATCTGCGACAATCAAGATCAGGTCGCCCGCCGACGCCCCGACCGCATCGATCACCACCGCCTGACAGTCCGCATCGAAAAACTTGCTGATCGAGGAATCGAGGGCCAGTGACTTGTCTCTCTCGACTACACGGAACCACGCGAGCCCCTTTGCTCCGTGGGTGGCAGCAAAGCTTGGCATCTCGCCACCGGGCTTGAGCTGGGTGTTGGAATACTTCTCGCCGCCGGCCGGAATGCAGATACCCCGAATAACAGCATCACTTGCCGCAACAATATCATTGAAAACCTTGAAATCACATCCACTTGAGAAAGCCTGAGTCAAATCCCGGATCTCCAGGCCGAAACGACGGTCGGGTTTGTCACTGCCGTATCTGCGCACAGCTTCATCATACGGGATCCGGTCAAACGGAGTGGAAATGCTGATGCCCTTCACTTCGGAGAAGATTTCAGCCATCATCTTCTCGACAACTGCAAACAGTTCATCCGGGGTGATGAATGACATCTCGATGTCGAGTTGCGTGAACTCTGGCTGCCGGTTTGCGCGTAGGTTCTCGTCCCTGAAACACTTCACAATTTGATAATACTTGTCAACCCCGCCAACCATCAGCAACTGTTTGAAGATCTGGGGAGACTGTGGAAGAGCGTAGAAGGTTCCAGAAATCAGCCGGCTCGGGACCAGAAAGTCCCGTGCACCTTCCGGCGTGGACTTGTTCAGCATAGGGGTCTCGACCTCAATGAACCCTTTATCATCAAGTATCCGACGCATGATGCGGCAAACATGAGCACGCCCGGCTAGCATCCGAAACATCTGTGGACGACGCAGGTCGAGGTAGCGGTACTTCAATCGCAAATCCTCGGCAGTCATGCTGTATTCGTCCACAGGAAACGGAACCGTCTCGGACATCGAAAGAACCTCGAAGGACTTAATCAGCAACTCGATCTCGCCGGTCTTCATATTGGGATTGACCTTCCCCTCAAGCCGGTCGCGGACAACCCCCCTCACAGCGATTACCGATTCATATTTCAAGCGGGTCGCTTGCGCAAATCCCTCTGATGTGAGCTCATCAGGGTCGAAGACAACCTGCAGCAGACCTCCACGATCGCGGAGGTCAACAAAATAGATCCCGCCATGGTCACGATGATTTTGAACCCACCCCTTGACAACGATCTCACGGTCGATGTCACAGCGCATGACTTCCCCGCAGTAACAGCTGCGCGGGGTGTGGTATAGCTCGGTGAGCAGGGATGCCTCGATTGTCATCGCAAACCTATCCTTAGCCGTGACTCTGGCCCCGGGCTGATCGTTCGACTCGGTAACAGCCAGATTAATTCAACCTTATATCACACCCCCAAACCTGATCTCAAACAGGATTCCGGGTTTTGTACGAAGGGAGTAAAACGAAGAGTCAGGGGCAGAATAATCACATGGTGGGCGCCTGTGGAGTCGAAGCAAGGAATTGTTTCAGGGGGATAATATCTTGGGATATTCATGCAGATTCCAGCACCGAAGAGATTGAATATCAGGCCCAGAGATCTTCCATGAATGATCATGAATGGTCGGATATATCGTGATTTATCTGATTGCCAACCACTTGATAGTTATGATGATAATATGATCCATGAGCTATTTGGTCATATTCTCCTCCGAATCCCAGTCAACGTGACACGCTATGACTTGGCCTACCTGACGGCGCTTCCCGCCTTGGCCCCCTACCTTCTATGGCGAAGGATCTCCCGGGGGAAATATACACAAAGTTCAGCCGGGATGATCGGACGGGGGCTGCGGGAACATTATCATCGCGAGGGATTGCAAAACGGCAGCATTTGGGTTCACGCCGTCAGTGTTGGGGAAATCACCGCGGCTCGGGCCGTTGCGCCTGGACTCAGGGAGCTGGCTCCCGGCCTTCCACTTGTAATCAGTACCATCACCGAGACGGGCCAATACGCGGCGCAGAAAAATTTCCCGGCCGATATAAAGACTTTCTTCCCGGCAGACTGGTCCAGTAATGTTGATCGCTTCCTCAACACGTTCAACCCGGCCATATTTGTCCTGATGGAAACAGAACTATGGCCGAACTTCCTGACCCGCGCCGCCGCACGCGGAACACGTTGTTTTATGATCAATGCAAAACTTTCAGACAGGTCGTTCCCCCGCTACCGGAGCTTCCGCACCTTTCTCAGGCCCGCCTTCGATGCATTGGACGGCATCTGCGCCCAGACAACGATCGATGCCGAACGATTCCATTCCCTCGGTATCCCTGAGAAGAAAATCCGGGTCACAGGCAACTGCAAACTCGACGCCGGGAGTCAACCCTTGAAACCCGATGAACGTCTTGGACTGTTCCGAAAATATGGAATGAACCCGAAGCGGCGCTGGATCGTGGTCGGCTCAACACATCCCGGCGAGGAAAATATAATTCTTGATGCATTGGACGGGGTAAGGAAACAGTTTCCGAGCACTGCGGTGCTGCTCTGTCCACGCCATCCGGAACGGTTTGACGAGGTTGCCAAGCTGGTGAAAAATGCGGGCTTCAGCTTGGGCCGTGTTTCCCATGGTGACCAGGATCCGGAAGTAGACGTAATTCTGCTCGACCGGATGGGGTCCCTTGCAGAAGCCTATGGACTGGGTGATATCGCTGTGGTCGCAGGTAGTTTTTGTGATGTGGGCGGTCACAACTTGATGGAGGCCGCCATCCACGGCATCCCGGTCGTATTCGGACCACAGATGCATAATCAACGCGAAATCCTGAGGCTATTCCTGACTGTTCGCGCAGGCATGCAGGTTGAGGCGGCCCAACTCGCCGAGACTATTATTGATTTATTTCAGGACGATAATTTAAGACAATCACAATCCGAGAGATCATTGCATGTGATCAGGGAAAACCGGGGTTCCGCAGAAAGGGCTATCGAATCAATTCATGGCTGGATGAACTGCCGACAAGATTCATGATCTAATATTACCTCATATTCCCCGAGACATCGCCTGAATTGATTTCACAATAATACTGAGGCAGTGGAATTTTTCATCGAGACAGGAGGGGGGAGAGGAGTTGCCCCATTCGGGGGGTTGAACAGGGCAACGGGCGCGATCGACTCGGCATTAACTACCGGGGTTCGCACCGGCTTGGGATTCTAATGACTTCAACGAGAAATGCAAGCCGTAGATTGGGGTGAATCCGTTCTGTGCAATCGTATTTTTCGGATTAGTCTAGAAATGGTGCTAACCCACACCCCTTATGGAACAACGTAAACCAAGGCTAGTTTGGGGGTCGACCCACACATAAGGCCACGTGTCGCAGCTCATCTTGTCCCCGGAGCGATTGCAGCTTCGGCCCCATTGCTCCCAGGTGGCGTACAGGGCGCTTACGACCCCCGCGGTTTCCCGGCGATTCGCTCTGGAAAATACTCTGAGGGACGGCCTTCTGATACAAGGGGACATAATTCTTGCCGGGTCGGGAAAGCTTCAACCCCTGTTTTGACGCCCCCAGCATTCATTTCCCGCTCAACGGGAGAATCCTCTACATACAGGATGGAATAGGCGACGATGGGCCAATCACCCGTGCGTTTCATCGTGGGTAATTCAAGAACACGCTCAGGACCCGCTGCGCGAGGGAAACCGTTGACGAAATGGATGATGGACACCAGGAGGTCATATCATCAATTGGTTTCTGATATGGTCATCTGCAACAGACGTATTGATTCCGGATCCCTATGATCGACTTTCAGATCGTCTGAAAAATGGCTCGTTGAGACTGCCTGTGCGGTAACCTTCCGGGTCGACCTCGGCCTGCTGAAACCCAAGGCCCACCATATGAGTGATGATTGCACTTCGCATATCTGGTTCAAGTGCACGTTGCAAATCTTGTCTCCCCACTTCAATTCGCGCGTAGTTGCCATGATGTCGGACACGTACCTGCCGAAAACCGCGCTCACGAAGCCATTTCTCACCTCTCGCTATCTGCTCCAGCTTTTGATGGTCGATCTCGAGTCCATAGGCAATTCTAGAGGAGAGGCAGGGGTTGGAAGGCTTGTCCCAATTGGGAAGCCCCAATACCTCCGCAACTGCACGGATTTCCTTTTTTTGAAATCCAGCGTCACGCAAAGGACTGATGACCTCCAGCTCTTCCACGGCCTTCAGGCCCGGACGCCAGTCGCCGACGTCATCGACATGGCTGCCCTCGGCAATCACGCGGATCCCCAACTCAGCTGCAAGCTCCCTCAAACGGGAATAAAGTTCACGCTTGCAGAAATAACAACGATTCCTAGGATTATTTTTATAGTGATCGATTTCCAACTCACTGTATGTAATCGATCGGATATTGAAATCATGGAAACGGGCGACCTTAAGGCCCTGCCGACATTCCTCATCGGTCAGTGTCTCAGAACGGGCTATCACCCCTAGGCATGACCTTCCAATGGCCAGGGTTCCGGCCTTCATTAACAGGGTTGAATCCACTCCTCCCGAATATGCAATGATCACTTGACCCGACCCACGGAACCACGCAAGCAGGGCATTCCATTTTTCGGGATATGGCACGTCGGGTGTTGTTGATGCAGATGGCAACGCTAGCTTATCCTGCGGGCAGTATGCCGCCATCATACAGGCAATAACTCCCATCCGGCAAGCACCGCATTGGTTTCGGAGTCATTGGCTCCGCTGGCAGTGAACCTTCCTGTTGACGCATTGGGGGGAAGTTTAGCAAACTGGCCTAAGGTGGCAATACTGTCTCCCCGTAGCTCAGTTGGATAGAGCACTGGATTCCTAATCCAGGGGTCGCAGGTTCGAATCCTGCCGGGGAGGCCCGTGATGCCTCCAGAATGGCTTTTAAATTTATGGACGTCAAAACCATGGACAATGGCCAATTATCAGGATTGGCGCAACGACATCCGATCCGGTATCAATCCCGAAGTCAAATTCCTGTTCGAGCCCATGAACCAAATCGACACGACAACACACCGGCCCAAAAACTGGGGAACCGCTACCCGAAACCGTACAAAGGAAAATCAAGGGGAATATCGGGAAATGCCACTTGGAACCGACTGTTGTCTTATCCACTGGTTATGATAGAGTCGGGTAAGTGTGACCGGGTCTGGCCACGCCAAACCTTTGCATTGGAACGTGATGAAATTCTCGTCTCCCAGGTCGAAGATGAAAGGCTTCCAGGAAAAGAGAACTATTCTGCTGGCCACGGACAACGCGTTCTGGCGACGTAACTTCGGAACCAGCGTCCGTATCCATGCCATATACCACCATCTTCGGAGCCAGGGATTCCGTGTTGCAGTCCTGATCCTGATTCGTCTCAACGCCGAGGATCAAGGCATTCTGGAGCGGGACTATCCCGACCTTGAGCTTTACCCACTGCGTGAGAATGAACTGGGCGCAAATGCTGCGCTGCTTGCGGTTGAGAACCGCATCGGACGCAGTTTGTGGCAAAGAATCCTGAATCGCGTTCTGCCGGAAAAATTGGCATTCACTGCTGCGCGCATCGAGCTGTCTGTGCGAAATGGCCTGCAGAAGGCAGGCTTGTGTGCCGTGCGCACAACCCGGACGGGCATGAAACCCCGCCTGTCCATCCTCAATGAACGCAGATTGCAAAATTATCCCTCCCCCGCAAATCAGCAACGCTTCCTCGAGGTTTGTGACGAAATCAACCCCGGCTTTATCCTGGTGGTCTTTGCCCGGCTGATCTATCTCCTCGATGCATTGGATGACCGGCCCGGGAAACGCCCCCTGACGCTGGTTGACACGATCGACATCCTCCACCTGCGAACCCGGCGTTTTCATCAACAGCAAAATACACACTGGGTCAATATCACGGAATCTGAGGAAAAAGATGCCCTATCAAGAGCCGATGTAATTATTGGAATCAACGCTGTCGATACCGAAATGTTTCAGAAAATGATGCCTGACCGCAGAATTATTACTGTTACCCATCCTGTCCAAAGGGTTCGACACGACCCGCCGGGACAACCGGTGGTCAACCTGTTGTTTATCGGCGCCAATAGCGATCCAAATATACAGGCCATCCGCTGGTTCATCAGGAACGCCTGGCCCGGACTACAGGAGAAACATGGAGGTGGAATCCGCCTCAGTATTGTGGGTGATGTATGCAGCACATTGCATTCCACCCAGCTTCCCGAGGGCATCGACCTCCTGGGATTTGTCGATGATCTCAATGACGCTTATGCGAGAGCCGATGTAGTGATCAATCCGGTACGATTTGGTGCCGGGCTGAAAATCAAGTGTGTCGAGGCGCTTTGTCATGGAAAACCGCTGGTCACAACTCCCATCGGTGCGGAAGGAATCGAGAATGGCGCCGGCAGACATTTCATAGTTGTTGAAAACCCGTCGGACTTCATGACCCAAGTCGATCGGTTGATCATCGACCCGGACCTACGAGCCAAATTCAGTAAACAGGCACACCTTTATGCAAAGGATAATTTCTCGGAAAGCGCAGTATTCAGGCCATTGCTCGAGATCCTCAACGGATGTGGAAATTCAGATTCGTGCCTCCCCGCAGGACAGGAACGGGGTGAATGATTCGGCTTGACTGGAAGGAGAACCCTTGAATTTATCACGTCAAGCATGGAGAATCCCAAATAAGCTCCATCTTGGATCCCTCGTTATACAAAGGCATCCACAGTCGGATAATCCCCCCCGTCGGAGT
This sequence comes from uncultured Candidatus Sumerlaeota bacterium, assembly GCA_964473105.1. Taxonomy (GTDB): domain Bacteria; phylum Sumerlaeota; class Sumerlaeia; order MVZB01; family MVZB01; genus CAYYNQ01. Next base: position 4,323 of record CAYYNQ010000103.1, on the reverse strand, counting down.
ATTTCATGACCGAAGAAGAAATCAAGAGTCAGTATGCTGAACTGGTCCGCAGGATGAGGGAAGGTTGCCCCGTCAATTATGAAGGCCAGGTGGAGAAACTATACCAACTTTGCCTGATGCCGGGAATGGTTGCCATCGATGTTGGCGCGCATGACGGCAGACACTGTATTCCTATGGCGCGCTGCGTCCACCCGGGTGGAACAATTGAGGCCTATGAACCCCTGGTAGAACTGCGTGAAAAACTGGCCAGGCGACTGTCCGCCACGCCGGAACTCAAGAACACGGTTAACCTTCACCCATGGGCAATCGGCAAGATCTCGGGCCAGAGCCGTTTTTTCCGTGCAGAGGGAGACTTGGGATACAGCGGCCTTCAGATCCGGGAATATGACAAACCAGAAACAACACCTGTCGAAATCACCGTCGAGGTCCGTCAACTAGATGAACTGTTTCAGGGCAGCCGCCTTGATTTCATCAAGCTGGATATCGAGGGAGGGGAATATGATGCGCTGTCTGGCGGAAGAAGGCTTCTTGACCAATTCCGGCCAGTCTGTGCATTTGAGTTCGGGGGACGTAGCTACCGGGCATACAACGTCGATGAAGGGAGAATGTATGACCTGTTCTCTGAATATGGGTATACCCTTTATGACATCGTCGGCAATGCTCTTTTCACTCGCGAACTGTTCGTTTGTTCCGCCACGACCGGAGGTCTATGGGATTATTTCGCACTGCCGTCTGACTATCCATCCAGCAACGAAGTTGCTTCAGGAATGTGCATCGACTGAATATTTTTTTATTGTCGACACGAAAACATATCCGACATCAGGACATATCCCATTAAAACAGACCTAGGATCACCCCCTAAATCGGGCCTCTTTAACCTTGAGCCTTGGAAGAAGAAGAATGATCACTCCGACAACGACTGCATGATATACAAGACGGTTTTCTGATGGAGTCTGCATGAAGAATCCCGCCGGTCATCATGCCGGGAAAACATGGGAGGAACTCGACGAGTTGGCGTGGAACGTCATCCGCAAATGGCCGGTGCATGCCGAAATGACAACCATGCATGAAGGGCTAGACTGGGCTCATCTGACCCGATATCACCTTTGGGACCGTGTAGGCAGGGCGATCAGACGAGATGCCGATCCAGAGGGTTTCGATCGTGAGATCGGGCTGATGAAAAATCCGGGGTCGGACACCCGCGGGGATCCGTATACGAACACGCTGCCAAAACGCTCCGACATGGCCCGGTTACTCCCGGCCAACCTTCGACCGCTTGGTCGGTCCATTTACCAGTATTGTCAGGCAGGGTGGATGAACCTCCTGAAAACCCTCCATTATGAATCTCGTACCGAAAACGTGACAACAGTATACATCCCGTTACCAGTTTCCCTGTTGGACAAGACACTCGATGAACTGGGTACGCGCCAAGGAATAAGGGTCTGTATCAACCGGCAGACCGGCAAACGAATTCCAGATACTCACCCGGTTCCAATACCGGCAGATGTCCAGGAACCCGACCTTGAATTCGGCAGGGAACTGTTCAGGAGCATGATCCGTGGCCTGGCCAAGCTCGACATCAGGCTGGTTGACCAAGATGCAGTAACACTTGAAACGTGTATCATTGAACAGATGTGGCGCATCCGGCGAATCGAGGAGGAATACCGACTGGTCCAACCCCAGATCGTACTGCTGCAATCCGACAATCATCCACCATTCATTGATTACGTTCTGGTTGCCCGACGAGCGGGGATCAAGTCCTTTATGCTTCAGCACGGTCTGGACTGCGAAAGATTCTATCTGGATGATGCCTATGCTTCAAACATTGCTGTCTGGGGCGAAAGTCGAATGGAACGCTATATGCAAAATGCTGAGTTTCCACCGGCCAACATCACGGTAACTGGGAACCCCTCCTATGATGAACTGTCCGCTCCCGAAAAACAACCGGACAACAACGAGCCATGGCTGTGGACAACACGGCCACACGGCCCTGCACGTTGTTACGCGCCTTCCCGCAGGGTCGGAGAAGGATATGATATCCTTGAAGCGATCATCACCGCAATGAATCACAAGCCCCTGCAAAAGCTCGTGATCAAACCACATCCCGCGGAAAGAACTGAGCTCCTGCACATGCTGATCAGCGCAAAGCAAATGGTTGATCGGATTTCTGTCACAGAAGATCCACTCGATGCCCTGCTCCAGTCGGCCTCGTTGGTCATAACGGAGGACTCAACAGCGGGTCTGGACGCAATGTTGTATGGAAATATTCTGATACACGCACACCTTTCCCCCTCTGAACCGGTCGTCAATTTCACCGATGGTGGTGCAGCATTGCCCGGATTCAGCCATGAACAATTAGTCTGCTCGTTGATCAGAGCCGGGGATCTGGATTGGGCCGAGCGCAAAGCCATGCGAAATGCACAAATGGTATTCATCGGGAATCAGGCCGGCGAAATCAACGGCGGTGCCTCTAACCGGCTGGTGAACTATATCATACAAAGCCTATGCGGGTAAAGTCCGACTGACCATGTTTCATGTCAATCAAATTTAAACTCGACATCATCGATATATACCCTGCCAACGGGACGGGAATTCCTGTAGAAAAGTGCGGCATAAACATTGAATGTGGAGTTCTCCTCAAACCCACGCAGTAACGTGTCATATTCGATGGAAGCCCATGCATTGTCCGCCGAGGTAATGTCAGTAAGATTCATGGTAGACAATTTCCTTCCATCGGGCGCATGGATATTCCCACGCAGGATTAGGCTGCCCCGATTAAGCTCTTCAACCCGTATCTTCATCGATACGGAAAGACTTTTCGCATCATTGGGAACCATGACCCGGGCAACATCACCCCCGACCAACTGGTGATCGGGCCCGTTATCCAAGGTGGATATTAGGGATAGACTGTAGTTGCCGCTGACAACGTCATCACGTGTGCGCTTAAATACACTGGATCTTATGAACCGCATCGGCCTTGAAATCTGGGATTCAAAACCTTCATTCAAGCCATCCTGCTCCACTAGGTTGCCACTGAATGAGACATTAATATCATCAATGAACACCAGACCTTCCGCATTGACTGCATTTTCACCACTGTCAATGAGAACGCTAAGATCCATGAAATTGGCACCGCGTGCGTCCATTTCCAGTGAGCGTTCGAATGTATGATTGCTCCAGCCTTCCTCAACTTCTTCCAGGTCATCCAAGGCTATTGTCTTTTTTGCCCCCGTTTTATTATCCTGAAAAATTGCCCGCAGCATCAAACGACCTCGGGGCAATTCCCTGATCCAAGTCCGGAGGGAGACGGTATAGGTATTCATCTTGCCCGGCTCGGGCAACCAGACCTTGACCAAAGGGCCGCCGATAAACCTCCGAACCGGATCCTTGCTGACCGGGGCCCTCAGGGCCATGCTGTACACACCTGATGACGAGGCGTCCTGCGATCGCCTGAAACAAGAAGTCCTGTTGAACCTGATTGGCTTGGCTGAGCCTTCTTCAAAATCCTCTGTTCCACCCGGCTCGGGCCACGGGGTAGGAACCGGAGTCATCGGGGACGGCGGTTTTTCTGCGGATTTCATTCCCGTCTGACTGTGCTGTGTAAGGGGCGGCGATGTTCTCGTGTCTTTTTTTCCGCACGATATGATGAGGCAGACCATCATCAGCATGGCTGAAAAGCAGGTAATTATTCTCTTCATATCATCTTCCTTGCCTGGTTTCCGTCAGCGAGTTTTGCAGATTATGGAAAGCTGTCATTTGATCATGTATGTTTCAAAGGAAACGGATAACGGGGCCTGGATTCTCCCAAATCCGATACCCTGACTCAGGTATACACCAAGAGACGCTCTAAACATACACATTTATGCACTTTCAGGCTTAACTGATGGAAATCAAGTTTTGGCCTTCCAAGTGGAGGATCGCATCCTGTGGGCCCGTCCATGTACAGCTACGGATGGAACTGAATTCTAACATCATCGAAATAGACCTCACCGATAACCGGAGTATCCGCCTGGCTATCAAGCGCCATGTAAAGGCTCAATGATTTCGCTGAGTAGACATCATCTTCACCGAGTGAACGCTCAAAACGCTGATTCAGCCACCCCCCCTCCAATTCGGTTATGTCGGCTAGCGTGAATGTCTTCAACTTGACCCCCTCCTCATCCCGAAACAACGCCCTTAGCATCAACCGACCCGATTCAAGCTGCTTCAACCAAGTGTTCATGGATATGACGTAAATGTCTCTGTTAGCCGGGACTTCCATCTTGGCAATCACATCCCCCACAATGGACCGCTCGGTACCATTAGCCAATGGGGAACGAATGA
>CAYYNQ010000102.1:0-106214 GCA_964473105.1 uncultured Candidatus Sumerlaeota bacterium | reverse complement strand
TTTCTCTTTTCCCGCCCCCGCGGGACCGTCTTACTACCCCTTTCTGTGCGGTTTCCTCCCTCTCTGGGGGGGTTCTTCCCCAGGTCCTTGCCAAGACCATCCTCTCGGGCGACACCGGAAAGGTTGGAACCCCCCCGGAGGATCCGCGCCGGGACAACCCGACGCAGGCATGGACCCCGCTGGCAAGATAAAATGATCAAACAGGAAGGCCCCCACTACACACTTGAGGATGACCTTGTCAGGATCCGGGTGGAGCCACACAACGGCGGCAAGATCCGCTCCTTCGTCTCCAGAAAAACGGGACAGAATTATTTCTATGTCGATAAACGACAGTTTCATGAGGGAAGCGGCTACAGCGACGGGGACATCTCAGGCTTGGATGAGTGTTTTCCGAGCATCGCCCCGTGCCAATATACCGACGGGCCTTGCGAAGGCCTGGAACTCGGCGATCATGGGCTGTTGTGGAATCAATGCTGGAGCGCGGATATCAAAGGCGACCGGTTGGATATGCAGGTTGAGCTGGATGAACTGGATGTCGTGTTCAACCGGTCCCTTGACCTATATAGGCCGGGCTGCCTCCGAACACAATACCGGATCGTGAACGGAAACAGGGAGCCATTGCCCTTCATCTACTGTATGCACCTGTTGCTTGCCGGAGGCCCGTCCACCCGGTTCGAGTTTCCCCAAGGACAGGAGCGGGCTTTTCTCTACTTCGGCATGAACCTTGGCGAATTGACCGAAAGAACCTGGATTGACTGGCCTGATTCATCCCAGACCTGGCTGCATGGCCCTTTCTCGGCGGGCCGGGCGACCGCAGCAAAGTTGTTCACCGACAGGCTGCATCGCGGACGAACGACAATTTCACACGGGGACCATACCGAGAAACTGGCAGTCGAATTCGACACCGAAAAACTCCCCAGCCTGGGGATCCTGGTGATGCAGGGCCTGGGTGCGACTGCCCGGCCCGAAAATGACTTCATCCTGGCCCTGGAGCCCGGCAGCGGCATCGGCGACGAGCTGGAGACATGCAGGGCAACGGGAACACTTCAATCGATTCCTGCGAACGCTGAATTCACCTTCACGATCTCGCTGGGTCTCGAAAGCAACGAAAGCCCATGAAACAGGCTGGCCACATGCCTCATCAGGGGCCTGGATCTGCGAGGATATACGGCGTTGAACCTTGCCTTGAATTCAGGGCACTGCAAGCACCATGGAACAGGAAACACCGCGGTGCAGGGCTGCGGCATCCTGCCCCGGGAAGGAAAAGGTCGAACAGCCCATGACAGAGACCTACAACATGAAAGGCCGGCGGGTTGTCGTGACCGGTTCGGGCCGCGGCATCGGCCGCGGTATCGCTCTTGAGTTCGCCCGAGCCGGCGCATCGGTCGTCGTGCATTACTCCTCCACCTCGGCGGGTGCGAAGGAGGTCGTCGATGAAATTACGGACATGGGGGGCAGGGCAACCGCAATTCGTGCCGACCTCGCCCATATTGAGGAAATCGATGGGCTCGCCAAGGCATCTGTCGAATTCCTCGGGGGTTGCGACGTGCTGGTCAACAACGCGGGAATCACGCTGACTAGGAAATTCGAGGACACCACGCCCGAGGACTACGACAACATCTACCATGTCAACCTGCGGGCCATGTTCTTCATGGTGCAGAGGCTTCTCCCCGAACTGGAGAAGGATGGGGGAGGCCGCGTGATCAACATCACGTCGATTCATGCCTACAGCGGGATGCCCGAACATAGCGTCTACGCCGGCACGAAGGGCGCCATCGTCGCCTTTACCCGCACGCTGGGCCTGGAACTGAGCAAGCGCGGAATCCGCATGAATGCAATTGCGCCGGGATGGATCCTGGTCGAGAAACACGTCGAGCAGATCCCATCGGGTTTTGACTGGGATGCAGCGGCAGGCCTGATCCCAAGCGGATTCATTGGCCAGCCCGCCGATGCGGGCAAACTCTGCCTGTTTCTGGCCTCCGACGAGTCACGCTATATCACCGGACAGACGATCATGCTTGACGGCGGGCAGAGCACCGTGATGCCGCTCGCTGCCCAGATCACGGACCTGTTCGGCGGCGAACCTCCCAGTTCAACCCCGAAAGAGTGACCGCCCTCCAGGTGGCCTCCTGCCTTCACTGAAAGGTAGCCCCTCCCGAACAGGATAACGGCCCGCCTGTTCCCCGGGGTCCGGAATAATGCTTGAAATGACCGTTTGCCGGCCGGGTATAATGGGGCCGCCCTTGCATAAACCACCCGTGACCCTGGTCAAACGGGTTGCGGAGGGCTGAACAAACAGCCCGGAGGAAAACCGTTTCATGTCATTTTGGAAAACCCCACAGGAAAGATCCCGCGCACCACTTGCCATGATTTCCCTGCTGTTCCTTGCCAGCACAACCACGATCCCGGCCGGGCCTCACGAAAAAGATCCGAGCGAAAACACCGGCCCCGGGCAACCGGGTCCCCGACAGATCTATGCCACCAGCCTCGGCCTGACGGCAACAGTCGACGACTGGGAGAACTACCTCGATGAAAATCCCGAACTGGCGGGGGAACTGTTCCCGACGCTGGAGGAAGCCGGGAATTTTGTCATGCAGCATGTTGTCATCATCCTGGGTCGCAAGCTGCTTTACAGAAATGCCGCGAAGGCGGGAATCCTGGACTCCGAGAAAGGCCGTGCGCGGCTTCTCGATACCCGGCAGATCCAGGTCTCGGAATGGGTCAACAACCAGATTCTGCCCCAGATGTTTGAGGCGACCGAGGAGGAGATCATGGCGGAGGACGCCAAGCGTGAAAGGCGACCCCCGGGACCTGACCGACTGAGTTTCCGCCAGATCTACCTGAATACCCGCGGGCTGGATGAAACAGAGCACCGGAAGAAGGTGGAGCTGGCCGCGGAACTGGTCCGTCGGCTGCGGGAAGACCCGGGGATATTCAGCAAGCTGGCTCTTGAATATTCCGAGTCCGCAACCGGAACCAAGGATGAACTTTACGAGAATGTCACACCCAAGAGCATCGTCAGGTCAATTCAGGAACCCCTCTGGAGACTGCAGAAGGGCGAGACCAGTGACGTCCTGACCAGCCTGAACGGGCTCCACATTTTCCGGGTCGAGGAGCGTTTGGCGGTCGGGGTGGACGAGGATCACTACGAAAGCCCCGAGTATATCAACTCCCTCAGGGACGTCATCATCCGAAGAAAGGTCAAAGAATATATCCAGGAGCTGGTCCGAGCCGAGCATGAGAACCTCGGTTTGGTTTTTCATGAGATACCCGACAAAATCAGGGAGGACACGGTGATGATATCGGGCCGATACACCCTGACCGGAAAAACCCACGCGATGGCCCGCAACCGTGACCTGAGTGAGGCGCCGACAGGTTATGACCTGTTCAACCTCTATGTCAATGTCCGGAAACAATACGTGCTGAGCTGTTTGGCCGAGGACAATGGCTGGGTGGATGATCCCGCGTTCAGCAAAAAACTGGAACCCCACAACCGGGAAATATTGCTCGACCTGTTGACGGAGGACCGCATAGAGAAACAGGGGGGAATCAGCGATGATGATGTCAGCCGTTACTATGAGGAAAACAAGGACGAGCTATACGTGATAACCAGTGAACACATGATTCGGGAATGTCGCCTCGACCCGAACCTGGCCGATTCCAGTTCATCCGGACAGGTTGCCGCAACAGAACTCGCAGACATCCTGATCCGAATGCGCGCCGAATGGGAAAAGGGCAGCCCCTTTGAAGAACTGATCCGCCAGGAGCCGTTGGCCGTCAAGGCCGGTGAAGGCGGACTCATCAGGACCTTTCATCCCCCCATGCTCGTGGGTGAATACGAACAAATCCGGGACCTGGGAATCGGTGAGGTAAGCCAATTGATCAGGACCCGTCAAGGGGTCTCCCTGTTACAACTGATCAGTAGGAGGCTGAATGACTACCAGCCTCTGTCAGAGATGGAGGAGTCGATCCGGGTGCGAATTCACAACCGGATCAAGGACCAGATCAATGCCGAGTTGACGAGCGAGGTGATGTCGGACATCCGGTATACATTCCCGGAGGGGCTCATATCGAATAACTGGCTCCACCTCGGAGATCCCGCTGCCCCCCCGTCAGGTTGAGCCTGCCCCGGGTCATCCGGCGCCGTGACAGGCTCGGGACAAGGGCCTGAGATAAAGACTCACATTATTGATTTTTATTGGTTTATGAATAAACTGGCGCCTTGCCCGGATCTTGTTTGACGAGGCAGGGCCGGGCATTGTGAGGCCCGGGACAAGGTGGCCGCCGACCCCGATTCAATAGGGTTCTGGGTGCCGTTTTAGGACTTGACGGGCCCGAGATGATGTTGCTAGAATCAGCCTAATCGAAGGAAATTTGTACAAGTTTAGAGTCGTTACAGACTGTACAATCTATATATATGGAGGAGGGGTTTATAATGAGAAAATCCTCAGTAATGCTGACAGTGTTAGTGTTCGTCGCGATGAGTTACACCGCAACGGCACAGATCGCCGTGCTTGATTTTGCAAGCGGCGCATTCCCGGCATCGGTTGTGGTTAACAACAACGAGCAGGGCAAAAGTTGTGATGATTCGGGACCAGTGGGCGCCGGCTGCGGCGATGTCGCGATCAAGACAGACGGCAACTACTACGCGAGTATTAGTCCGCAGGCAAGCAACGGGCAAGACACCCAGCATGACTACAGTTGGCACACCGACCTTGACCTTGCCAGGGGCAACAACCTGAACGTTGTTTTCCAGACATGGATCGAGGACGGCACGGGCGGCTGGGCCGGTTTCCCGACCAATTCAGGCGTTCAGGGACCTTGGATCAACGATGGCCTGCCCAATATCCCCGAGAATGGTTTTACCAGCGGCACTGGGGAAGGCGGCGGAATTCAGGCGGGACTGCAGTGGGTCGGTCTGGACAAGTTCCAGGTCGCCGGCTGGAACACCGGGAACACGGTCAACGGGATGCCCGCGTGGGAGGCTTTCAAGGCCTCGCGTAACCGTGGCAACTCCGTGTGGTTCCAGGTATGGCTTGGCAACACCACTGGTGGGGCCCTTGCCGGTTCAACGTCGGCCGACGGTGCGGGCATGGTAATGTGGGAAGACCGTCGCGATGAGGTCGGCCTGAATAATGCCGCAACCGTCGAGGTTGGCTTCAGCATGCACGCCTCCGGTTGTTCACAGGACAATGTCATTATCCAGGATGACCAGAACTTCATCCCGATCGAGATCAGCGCCTACGAACTGGACTGATCGAGGTCGGAGGTTCATCCTTTAACCAGGAAGACATCGACCGCCCGTTCCCGCATTGGGGGAGCGGGCGGTTCTTTTTTTGGGATTACCGACGACGACGACCCGCCCCCTCCGCCGGCGCGACACGACCGCATGCCGGCCTCGTGCCGGGAAAGGGACTGAAGAATGATTTTTCAAGGACTTCCCCCCCAGAGCCCAAAAACCCGGTGGAATGCTGAAATCCAGACATGAAATCCTGTCGTAACCACCAACTGACCTCACGACTCCCGATCGTTGTCCGTGTTTCGACCTTGTTCGTGGTGGCTGTGATCACGGTTGCGAAAATGTCCGCAGCGGAGAACCCGCAGGAAACGACATCCGCCGACCGCGTGGTTTTTGCCGCCAGCCAGGGCCTGACCATCACGGCTGGGGACTGGCAGCGCGAGCGGGAAACCGACCCGGGACTCATGAACCCGGATTTCGGATCCCCCGATGAAACCGAAGCCCTTGTCCGGCAAAAAATGACCATTCTCCTGACCCGGCGCCTTTTCATGCAAAGGGTGAATGAATCCGGGATAGGTGGCACGGAGGCTGCACGATTGCAGATCGCGAATGCACAGCGCGCCAACATCGCGGGGTGGGTGGAGAATGTCCTGCTGGCCGACCAGGTCCAGGTCTCGGAAGATGAACTTGCGGCGGCTTTTGAACGGGACCGGGGAAAGTATGCTGGACCTGATTTGGTTGAATTCCAGCAGATCTTTTTGGAACTGAAGGGCCTTGATCCCGATTCGGCCCGGGCAAAACGGCGGCTGGCCCGCCAGCTTACGACTGAACTGCAAAATCAACCCGACCGTTTTGACGAGCTCGCGAGGCAATATTCCGACACAGCCCTGGAACCGAAACATGACATGATTCGGGCCAATCCCAAAACACTCACACTCGCCATCAGGAATCCGCTCCTGGCCCTGGAAGCCGGCATGGTCAGTGCACCCGTCGAGGCCGCCTACGGACTGCATATCCTCAAGCATGGGGGATTCACGAGCGGAAAACCCACCCTGGATCGTGTCCGGGGCAGCCTGGAACGAATCCTTTCCCGGGAAAAGGTTCAGGAATCCATCCTCCAATTGAAAGCCCAGTCTGAGTCAAGATTTGGTTTGATTTTTCCCTCCCTGCCGGATGATCCGGGCTATGAAACCCTGATCATCGACGGCCGCAGACAATTCAGCCTGCGCCAGTTGATCCTGAGCCATGGACGCGAACCGGAGTATTTATCACCCACCGAGATACCCGGGATCGAGATCCGTGATACACGCAGGCATTTCGTCCTGGAAGCATACGCGACCGAAAACGGCCTGGATCATGAACCACACTACCAGCGGCTGCTCGACCGGGCCCGGGAGGATGTCCTAGTCAGCCTGTATACCGACTGGCACATACGACAACGGGGGGGAATCACGGCAGATACGGCCCTGAAATATTATCATTCTCATCTGGAGGATTATCGACATGATGCCGTCCATCGGGTCAGGATCATGCAGTTGAAACCGTCGATCATGAAACAGCCTGGAAAGCATATCCTGAACAGGGACCTTCTTGAAAAGGCACGGTCCTATCACCGGGCCTGCAGCGGGGGCGCCGATCTTGAAGCTCTGATCCGTTCCGAACCGATGTGCCTGGCTGCCGAGGAGGGTGGAATTGTTCGGAACCTTTATCCCAGTGATGGCTACATGCCCATCAACCCCGGAGTTGTCGAGAACTTGGAAATCGGTGAAGTCAGCAGACCGATCCCTTTATCCGACGGTTACGCGTTGGTGCAATTGCTGGAAACCAGGAAGGATGTGCTCAAGCCGTTCTCCAACGTGGAGTCCTCAATCAAGGCACGCCTGTGGCGGCAAGCCGAGGATGAGTGGAAATCGGGGCTCGAGGATGCGATTCGCGCAGATATCCAATGGTCGATCCCGCAGTCGCTTATATGGCCCACCCAGGCCGGGGAGGATTAGAAATCCCATGCGAGCAGGCCCGAGACACCTCCCATGGCATGATCCGGTGGCAAGTCATGTGGATATCTGGATATAATTGGGTTAAAGGAATTTTCAGGAAATTTCAGTCGATCCAGCCTGACCCGGCGCCATGGGCTCAATCTATTGACACACACCTTGAGTGGGCTCAATCATTGACGCTCCCCTTGAAAACATTGTAGGATCAACCATACGAAAATTTTATCCGAACGACTTCTTTTATACTTTTAGGAGGTAGTTGTGATGACGTTGAAACGAGTGTTGGTGATGTGTGGCGGTCTGCTGCTGGTAGTCGCCCTGACAACGGACAGCCGGGGTGCCCCACTGCTGTCAGAGACATTTCCCTCGGAAACACCCGACGCGATGTGGGAATTCAATGTGAATCCAGGCGGTTGTCCCTCCGATGGTGGAACCGGCGTGGATGGGAATGCCGGGGTCGAGGATCCCGGCGACGGTGATTTTGCAGCTTTCTCACACGGCCCCCTCAACTGGACCGGAGGATGTGATGACTGGGATTATAATATATATTCCGTTAGCCCGATCATCAATCGTTCGCCCCTAAACACCCGGACGACCTTTCAGGTCTGGTGGGATCCCAACTTCACGGTCTGGAATTACACCGGCGGAAACTCAGGCGCAATCAATAACACGACCATCAATGGTCCATACCATCATACAAAATACCCGACTGATCCCGCCAGCGGTGTAGAAGGTGGATGCTCGGGCTGGAACGGCGGTGGCGTTAACTTTCAGCTGGGCAGCCGGGCATGGAATAACCCGGCAAACCCCCGGGTACCCGATATCGAGGCCGCGTTTATCGCCGCGCAGGACCGGGCAAGCAGCATCTGGATCAGGAGCACGCTCGGACCCAACAACGGGTCGGATCTGGAGATGTCGACCGACGGGACCACCTTCACGATGGAAGCCGATGAAAAAGAAACCGTTGATGGCGAACCTGCATCGAACGAGGGGGCGTCCGCGCAGCTTTATCTGGGATGGCACAGCCGAATGTCCAAGGTCTATATCGACAATATCCTGGTTGAGGACAATCAAAATCTCGTCCCGGTCGAGTTGAGCCTGTTTGAAATGGAATGAAGCCTGATCCCGCCGCTTCCCGATGGTCTTGGCGGATGATCGTAACCCCGGTTGCAAACGCGGGTCCACAGGCCGACCCTGATGGTCAAAACGTACCCAGTGGAATCAGTCGCTTCGTCTCGAACCGGCGAACCTTTCTCGTCGGGGCACGTTCCCCCAGATAGTGGTCACGATCATACATCTTGTATAACCTGATCTCGCTACCCTCAACGGGCTGGCCCATCCCGTCAAACAGGGGGCCCGTGTCATTGTCTGCCGGGCCCATGACCCGTATGACCGTGCTCCCCTTGAACAGGACTTCATGAGTGTTGCCGCCGATCGTGTAATGGTCGGTATAGACCTCAACCGGAAACTCCAGATGGATCCGGTCTCCCCTTTCCAAGTCCTGAAAAATCACGGAAGAACCGACATCCTGCGGGTGAGTCTCCCGGCCATTCAGGAAGTAACGTGTCTCGTCCCTGTCAACCCAGCACGGGATGCGCACCAATACCGTGTGGGCCTGCTTGTTGTACATTTCAACCCTGCCTTCATAGGGAACATGGCTCATGACATCCATCCAGGGTGAAACACGGTTGAGGAACATGTTCACGGTTGCAACGCCATGGTCGAACCTCGTGATCCCGTGCCAAGCATAATAAATCGCCTGCCCTCCGTTGGCCGTGCAGCACCCGGCCATGTCGAACTGACCCTGGTAATTGGGCGAGCCGTTTGAAAACCCACCCAAAAATCGCTTGAGCATGGCGTCATCCTCCGAACCGGGGACTGCCCCGGCCACGGCGCGGAACCGTTCCAGGTTGGTTATCTGCTGGGCAATCAGCGTGTTCCTGATGATGGCATCGACGTCATCCCAGTAATCGCCCTGGCCGAAATCACTCATCATGACCGCCAGGCAGACCATGTCGGCCATGGCGCAGGGCTCGGTCACTGCCTCAAGGATCGCCGGCCGGTTATAGCTCGTGGGTTTTGACCAGGCCGGAAACCAGCCAATTCTCAGGATGCCCTGCCGCACGGCGTGGTCGTATCCCTCCCTGACAACCTGCAGGAGCTTGTTATCATTGAGCGCCCGTGCGATATCGAGCAGTCCCATCAGGGCGTTTGTGCCGTTGTGAAAATGTCCGCTCCAGATCCCGTGTTCATGTCCCGGGTATCCCTCATCACTCGTGTCCTCCCACATCTCGGGCTTCATCACGAATTTCAGAATCTTTCGCGCGGTTTCGAGCGAGGCTTCATTGCCGGTCAGACGATAATGCTTGACCAGTGCGCTCATGCTGCGGATCTGGTCGCTCTTGGCCGCTCCCTCCAGCCCCTCCGCATCGGACTTGGGTTCATCGGGCGGCGTGTATGGAATGGGCATCTCGCTCGCATGATGCATGAAATGCCAGGCGCCATATTTATCGATACCGCTTTGCATCGGGAAATAGGCGCGATCCTCAACCCCGATCGCAGTGCGACGCAATCCCCCGGCCAAGGTATCGATCCAGTGCATCCAGCCAGGATTCTGGTCACGCGCCATGAAATTCAGCATCGCGAAGATGGTCAGGGCATTGATCTGGGGATACGACGTTCCCCGGGGCGGCCCGGCCCCGTCAAACGGGTAATACATCTGGCCGTCATCCTCAATCTGATTGAGAAAAGTCTCCATCATCCCATATTCGATATCGAGTTTGTCTGTCATGCCCGTCATGGCCCGCAGGCCCGGAAGATTCCTGGCATTCTTGGGTGTGATATTCCAGGTCAGGGCATGCATCTTGCAAGGCAGACGGTTGTAGGTGAAACTCTGGTAAACTCCGTAGTGGTTTTGAGGCTCGACATTATTTGTCAGGACATTGACCGAAAGTTCGGCATGATCGACAAGGTCCAGCGTATCCGGCAATTCCACATCGACCCAGCGCCCGCGGGGTTTCATCTTCTCGAGGTCGAGCACCCGTCCCGCTGCGGGTTCTGCGTGCGGGATCACCGGAACGACCAGGAGCAGAAAGATCCCGACCATGACCACGATGCCCCTGTTCATGTATTTTCCCGACACCATCATCCATGTCTCCCTGGCCCGGCCAACACCCTGATGGGTCGCTGGTCCATATTCACAAACCCGTTGTGGATCACGGGTCAACCCGGTTCCTGGCCGGGCACATTCTCCCGGACAGGCTGGCCCGCACGGTAATTTTCAAGATGGCCCTCAAGCCGGTCCATAAAATCATCACGCCCCTTGCGGCGTGCTGTCTCCAGGGCCCTGTTCACCGTCCCGATGGCCTTGTCAAACATCCCCGATTCAGCCTGTGCCGCCGAAAGCGTTCCCATCAGCTCGGGAATTGCATGCTCCGTCCTTTCACAGGCCGTCTCAGCCAGTCGCAACGCCTTCGCCCCATCGCGGATTTCGGCAACATGGCTCGTCGCCAGTATCCAAGCCAGCCCGTTGAGATACATCGGATTATCGGGTTGCATCTGGACGGGTCTACGAAAATGCATGAGCGCATCCTCATGGTAACCGGCCTTCATCAGGGAATCGGCGATGAGAAAATGCGTCATCGAACGATCGGGAGCCTGTTCAACCGCCCGGTTGAAATGATCAACGGCCCCGGACCTGTCCCGCCTATGCAGGGCGATGTTCCCCAGCTGGTAATGTATGGTTTCATCATCCGAACCGTTCTTCAAACCCATTTGAAAATATTTTTCCGCCTCCTTCAGTTGACCTGACACCATCAGGCTGTGTGCCAGGGGGATCATGATCTCATGATCATCAGGATCTTTCTCAAGCGCCTTTCGGTAATGGGGCACCGCACGGGCAGGCAATCCTGATTGGTGCAATGCCCAGGCCAGCTTGAACCGTGCAACCGGATGATCGGGTGACCGTCTGACCACATGGCCGAATTGTTCCGCGGCATTTCTCATATCATCCTGCTCAAAGAGGATGCTGGCCAGGTTGAAGCGGGCCTCGACATGGCCCGGGTCCTTTGCAATGATACGCTCGAAATGAGATACAGCCTGCCCGAGCTGCCCGTTGCCGATATGATAATTTCCAAGCTCCAGGTTCACGGCAATATTCCCAGGGTCCAGTTCCAGGATTTCATGAAACTGACTCAATGCCTCCCCGGTGCGGCCATTTGACCTGAACGCCCGGGCCAGCTCGACCCGCAGGATGGCTGAATCGGGTTCCAGGCGCACGGCCTCCTGGAAACCCTCCAGGGCCTCATGATTCCGTCCCAACCCCGCGTCCAGCCTCGCCTTGTGAAAGTGCCCGTGGGGCCGGTCCGGGCTGCGCACGATGACCTCCTCAAAAATTTCCTGCGCCCTGTCAAGTTGCCCCAGCCCGGCATGGGACTGGCCCAGATTGATCAGTGCATTCAGGCTGCTGGGATTGATCTCGAGCGCGGTTTCAAGGTGATCAAGTGCCTTCCTGTATTTCAGGAGCTGATTATGCAGCAGGCCCAGATTCTCGTGGGCCTGTGCAAAACGCGGCTGAAGCCGCATCACATGGTTCATCTGCCCGACAGCGCGATCCTTTTCCCCCATGACCTCCGAGAGGTAGATTGAGAAATTGAACCGCAACACCCAGTCATCCGGGTGGCGTTCAACCTGATCCTGATATAACCGGTCAATCCCGCGGATCTGTTCGCCTGTCGCGAGGGACTGCAATGCCTTCATCTTCCCGTGCTGCCGGTTCAACAGCTGTTGATGATTGATCTGGAATGTGAACGGCGGTTTCTCGAATTTTTGTAGCATGGTCCGCGCCACACGAAACCGCGTGTTGTCCGTGTAAACCAGGCGCCTTGCAACATCCTCCAGATCGGGCACGGGAAGTCCGGCCGGTTTGTTCTGCAGGGCCGGAACGTGTGCCTCAATGTCCTCCAGCATCGAGGCGGCCAGCCCGTAATTCCCCTCGAATGTAAAATGGACATGATCATCAAACAATTCTTCACCGGGAATATCCCGGGGATCATCCACGGGCCTGCGTCCG
Source organism: uncultured Candidatus Sumerlaeota bacterium (assembly GCA_964473105.1). Taxonomy (GTDB): domain Bacteria; phylum Sumerlaeota; class Sumerlaeia; order MVZB01; family MVZB01; genus CAYYNQ01. The sequence continues at coordinate 93,910 of CAYYNQ010000102.1, read as the reverse complement.
ACAGAATCAACCAGGTGAACATGCGCCGAATTCCCGCCTTCGGCCTCTTCACGAATGATTTCGTTGATCCGGCTGTCAGCCCGGAAACGGAGCGTGTCATGATCAACTGCGTCCCGATACCTACGCGCCGCATCCTGATGATGTCCGGCCTGTTCAAGGCACCGGGCCATGCGGTAATGAAGTGCCGCGAATGAATGATCTATTTCCCCGGCCCGGTCGAATAGCTCCAGCGCCCGGCCAAATGCACCCTGCTCCTGAAATCCCAAAGCGGAATCATAAAGTTCCTGCCAGGATTCCAGTTCATCAGGCCCGAGATCCTCCCGGTGTGCTGAACCGAAGGGCGGACAATGCCTCATGTTGACCTGAACGGTGCTGAGGATAACCGGAATACCCGCCCGGGAGGCCGAAGCAAAAACAGCCCGCAGGTTGTCCCGGAAATGATCATAAACCCGATCCAGGGCAGGGGCATCCCGGGCCACACGCCGGTCTTGGAACATTTCCATGCCCTCAAAGCTGAGCTCCTGATCATCACCCTTGCGGAATCGGCCGGGCAGCGACGCCACCAGCTGGCCCAAACGGGCGGAACGTGCCATTTCCGTTGCGTGGATATATAATGCGGATGGTGTCTCGCGTGTAAACACGGTCCCCGCCCCATAGGGACCGACCACTTCGTTGTTGCCCATGTAGACGATGAACAGGTCCGGATCAAGCCGGGCACACTGAGCGGCAATCCTCCGAACAACATGTGAATTGATGGCCGTGATCGCGGCATTGATGATTTCGAACTGCTGTCCCGGATGACGACTCTCGAGCATGAACCGCAGCATGCGGCTGAACCCGTATGAAGGCAGGGGTGTCCCCATCGCGGCCGAACCGCCGAGCACGAAGATCCTGACCGTGTCCGGTGATTTCCGTGGGGGGATGGAGAATGCGAAGGAACTTCGTGCCAGTCCAGGCGGCATGTAGGTCCAGGCGAAACGGTCGTTCTGGATCAACCGGCTTTCCCCATCCACTTCGTGTGGAATGGCGAAATCTGCTGGATATCCATAGCCGGAAAGTCTCAGGAACAGTTCCAGGACACACAACAGAGCGCAGGGGACAATGACGACAGCGCCAAGCCTGAATAACCAGACACGCCCCATCGATACTCCCGGTCGCCCGGCAACAGGGCCTGCTTGTGAATCATCCGCCGGCCTTGGAGAAGGCCTGGGTGGGTGAACTGTTCTTCTGGTCATGAATCCCCGGAACGCCTTGATGTCCAGGGCCATCCCCCAACTAACACCAGCATCCCCCGGTGCATCAAGACAGACTGGGACATTGTACGCGTCAGCCGTTTAATTTTCAGCAAACTTTACCGGGTCGTCATGTTTTTTCCACCCGCCCACGCAATATCGGATGCCTGTCATGCCGCCATAAAAAATCTCCCGAGCCCCCCACATCAAGGGGGACCCGGGAGATTCTCTTGAAGGCTTGTTTCATCCGGGTTCAAAGACTGAAGAGACGGGCCTACTCAAAGACCACCCAATGTCTCGACAGGTTGAGCGGCGCAACGCCGCCCGTGACCGGATTATCATCATCCTCGACACGGATATCGTCGATGAAGACGGCCGTGGCGTGTGTGCCAAACCCCAGGACAACCGAAGCGTCGCTCCTTACCTCCGGGTCACTCGTCCCGCGGTTGTCATGTCCAACCGTCCAACTAAGGCCATCCGTTGACCATTCAAACAAGGCGCCGCGATTGGACTCGACCGTATCCCCGCCCGCAAGCGTCACGCGGTAATGCAGGGCGCTGGATTTACTCAGGGCATTTTGCCACGCATTGAAATGACCCTGCGTGATCGCCGGATCGTTGGGGGCGTTCCAAGCCCGGGTGGCGTAACGAATCTTGACCTGATCGGCCGAGATATCACCCCCGTCCACCCAGCCGGAAATCGCGGCCGTCATGTTGCCGTATATTGCGACATAATTCTTCGAAAAATGAAAGGGGCCCTGGATGCAGGGGTGCTGCCCGGTCGCCGCCCAGTGGTCCTTGCCCGGGTCCTGCCAGGCCAGGAACGTGCAGCGCGTGTTCCTGTCGGTCCGGGGGAATGTCAGGTTCCGGAGCCAGAAGGCATATTTCCAGTCGCTCATGTCGTATGGCTTGGGCCCCAGGGTATATGCCGCATAATCTCCCGGCGCAACCTCCTCGATCCCGGTCGTCCCGTTGCCGACAAGCGGGTTGCCGGTTGTTCCCCCAAGCCCATCCAGTCCGCCCGTGTTGATCTCCCATGTATTGAGATCGAAATCGGGGGAGGTAAACTGCTCCACGAACAGCCCGCCCGTATAAACCTCGGCCGGTGGGCATTGGACCACAGCCACCGAGAGGTATAATACGACTGCCATTTTGAATGTGGTCGATCGATACATAATGAAACTCCTGAAAGGCTTCTACGCCAGAAGCGGGCTAGAAGGAGATGGGGGCCAGCGGAGCCTTCGCTATGTCAAAGACGACGCGGTGAACCCAAATCTATAACCGAATTTATATACCATGAATACCAATATGTCAACGATATGGAATATTCTATATATTGGAGTTTATCCTTTATTTTGATGCCGGCGGAGGCCTTGGAAAGGAGGGGGCAGGGGCCTGTCTACCTATCTGTCTATCTATCAATTATCTAAACACGAGGATCAGAACACACTGCATGCCGAGCAGCATCACCGCCCAAAACCTCAGGTCATGAAATAGGGATTGCCCCGGGCGTTCTTCACCGGATCGGGGGGATTTTTGTCCTCCCTCATGACGCAGGGAGACAATCCACCCACCGAGCCCCGCCATCATCAACACAAGAATCACCTGAACGCCCCACAACGGGATGACTGAGAAGAAACCCGCAAGATGACCCGCAACAGGTTTGAGGAGTTCGGCCAGGGCTTCCTTCATATGGCTATTTTCCCGTCTTTCTGAACATGAGTTCGCGAATCTCATGATACGGCCTTGGCCGTGAAACCAGGCTGAATGAAATCGTTGCGATCATGGATGAGGCAAAGGACCACCATGCCACGTAGAAGCCCGGCTCGGCGGCATCGAACACCGCATCGCCCAGGTAAGACAACGTCGAGCTGACCGTGACGCCAACAACCAGGCCGGCCACCGCCCCAACGCTGTTCGCACGCTTCCAGATAACACCCAGAAGCAGGATGGCAAATGTCGGGCCCTGGAAAATCGACAACAGGGTCACGAACGCATTAAATACACCTTCAAATTTATCCGTCAACGGAGCCAGCAGTATAGCGATAAAAATGAAGACCAGCGTCAGGACTTTCCCCGTCCGGAACAGATCCTCATGACTCGCACCGGGCCTGATATAACGCTTGTATATATCCATCGTCCACAGCGTCGATGCCGAGTTCAGGTATGAATCAACACTGGACATCAGGGCCGCGAGGAAGGCTGCAAAGACAATGCCGGCCAACCCTACCGGCAACAGGTCACCCAGCATGGTCGGGTAGATCTCATCCCCTTTTTCAAGCCCCGGATACAACGCCAGCCCGAACATGCCCGGCAGGACAATCACGAAAGGGATGATCGACTTCAACAGAGCACCGAAAAGGACCGATTTTTTCGCATCGCGTTCACTGCCGGTCCCAAGGCATCGCTGGACAATCGCCTGGTTGCCCCCCCAGTATGCCGGGCCCAAGACGAGCATCAGGCCGAACAGGACGGCCGGCCAGGCATAACCGCTCGGCGAGTCGACCGGCAGGATCGTATTGAAATAATGCGCCCGTTCAGGCGTTGAAGTATCGATCGCGGCGTGCATCCCTTCCAGGCCGCCCACCTTAAGCCAGGCAATGGCCAGAATGACAATGCTGCCGATGACGAGGATGACATACTGGATGGTGTCGGTCACGACAACCGCCCGCAAACCGCCGCAAAAGGTATAGACACCCACCACGACAGCCGTGATCAGCATCGCATGGGATACCGACAGGCCCGTCAGGTGATGCAGGGCCTGGGTTGACACCCAGAGAAATATGCCGAGGTTGGCAACCATGAAACATCCCCAGATCAGGGCCACCAGCGTCCTGACCGCATCGTTGTATCTGCGGCCGATGTATTCGGGTATGGTATAGATCCTCGTGCGCCAGAACAGCGGAATAAACAGAAACGCCGCGAGAACCATCGGGAAGATACATGCCAACCAGTCGAGGTTCGCCAGCGCAAACCCGAAGACATACGCCCCGCCCGAGACACCCATCAACTCCAGCGCGCCAATATCGGAGACAACCAGCGATGGGCCGACCATCCACCAGCGCAGTTTCCGTCCGGCCAGGAAATAATCCTGCTCGGTTTTCTGCCTGCGTCCCAGCCAGACCCCCAACAACATGATCCCGGCGAGATAACAGAGGACAATGGTGATATCAATCCCTGAAAGACGGTTCATCCGGAGAGCACCTCGATATCCCCCATGAAATCCAAATCCCCTGCACTGCGATGACAGATGTCCAGCGATTCTAGAGAGTTAACGACCGAGAGCAAGGACAAATTTCCCTTTTCGTCCACTGTCCCGTACGCGTGGCCGACAGCACGCTTTTCGAGTCGCCATGGTTGTCGCGATCGAGCCCACTGCAGGCTTGATCTTGGCCCGTCAATGGACGAGAATCCTGCATGCCTCAATGCATCACTCACAAGCGGTTTCGTTGCCAGGGCATGAACCCATGAGGAAACGGCCCTGGATCCTGCCGGCCGGCATGTGGATCGTTGCGGGTGTGGCCGTCATCATGACGGTCATGGACAAGCAACGGGATTACCTACCGGCCACGGAGTTGCCGGAAGGGCTGCAATATGTTGCGCCTCGACAGTGGGCAGCGGCCCATGCAACGGACCGTTTCCGACCGAACGGGTGGATCCGTCTTGTCCCCGATCACAATGAGGAAGCCATCAACAAGCCCCGGGGCGATGCATCCAAACCCGACGATCCCCACTATATCGGCCCCGAGACATGTGCCGACTGTCATCCCAAAAAGTTTGAAGGGTATTCCCAAACCGCTCATTACCGGACATCGCGCACGCCGGACCTCACGACCATTCAAGGGAGCTTCGATCCGGGCGAAAACCACCTGAAAACCCGTAACGAGCATCTGCATTATGAAATGCAATCCAAGTCCGACGGCCTTTACCAGACCGTCTTCATTGAACACGATGACCAGGTCTACAGCCATGCCGGGAAGATAGACATCGTGACCGGATCGGGTAACCATGCCCAGACCTTCCTGTCATGGAAGAACGACCGGCTGTATGAACTCCCCGTGACCCATTTCACGGACGGGGACCAATGGGTGAACAGCCCCAACTACGTGGATGGGACGGCGGATTTCGCCCGGCCGGTTCCACCAAGCTGCCTTGAATGCCACGCCACATATTTCAAGTATGTCGAGGGATCACTGAACCGCTATGTCAAGGACCGCTCCATCCTCGGGATTTCCTGTGAACGCTGCCACGGACCCGGCAGCAGTCACGTGGAATTCCACAGAAATAATCCCGATGCAACAGACGCGATGCATATCATCTACCCGGGAAACCTCCCCAGACTACGCAAGATCGAGATCTGTGCACAGTGCCACTCCGGCGGCACCGTGGAGAACATCCGGCCCCACTTCAGTTATCGTCCGGGTGAACCCCTGGATGAATACAAGAAACTTGACCATACCAGCAAAGAAGCCCGTACAGGTGTCCACACCGCCAACCAGTATGCACGCCTGAGCATGAGCCGATGTTTCACTGAAAATGATGAGATCACATGCATCAGCTGTCATGACCCGCACCAGAACGAGCACGGCAATCTGGCGTTATTTTCAAAACGATGCCTGAAATGTCATGAGGTGACCGAATGCAGGATGGCTGGGGAACAATCTCGTCATTCTACCGGGATGGACTGCATCACCTGCCACATGCCCAAGATTGCAGATACCGCAACGCCGCTCGAAAACGCCGACGACATCCAATCCCCGTTGATCCGGGATCATTTCATTCGAATTGTAAGTGAGAATCGTGATCACACGGCCCGATAAAACTATTCTTTAGAATGAGATGTATGAGGGAAGATTGGGCCTGGCCTACTCCCCGGGGCCGACATGGTAGGCATTGATCCTGGCGCGAATATGGGCCTGCATGGAGGCCAGGGCAGAGTCATCCCCGGCCAAATCGTATGCGGCCTCACCCACCATGACAGCCTCGTTCCACAGACCCGCGACGGCAAATACCTCGGCCAGCGCTGCGAGCGTTTTCGCATCGAGGTATTCAGTCAGTTCCGCGGCCTTGACCGCCAACCGAACTGCCTCCTCGACGTCCTCCTTCCCGACAGATTCCCGGGTCACAAGGAAGAAGGCCAGGGTAATCAGGACTTTCGGCTCCCGGGGTGCCAGACTGGCTGCACGACGATAATGCTCCAAACCCCGAGCCTGCTCGCCCCTTGTAATGAAAATTGTCCCCAGCAGAAAATGGGCCTCGGCGAGGTCCGGGTCCAGAGCAAGGGCGCGTTCGAGGTACTTCACTCCCCCGCCGACCTGCCTGTGGGCCATCATGAGTTTGCCAGATTCCAGATAACCTGTCGGGTCAGCAGGCTCAATCAGCAGCAGTTGCTGCCACATCCCATATGCAGCCTCGGCACGGCCTGATTCCGCGTAAAGACCAGCCAGCATGGCCAAAACGACCGGCTGTTCACCCGATATCTCAAGGATCTCTTCGAGCACGCCGATCGCTGCATCCGCCTGCCCCTTGCGTTTCAGTTGCGCCGCATAGCGCACCGCACGATCATAATCCCACCAGTTCACATGACCCGGGTTACCGCCGTCATCCGACGAATCCGTTATTGAATCAAGCAGTTCCAGCGGGAAATCACGCACATGATAGAGCAATCGCCCCGGATGCGTGACAACCTGCCCGAGCTCATCGGCACCCTCCATCCCGGCCATGCCCAGACCCTGCAGGACTTCATGCGGATCATAAGAAAAATATTCGCGCCTCAAAGGACGGGTAAACTTCCGCGCCAGGGTGTATTTTCCGTCACGAACAACCGGGATCGGGCCGAAATCCCGCCTCAACCCCGCATCATCCTTCACGACTCGGGCCAGCAGGTGAAGTGGGGTCCGCACCCCAACCCGTCTGAGATCGGCAATCACATCCCGATCCGCTGCCCATCGTTCCCCAATATTCACCGCATCAAATGCCGAGTTACTCCCCAGAAGGATGAACGTGGTGCCCGAACCACTGAACATCAGGGTATGGGGAAACACCTCCGTGAAGGTTTCGATGAGGAGGTCGATGGCATCGGGCGAAAGTTGGTGTGCAGGGAATGATTGAGTCATCATGCCACCCGGTCGCAACCGGCCAAGGACCTGCCGGTAGTATTCCACACAATAGAACCGCCCGGCACCCGCGATCAACGGTGAAGGCAATTCACCCGTCACGAGATCATATTGTTGAACGGTAACCTTCAGGAAATTTCGACCATCGTCATGGATCAGACGGACACGTGAATCTAGATGAACTTTACCGCTGGATCCAGCGAACCGGCCTGCACTCCTGAACACCTGGTGATTGGAATCGACGCTATCGATCCGTTCGATGCATTCATAGGCAGCAGCGGCCGAGGCGGTCGTGCCTGCCCCGTATCCCACGATCAGGACATCCCGGGGACTGGGATGGAGCAGAAGGGGGAAATGAGCCAGCAGACGCGCGGCAACCTGCGCGGGGGGACGGGTATCGGCCAAAACGTGGATATCCCGGTGGAGGATATTGCCCGAGGGAGCGTTGATGACATAGGTTGTATGGTGGCCATTGCTTCTCAGGTCGCGGGCGGGATGAACAGCAGCCGGACTCCCGGGCGGGACCATCTCGGGATTAAAACCATCAGGTGTCCACAAGACAGCAAGAACTAATGCAATGAGGGCCAGATTCGGTTTCCATGCAGCCATGCGGTTTTTTTCTGAAACCAGCAGAACCAGACATGTCCCAATGATGAAAACCGACGTGAAAAGTTTCAGTGAATAGAAAATGTTTACATGTGGGGCCAGCCAAACAAAACCGGCAAGTCCAAGGCCGGTCGTCAGGAAAAAGACCGTGAAGGGTCGCCCGCATGACCTGTAATGAGTCCACAGGCGGTTCAAGGCGTAAAACGGGAGCAACGATACCAGGTAAACGGGCAGAAAGAAGAAAAGCCCGGTCACAAGGGCCAACTGACCCAAGGATGCAGGAAAAAGAAGGAGCTGCTCGGATGCAGACAAAGACCCCGAAACTCCCTCGAGAAACGGGTCCTGAACACGACCGATCAGCCACTGGCACAGCGCATAGCCCTTCAACCAGATGACCCCGTGGAAGAGAACGGCCAGGATAAGGCCAATCCTGATCAGCCGCGGCCTGACACCGCAGGGGGGGATCAGGGACGTCCACCCCGACAACGTGAATGCGAGGATGGCCCAAAATACGCCGAGCGGTGTCAGGAGGTCCCAATCACCTGTAACCATACGTATCCGCATATAGGAATCCCCCGCCAGTGCGCCAAGTAGGAACCCGCCGATTCCAATATACGTGAACAGGACCGGTGAATTGCAGGAACCGGCATAATTCTCTCCTCCTGTTTGCAGATTGGAGGCCGGGACCGAAGAAGCCACGACACCATTCCCGGCCACGATGAAAAGAATGCCGACAATTCCGTTGAGCACGACCAGAATCCAGAACATGTGATGGTGTCCTGGCAGGAGGTGAACGAACCCGATCCAGCCGCAGATGCCGGCGCATGCGCCCAGACTCCTCGTTACCAGAATTCTTGGGGCGGACAATGGACGATCACACGATCGCGAATCCGATAAGATCGGGAATGTCAGGCCCATGAAGAAGCACGGCAGGATGATACAGGTCATGATGACAAGAATTTTCACGAGCAGGCCAGACCATGCCCGGACATAAATTCCATTCCGGATTTGATAAGGGAATGATCCGGGAAAATCTGCGGACATCAAACCGGCGAGCGGGGTCAGCAACATTAGGGCCGTGACCAGTATTGCCACGAGTCCACACGCCCTGAGGGGGGTCATGAACCCGGTCTGGTGACAGCACAGCCGGCGGCTGCAACCTGCGCCCAGGGCAAGCCCGATGGCAACACTGCATAGGATGAGGGCAGGAACCGCTGTTGTCAGGCCACTTTGTTCAGCGTAGATCCGCAGCCAGCAGACCACGTAGCCGAGCCCGATGAAGCCCGTGAGGAGATTGAACAGGAGTAACCGGATCATGAACACAAAGCATCATGAATTTGCCTCATTCAGGCAAACATTTTCCCTATGAATCGGCATTGGGCCTGAATTTCCCGTCCGCCAGGCTTCGAACCACCAAAGGGACACTGAATCCCCGCCCCCGGCCGGATACAGGCCTGTGCGGACTTGCGTGGACGCTGATGAACCATGGCCGGACATCTCGTTTTTCGACTGTTCCCCTGTGCTCCGGATCACCTGACAATCTGCAGCAGGCGTTTGCGGATCCGGGCCTCGCGACGACGGGTCAGGACGCGACGTGCACTGCCGCGCAGACGTGCCAACATGTCCATGTTCCGCCGTTTCGTTTCATAACCGAAGGTCATGAATCCCGGCAAACCGAGCCCCAATCGATCCTTCCAGGACTGATGGTCGTTCCTCAGGCGAGTCCGTTTGGCCAGACAAAGGCGAATATCATCGGGAAGTTCCCCGCTGACCTCAAGACGGTCTACAATGGCCGTCCTGATCCGGTTGCTGAATGGGCCTTCCCCCCCTGCATACTCGCGCAGGAATAACCCCAATGCCGCAGGTCGTTCGAGGTATATTTCACGTTGATGCAACTCAACCGTGCCATACCCCCCCACACAGGCCTCCCTGTAAATCCCGGCCAGTCGCGCACAATCCGCAACAAGGTGGCCGTCGACATGGAGGTTCCACCGGCCGGTCATCCAGTCGACAAACATGTTGATCATCCGGCCGGAAAGGATCAGCCCCTGCCGGGTCAACTCGAGCAGGGTCTTCTCCCTCTCACGCGGCAGGATTTCAAAGAATTGACTACGTAATTCCTCTATCTTGGCTGTCCACTCACCTGAGGACTCAAGATCCATCCCGGTTACGCGTTCCATCAGTCCCAGACAATATCCAAGACCCTTGAGGCGCGCGATCAATTCACGGTCATCAAGCATGTGCAAAAGCAGGAACTCCACCATTTCACGTGGGTAACTGTCGATCAGTGTCTCGACCAGGTAAAACATCAGGTCTGTCTCGTCGGTGTTGTCCAGCGCCGCGTCGGCGGACTCACGCTGCCAAAGGCATTCCAGAGAAAAAAAAGGGGCAAAACCGAATAATCTGTCCAGTTCGCAGGAACGTATGAAGAACGGGTCATGCGTGCAGACATACCGAAAATCATCTGGCATCGAACAGCGCATCAGACCTTTCAATCGCCGAATGTCCAAGAAGTTGTCATCAAGAACGTAAAGGATATCGAGATCCGACAAACCCGGATAACGAACGGTTCTACCAGAATAAACGGCACAGACGAAATTACAGGCCTTGGCCCGATGGACAAAGTAATCAGTCGCCCGGTCATAGGCCGTGAGATCAACGGGAATTGCATTCCGCTGCCAAGTATAACGACTATCGGGCAGGTGAAGCAGGGGCTGGGTAGAGTGAAGATAAGACAATGGTCTGTTCCGGTTTAAGCGGGTCGTGTGGCAGGCAGGAATGTCTGCCCCAGTTCCCCATGCACGAACCCTATGTTCAAATCTCCGTCATCACTATGGATTCTGATGGGGACCCTTGTCGTGATCCGGATCGGCAAGTCGACGATCATGTCGCACACCTCAATGGCATGGAGCATAACATATCACTCCTAGTGGCCGTACCGTCTCGAAAGTTCACTCTTCCCCATCCAGGCCGCCCTGATCATGGCTGACTGCATGAATGACGCCGAATGTTGCCTGGTAAAGCTGTTCCAATCCCGGCCTCAGCCGCGTCATGGCCAGGGCAAGGGCGGGTGCGGGGAGCCGATTCAGGTTCCTCGACCAGCCGACGGCTTTCGCACCGGCTGCATCAAGGATACGTGCAGGCAAAGGAAGTGACCACCTCCATTCGCGTCTGAGTTCCCCAAGCCGCGCCAGTGTCCTGTCCACGGCACGGGCACGGCGGGGCTGTGATTGGGAAACGAGAGCTATGAAACGGTTGAATGATTCGGCCTTATCGACTGCTTCTCCAAGAAGATTGCAACAGACCGACGGGGCCAGCAAGGCCATGCTCACGACATATTTCATGGTATAGCGGTCGAGCTTTTTCCTGTGCGCCTCCAGCAGTCTCGTGGATGCCATCCTCATCGACTGAAGCGCATGCCAGGCAACCTGTGGATCCTCTAATTTACGGATCTGCATTGCATGCGACTGCCCGTGCAGCGTGGTTGCGCGCTCGAGTGATACGGGCGGCAACCCGGATGTCCTGAAGAACTCCATGTCCATGGGCAGCAACACGAACGGGCCGTGATGCTGAAGGGGATCGACCTGCAATATGGAGGACACTGAACTGCGACAAGCCACAATGAACATCTCCAGGGCCGCAGGGTCACCGAGAATATCCCGATCGAGGACACATACAAGGTCAACATCCGCATAGGGTGTCCAGTCCTCCATGCGTGAAAGGCTGCCGGCCAGTATAGGAATGCATCCCTCGGGCATGACATTGCGCAGGTGCTCGACGAGGGTCTCTAACGGGCGCCTCAGCGGGCTATCACGCCAAAACGGCATCATGGCATCAACACGCTCCGGAACGACCAGAACCTTTTTTTCCGTATCCTCATTACGCACGGGGGTTTCCGCTTCCATCTGCCTGTAGCCTTCCGCCAGGTAAGCACATGCCTCCTGGAGAGAATGGAACCTGGGCCAACGATGCCCCGATTTCCCGCTTTTGCCATCGACCCTGCTCATCAGCCTGTTCCAGGGAAGATCGTGGAAGACGACCTCGCCATCCCTCCTCAGGGTGCAATCCTGCCGACCAGCCCCGGGCCAACACAATCCGGCAAGGCAATTGCGTATGATTTGTGAAGTTTCAAAATACAAGTCCACCCGCTCTATCGGAGATCGGAACTGCCGGTAGAAGCGACTTGACAGGCGGGGTTCGATGACGGACAGGTCAAGCCTGGATGACACAGGTTGGGTCCTCTTTGAAGGGCGGGATACTTTCAGCACAAACCCGGCCATCACTCCGCGGGGTTGCCCGGACGGGACGACCCCGGGATGGCGGTCGGTCACCTGATCATGCTTTCAAGAATACGATGCCAGGAATGATACAGGTATGAACCGGACCATTCTCATGAACGACCGGGGATATTTCAACCGGGATGTTTTAATTTTATCCCCGGGCTTCTGCCAGTATTCAGGTATCCCGGGACTATTTCAGGGGAATCTCCCGGCCGGTGTCCGTCATCATAAATCGCGTGACTTGACCTCTGCCATGTCTTTCAGGCTTGGAACAACGCCTGCAGGGAAGAGCACAACGCCAGACCCATACCCCGCCACATGATCGACTTCAAGGGAACGGGCCGGTCTCCTATGGGCTGATTGCCTAAGGAGGATCTGGACACACCCGTTGCGGGGCCAGATCGGGAACGCAACCGCCACCCCTCGCTAGGTTCACACGGCGATCCGCCGGAATGACCCGGATGACGTGTGCCCGGCCAAGGCTGCAGAAAAGCAAAAGACCCGCTTGTAATTCGGGATCGTACCCTGAAAATTCAACATATTTCTAAAATTAAAGATCGATATATATACCTACAATATGGTAGGTATTGATCGGATCGACATGAAGACCGATGATCCATATAGTCCAGACCAGACGACGAGGAGTGAGTCCAGCTTGGCAGCCCAATTGAAACAAACCCAGGCTAACCGGGAAGTCAAAGAGTTAAAACTGCTATTCGATATCACGCAAATTCTGGACAGCGCCGTGGACATGAGCCAGGTCCTGAACCCTGTCCTGAAAGTCATGTCGAGCCAGATGGGAATGTCCCGCGGCACGATCACGATGGTCGAGCACGAAAAGGAAGAGATCCGGATTGAAGCGGCCTATGGCCTCTCGAGCAGCGAGATCAAACGTGGTGTTTACCGGATGGGTGAAGGGGCAACCGGCACGGTGGTGCGAACCGGACGTGCCGTTGCGATCCCCCGGATTTCCGAGGAACCGATGTTCCTGAACCGCACGGGTGCACGACGCCCGCTGAGGAAGAAGGACATCTCTTTCATCTGTGTTCCAATCAAGCAGGGACGAAACGTCTTCGGCACACTGAGTGCAGACCGACTCTTTGCAGAGGATGTATCTCTTGACGAGGATATCCGCCTATTATCGACAATTGCATCGATGATCGCCCAGGCCGTCCGTCTGCGCCAAGCCTTCAAGGCCGAGAATCAAAGGTTGGCCGAGGAGAACATGCGCCTACAGGACGAACTGGAGGATCGTTTCAGGCCGTCGAACATTATTGGGAACTCCAGGCCCATGCAGGCGGTCTATGATCTGATCGGCCAGGTTTCCGGCAGCCTGACCACGGTGCTGATCACTGGCGCAAGCGGGACCGGCAAGGAACTGGTGGCCCATGCCATTCTTTTCAACAGCGAACGCAAGCAAAGACCTTTCATCCGGGTCAACTGTGCGGCACTGCCTGAAACGGTAATCGAAAGCGAACTTTTCGGCCATGAGAAAGGTGCATTCACCGGCGCGGTGAATGCGCGCAAAGGTCGCTTTGAACTGGCCCAGGGGGGGACAATATTCCTGGACGAGGTCGGGGATTTCTCGCCGACCACCCAGGTCAAGCTGCTGCGTGTTCTGCAGGAGCGCGAGTACGAACGTGTTGGTGGAACCAGGACATACAAGGCAGACGTGAGGATCATCGCGGCAACCAACCGTGACCTTGAGCAGGCCATCGATCAGAACCGTTTCCGCCAGGATCTTTTTTATCGTCTCAACGTTTTCCCGATCCACCTGCCCCCGTTAAGTGATCGGCAAAGCGATATCCTGCTTCTGGCAAACCACTTCATTGAGCAATACAGCAAATCAAACCAGAAGGATATTCGCCGGATCTCCACCCCTGCAATCGATATGCTGATGAGTTATCACTGGCCCGGCAACGTGCGGGAACTGGAAAACTGCATCGAACGAGCGGTGCTGCTCTCAACCGATGACGTGATTCACGGCCATCATCTGCCCCCCACGCTGCAGACCGCCGAGGCCAGCAATACGACATTCAAGGGAACGCTGCAGGCAACGATGGATGATGTCGAGCGTGAACTCCTGATCGATGCCCTGAAATCCGCGCGTGGCAACCGGGCCCAGGCGGCCCGGACGCTGGGAATATCCGAACGGCTCATGGGCTTGCGTGTCCGAAAACACAACATCGATTCCCGACGTTTTCGCACCCTCGAATAGAAAGTCCTGCCAGAATCCCGTCCGATCACCCCTAATGGCCTGAATCAGGATGCTTTCTGACCGACCGATTCTGGTGGGGCAACAGGCCCAGATCGCGTGCAGATATGCCACTGGGTTCCATCGAAACCGCTCCCGGTTGATCATGAGGCCATTATCCCCCTGCACGGCATCAGTCATTTTTCGAGATGACTTATTCAGACAGGCTGATACGATGGACCGGTCATGGTCACAGTCAGGAGGGACAGTTCCCACGCACCAGAAATGGATGTCAACTGGAGCGGTGCGCCAGGCTGGAAAGGCTCGGCACATCCGGACTACCGTAATTTTGCGTTTACCGACCTGCCATGGACGGAATTCACCGATCTGGGCCTTGAGGTCGGCAGTTCCCCCATCAAGTGTGTCAAGATCAGCAGATCAAGACAGGTCCTGAGGATCGAGTTCTCCCCGGACTTCGGGGCAAATGCCAATGAACCGGTCTTCGCAAAACGTTACCTGATCAATTCCTTGCGACGACGTGTCGGCAACCTCCTCAGCGGCGGGAAGGCCCGGCGGGAATACCTCCTCGGACACCGGCTAATTCGACTGGGTTTCCTGACACCGGCCCCACTGGCCTGGGCAATTGCCGCGCCGCACAGGATCTTTGAAAATCCAAACCGGCCCACGGGATATGCCCGGGCAGCCAGTTTCCTGCTGACCCGTGGTTTGGAACATGCCGGCGACCTGCTGCACTGGGCCCGCAGCGGGATGACCGACCAGACGCCTTACTTTTACCCCTCGCTGGCAGCCTTCCTTGCGCGGGCGCATGAAGCCGGCTTCTATCACGACGATTGCAGCGGGCGGAATATCTTCGTGGCCCCCGGCACGTTGTTTGAATCGGTTCCGCCCGCCTCCCGGATCCTCAAGAGTTTTGCCGTACTCGATATTGACCATGGACGGGTCTATCCTCATCCCATCCCGACACATCACCGGGCAGTCAACCTTTTCCAGGTACTCCGATCACTGCGCAAGACAGGCCTGAAGTCAAATGCACTGCGCATACAATTCCTCCGGGAATACCTCCGTTTTGCCGGTCTGGACCCGCAGGCCGACATGCGGAAACTGGGGAAAATTATCGACCGGGTCGCTCATCGAAAAATGGGCATGAAACTGATCGGCAAATAAACTGGAACACAGCATGGCAAGGGGTTAGAGTAATCCCCGACAAGAACTGGAACAAAGGTCGGTCATGATGATCCTGACTGTCGATATCGGGAACTCCACGATTCATCTCGGATTGTTTATTCGCGGTGCACTGCGCAAGACTTGGCGTATATCGACCCGGCCAGGCCACACTGCTGATGAATACGGACTGATGTTGCGTGGCCTGATCGGTGAAGGCATGCCCCTGACAGGCTGTATCATTTCATCGGTAGTTCCCAGCCTGGAGTGGCCGTTTGCACAGGCGGTCGAGCAGGAATACAAGACCCTGCCGATGATCCTTGATCACCAGACAGAAACGGGGGTCGTCAATGGATATGAGAATCCCGAGGAGGTAGGGATGGACCGCCTAGCCAATGCCGTCGGGGCAGGATATCTTTTCGGTGCACCGGTGATGGTGATAGATTTCGGCACGGCAATCACAATTGATTTCATGGACAAAAACAAGTCGGACCAGACGATGCCGGTGTATCGTGGCGGGGCAATCCTGCCGGGTATCGAGATGTCAGCCGACGCGCTGGTGAAGGGGACCGCCCGGCTGCCGCGGGTCCCGCTGATGGGCATGGACCATGTTCTGGGACGAACCACGGAGGAAAGCATTCAGGCCGGGTTGACGCACGGGATGATCGGTGCGATCACGACAATCGTGGACCGTGCCTGGGAGGAAATCGGGGATATCTGCAGGGTGATCGCAACGGGTGGCGACGTGATCGGTCTCGAGAAACACCTGCCGTTCATTCACGCGGTCGATCCAAACCTGACGCTTTTTGGTCTGCGCATGGTTTACGGAATCAACAACGACTGTCCGCTCCCGCCGGTGAAATAAGGCACCATCCAGACATCGATTCAAGTCACAGGGGACACAAGGGTTTGCTCAATCATTGCCGTTGGGATGTTCCCGATCCATGGATGACGCCCATGACTGGGGATCTCACATTTTTCGCGTTCGCTTCCTCACCCGGCAGGACCTTCAAGGGAGTTCTGCACGATCGAGAGCCAGTCGTTGATGGGTTTTCCCGATTCGGAATATGCTAGGTCAAGGATCTTGGGCCTTGACGGTTTTTTGAGGTATTCCAGCGTTTCTTCCGTGATCAGGCGGTCATGTTCCGGCTGAACCAGCAGGTCGACCCGGCCGAAGGCCTCGATCGCCCAATCCAGTGGTTTGTCGTCCAGCCCACCGTGGACCAATGATATCCCGCCTGCCTGCTCAATCTCCAGTTGGGAGTTGAACAGGCGTTCCAGGGCCTCCCCATAATCCAGCCGGGGGACCCATAAGCCCACCGTGTGGCCTTGCCCTCCCAGCCCGACAGCCAGGCCACAACCCACCTGAAACCCACCCGATACGGATTCGAGCACGATCACAACCACCCGATGCTTATCTTTTCCGGCCATGACAATCCTGACCATAAATGATTCCGTCCGATGCAACTGTCAATTGGAATGTCCCGACAACATGCCCGTGTCTGGTGGATGAGTGCCTGTGATCGGTCACATCATCCCTTACAGGGCCCTGCAGGGATTTGACTACAGGGCCAAGGGATATCGCGCTCAAGTTGACACGACCCCAAATCAGCGCTAGATTGAACTTGTTTCCTGCCAGCCCTCCCCCCATGGAGTTTAAGAGTTGTCGACCGCTGCCGCATCGCACATTGATTCCCAATTCTCCACCACCCCCTCCATCCGATGGGTTATACATGAAGTCGACGAGTCACTTGTCAATAAGCTTGCAAACAGCCTGGGTATCTCCCCCATTGCAGCCCGGGTCCTCGCAGGACGTGGGCTGAACGACCCGGATGCATGCCGCCTTTTCCTTAAACCCTCACTCGCGCAGATCCATGACCCCTTCCTGCTGCACGGCATCGAAAAGGCCGTGATACGCATCGGCCAGGCAATCGGAAATAACGAGAAGATTTATGTCTACGGCGATTACGATGTGGACGGAGTCTGCTCAACGGCTGTCATTCACCACACGCTCAGCGAACTGGGCGCACGGGTTGCTTACTACATCCCCCATCGTATCAGGGAGGGATACGGCCTGAACTGCGAGGCCCTGGATTCAATTGCAGCAGAGGGGGCAGGGGTCGTGATCACCGTCGATAACGGAATCAGTGCCTGCCGTGAGGCCGACCATGCAAGGGAGCTGGGTCTGGACCTGATCGTTACCGACCACCACGAACCCGGTCCCGAACTCCCCGATGCGTTCGTCATCATCAACCCGAAACAAATCGAATGCCCCTATCCGTTCAAGAGCCTGGCAGGCGTTGGCGTGGCGTTTAAACTTGCACATGCCGCCCTCAAGCGGCTGCATCCGGACGAGACAAAGGCACGGGAACTGCTGGGATCGATGCTCGACCTCGTCACGATGGGCACCGTTGCCGACATCGTTCCGCTACTGGGGGAAAACCGGGCAATCGTCTCGGCCGGCCTGCCACGAATTCAATCGACACAACGCGTGGGCTTGGCACAGCTGCTGCGGCGGTCATCGCTGGCAAAACGGAAGATCACGACCTCATCCATCGGTTATGGACTGGGGCCGCGCATCAATGCTGCCGGCCGAACTGAACATGCCACGTTCGGCGTTGAACTGCTGCTGACAAATGATCCACGCGAAGCGGAACTGCTAAGTGAGAAGCTGGAAACCTTCAACAATCAACGCCGGTCCATCGAAATGAACACAGCCGAGGAGGCTATCGGAATCGTCGAGGAACAGGGATTATATAAAAACCGCGTCATCGTTGTCGCACAAAAGGGCTGGCATCATGGCGTACTGGGCATTGTGGCCTCAAGGGTCCTGGCCCGTTATTACCGGCCGACGATCGTAATCAGCATCGACGGCGACTCGGCACGGGGTTCCGCCCGATCGGTAATGGGGTTCGACATGCACCAGGCACTTCATCACTGCGATGATATCCTGGAACAGTACGGCGGCCATAAAATGGCGGCCGGGATGAACCTCAAGGCAACCCGGCTTGAGGATTTCTGTCAAAAGATCAACGCATTCGCCATGGATGCCCTGACAGAGGAGGCCCTCGTACCGATGATTAGGGTCGACACAGAGGCCTCGAGCGACGACCTGACCGAAACCACCTTGCGGTGCCTCGAGCAGATGGAACCCTTCGGCGAGAGCAACCCACGACCCATGCTGGTGGTAAAAGATGCCTCTCTGGTGGACGAACCGCAAATCCTCAAGGAAAAACACATCAAGCTGCGGATGGTCAGCCCCTGTGGCAACCGGATTGCCGCGCTGGGCTGGGGGATGATCGACCGGGTGGAGGAACTACAGGGGCACCGCGGTGTAATCGAGCTTGCCGGGTCACCCTTCATCAACGAATGGAATGGGCGGATCAGTATCGAGATCGAGTTGAAGGATTTCCGGGTACCGTCCTGATCACCGCGATGCCACCATCTGGATTGCCCCAGCCCGCGCGTTATTTCCCGATTCGCAACAACCGTTACGAGGTCAGTGCCGGGTTCTCCCCGCTGGGAACGGATTTTGGGAACGGGGTACAGGACGGGCTTCACTTCCAGTTCGATAATCGTTTCCATCCATACCGTGACAGTAAACTGACAGCACGGCAGGAGAGGCTGGACAAGTGTTATATCACATCAAGTGATGGTCCTGGCCTGCGGCCAATGGTCGTCACCTGGCTTCTCCGAACACTGGAGCACGAAGCGGGCCAATACTTCCGCATCGGGAAAGGTGAAGGAGGAAGGCCGGTTCTCGATTGCCTGTTAACCGGAACCCGGCTAGTTTTTGGGCCGGACAAAGGATATACCGGTGGCTGCCCGGTCCGGCCGGCCCCGCGGGATGGGATTGACGCGTTGGCCTGCCAGGTACAGGAGGATATTGCGGTCATGACACTGGACAAAGGAAAAGGGAAACTCGTCCTGCTGCACCTCTGTTTTCCCAACCACTGGAGTGCGGAGGCGAAGATCGGAAAGAGTTTCAATACCGTGCACGCACCGGTGGCCGGGTTTGAAAATACGGCCCGGTCCGCCCCACGGTTGATGCAAAGCATCATAGAACACGGACCGTTTGTCCGTCATGCATGGGGACTGGCGACGGATGCTGAACTCAATTGGCATCCGGACTCCCCGCAATGGAGGAACCCGATGGAACGGCCCGGTGAAGTCACGAGACTGGATGAAATCAACATGCGGGTTGAACGACAGGTGCTGACCCCGTTACCAGGAACTGATGCGTTTGTATTCCTGATCAGGACTTATTTCCTCAATGTTGCCGAGCTGTCCGCACCTGAGCGGATATCATTGAGACTCGCATTGAAAAGCATGACGCCGGAACAGGCTGCATATAAGGGCCTGGACCGTGTCCGGGAAAGCGTGATGGAGGTATTGGAGAAGGGATGTGTGTCATAGGGTGGTTATCGGCGTCAATAAGAGATTCGATATGGAGCGAAAACCAGGGATTCATCGGGACTTAAATGGGTCATCACGAGAACGCCCCCTGATCAAGAATCCCGACGAGCGAAAACGGACCGATCAGCCTGGGCGGCTTTTCGGTGCACGAATCACGACATCAAACCTTCATGTTCCTCGTGGAAAACCCACCATTCAACCTGCAGCAACGATTGAGTTCTAGAGGGATATTCTCATCTGTTGGTGCGCCAGATGTCACCATCGCTGATAGTGCCATTTGTGGGGTTATATGTCAGGTCCTCCATTGAGGCCTGATATCCGCCATAATCCCCAACTTCCGCATGTGTGGCCGCCTCACCTTCAAAATAGCGGATGACCGCACGTTCGTTAATATCACCCAGGCGTGCGGGGTTATGTGACGCATCGGCAAGCGTCCCGAAGGGGCTCAAACTCGAGGACCCTACGCCCAACTGACCGTTTCGATCCTCAAACAGGTCCGTATCCGGCCCGAAGGAAGTAAGAATGAAGCCATCGTTGGTCGCCTTGGTGGGTCGATAACAGTAGGTGAAGAGGGGTATGGCTACAAACGGATCGGTCGGGATCGCGGTCATGAAGGCAATGGGCGTGGTCAGCGTAAAGAAATGGATTCCCGCGATGAGACTGGTGTCGGTATCACGTGAACGGAACCCGTAGTAACCCTTACTCAGATCACCCTCCGCATTCGCGGCCAGAGCATCGACGATCTTCTGGTCGTATTTCTTCGGGTTATCGGTACCCTCGGGATACTTGTTGAAATCGACACGATAGGACTCCAGCGCGGTGACAACACTACGCTGATCTGCCATGGCCCGGCTGACCTTGGAACGGGTCTGCGCCTCCAGGAAATTCGGGACTGCTATGGCGGCGAGAATCGCTATGATCGCAACAACAATTAACAGCTCGATCAAGGTAAACGCTCCCTTTGGGAAATAACCGAGCTTGGGTACGTATCGAAAGAATTTCATTTTTCTGGCCTCTCAACATCTATAATGGATCATGTATGCAACAACCATACACCTACATATCCATTTGTATCCCATAGTTAACATAAGTTGTCAATAGACAATTGCTTAATATTGCAAGGTCTTGCAATAAATATCCGCAAAGAACAACCGAACTCGATTCAACCTACATATTGCAACGGGATCGCCCTTGAAACAGTCGGGCTTGCTGAAAGACTCCGGCTGTTGTGATAAAAGGGCTTATATTCCATGAAATGGTTGTTTCAGCCCATGATCGGACAAAATTCCGCATGCTGCCAGATGACACAGTCGTTACAGATTGGGGGGTCGGCCATCCTGACAAACAATTCCTCCTCGCCGAGGATTGTCTGTCGTTGAATCATGATAATATTGGCCAGATTTCGGGACCAGATGATGTTCGAGATTGTTACTGCTGCATACCGGTTCCGGTTCTATTTATGGGCCCCATTGTGCTAGGATGATCAGAAAGGTATCCAGAGACATGCATGCATGTCCCAATGAAATGAAGAGCGATAATCACAAGACCGGCGGTTCGGTGATTCCCCGGGATCACCCCCTGAGGAATATCCGGGATATTGCGGACGTGGTCCTCAATAAACAATTTCCGCAACTGCTGGAAGAACCCGGGGCGACCTTAGCCATCGAGCCGGACCGTCTGGTCAAGGCAATCCTGCTCCAACCGATCTATTCCATTCGGACCGACCACATGTTATGTGAACGGATCCGATACAATGTTCTTTTCCAGTGGTTCCTGGGGTTGCCCCGCAACGACGTCTGCTGGGATCCGGTTGTCCTGGGGAATGAACGCAAAGAACTCCACGAGACACTTTCTGGATTTTTTCAGAACCAGGAAATCCGTGAACTGCTGAACGACCTCAAGCGTCATGACATCTTCAAGCCGGACCTCTCGATTATCCGGATGTATCTTGAACCCGGCAGCGACAAGGCCGATCACCCTGACAAGCAGCAAAAGGGAGCCAAGGAACTTCGGGCACTGGACGACTGGATCTGGGGCGGGCGGCATTGAACCCCGGCCTGCCCGACATGCCGGGATGCTGAAAGTCCGGCCATCGGGTCCATAGAACACCCCATCCAAGCGGGGGCACATTCCCTCTGTCCCCGGCGATTGTTATACAGTTTCCACGATTGTAATCACAAAGTCCGGCAGCTAATCAACATCCGGATGGATTGTCCGGGGTTGCCCCGGCCTCCTCAAGGATTCGGTGGTCGGTCGGCATCAGTTTTTTCAGGCGCCGCCTGACCTTGGCCTGAACAATACCGGTCAGCGGTGCATTTTCGGCGATATGCTCCGCGGAGAAGGACCTTGCATCCGACTGTTTCAACTGCTGACGGACGAAATAACTCTGCGAAACCATTTTCGCAAGCAATGACCCGGTATCGACATAAGTATTAAACTCCTCACGCGGAATGTTTTCCTCGTTAAAATACGGTAGCTTTTTATTGCAGTAATCCATGTAGCTCTCGTGATCGCCCACATCCCCAGGTTCGATTACAACTCCCTTGAGGTTTGTGGCCGATACCCCGAATTTCTCCCTGCCCCAGTCCCAGACCTTCGTGCCCGGGAACAGGATCAGTGGCGTGAAATGAACATACTGTAGAACATCCATGCTTGAGGCCACAAAATCGAAAGTGTCCAGGATATCCCTGCGCGTCTCGCCAGGCGCACCGAGAATGAAGCATGATGTCATCTCGAGACCATGTTTGCGCGCCAGATCGATGGCCTGCCGGTTTTTGGTCATGTTCGCGGCCTGCTTGTTGAATTTTAGAAGGATCTCGTCCGAACCGCTCTCAAACCCGATATGAAGTGTCTTGAAGTTTGTCATCGCAAGGCTTTCCATCAATTCATCATCGAGAAGATTGGAACGTACAAAACATATGAAATCTACGCCCTCGTGCAGACCACGTTCCCGCAACATCCGGTTGATTTCCAAAACCCGCGGCTTGTTGGTGACATACAGATCGTCGTAGATATGGATCGTCTTTGGATCGTATTTCTCACGCATCAACGAGATTTCATCAACCACATACTGGTTCGAGGGATAACGGAACCCACGTCCCCAGTGGATGATCGTGCTGCAGAATGAACAGTCATAGGGACACCCGCGACTGGTCATGATCTGCAGTTCAACGGGCTTGTGCAGGCGCGGTTCACGCCACCTGTCGAACATCAGGTCCCGGTCGGGGTATGGCACGGTGTCCAGATCAGAGATTGAACTGCGTGGGATGGTTTTCTGGAAATTTCCCGCCTCATCACGATAGAGCAGGCCCGGGATATTCCTGAGGTCAGACGGGTCGAACTTTTTTCGGTCCAGATAAAGGCGGACTAGATCGGCAAAGGTCTCTTCGCCCTCACCCAAAACGGCAATGTCATAACTGTCCTCAAGACGGTCGGGAAGTGTTGAAATATGGGGTCCGCCGACGATGACCGGACAACCCAGGGCTTCCTTGACCTTCTCCGCCTCAAGATTAGCGAGGAAGGCGTTGTGAGTGACGTATGTAATCCCAACAATATCGGGCCTGTGAGCGATCAAATCCTCGATCCGGCGTTCGACAACAAAATCAACGCCGGGAACATGATGCTTGGTGTATGAGGACAGGTAGCCCAACCCCAAGGGAGGCAGGTAACTCCAAGTCTCCTCAAGCTCCGGATAACAAGCCAGATGAAGTCCGATTTTCAACATGATTTCCGATCCTGAAACACACGGGCCCGCGATACATCGACTCCCCGCTGGTGCTTTACAAATCCCTGAAAATAAAAAGGATCACACCCGTCCATCATAGGTTAATACCGGAATCCATCGCAAGGTCTAAAGTGAGGAAACCTACCGACATGAGTCGCCGATATCTGGAACAGGTCGCTTTACGATTCGGGTAAGGGCGGACGTCCACTCCGGACCAGCCATACCATGGCCATGGTGAAAATTACGCTGATCACCTGTAACAAAGTCACCTCTTCCCCCAGAATCCAAGACCAGGCCAGAATGACATTTGGAATGACGTAGGCAATCATTCCCGCCTGAAGCGGTCCGTGTCGCTGGATAAGGATGTAGAAGTAATACACGGCAACACCGGTCGCAAAGATCCCCAATGCTATCAGTGAAAACAGCGCGACAGGAAAATGATGATCCATCTTGACCGGCTCCCGGATCAGGGCGATTGGAAGAAGGATTAGGGCCGATATGATCATGGACGTCATGGCAACTGGGACCTGATCACTCCTGGAAAACCATTTTCGCAGGACAATATTCGCATAAGCGTAAAGCAACGGCACAAGAAACGCAAAAAGGATATACACCAGGGGAATGCCGCGGGCTGCAGCATCGACGCGGATCACGACCATTGCCAGCAATCCGCCAAGCACGCCGGCCAGTTCCCGCGCACTCGGCCTGACACCCAGAACCGGTACCGACACGACAATCGTGAACAGCGGGACAAAGACAATCATCATGCCCATCAGGCCGCTGTTCCCGGTCTCGGCAATCAGCCAGGGAAGAATGCAGAAGGGAATCCCGTAACCGGTCAAAGACAAGACAAGCAGTTGGGGCCATTGGCGGGGCGGGACATGCTGATACTGGCGTCGCGCCATCCAGACCACCCCGAGAAAAAGCGCCCCGAAGACCAAACGCCAAGCCCCGGTGCTGATAGGTCCGAAACATATCACGACATATTTGATCAGCATGAAGGACGATCCCCATATCAGGGCCAGAATGATGAAGATCAGCTTCGAGTTCATCATGCTGCCGACCGGGATTTCAGGTGAACGAGGATCAGTGAGAGGTCCGTATGGTTGACTCCGGCTATCCGGCCGGCCTGGGCAATCGTCGCAGGCCGAATTCTCAGCAGCTTCTCGCGAGCCTCATTTCTCAATCCATAAACATCATGATAATCCAATGTGTCCGGGAGGGGTCGATCGCCCAACCGGTGCATGCGTTCCACCTGTTCGCGCTGCTTGCGGATATATCCCTCATACTTGATCCGAAGAAGGACCTGGCTTGCCGCACGGGTCACCTCATGATCGGGGAGGCCTTCATGTTGTGTGCGGATAAACCCCGCGGCAACCGCCTGATCCACACTGATCTCGGGCCGGGCGAGATAAGGCTTCAGCGGTTGAGCTGTCTTCGGCCGTGGAAGGTTGAACTCGTCAAGACGTTCAGCGTCCCCCTGCGATGGATTCAATGTTGAGGTCCCGATCCGTTCAACTTCAGACTCAACCACTGCCCGATAAGACTGGAATGCACCCCACCGTTCCTCACTGATCAGCCCATAACGATAAGCATGGGGGGTCAGCCGCAGGTCGGCCGTGTCATGCCGCAACAGCAGTCGATATTCCGCACGCGAAGTGAACATACGGTAGGGTTCCCGGTGATCCATCGTGATCAGGTCATCGATGAGGACCCCGATGTAGGCTTCATCCCTGCCGAGCACCAAAGGTTCCTCCCCGTCCAGCCACAAAGCAGCGTTGATTCCTGCCATCAGGCCCTGTGCGGCGGCCTCCTCGTAACCGGATGTGCCGTTTATCTGTCCGCCAAAGAAGAGTCCGTCAACATGCCGTGTCATCAAGCCTGGTCGCAGTTGGTGTGGCGGGCAGTAGGTATATTCAACCGCATAACCGGGCCGGATAATTTCGCAGTCCTCCAGTCCCTCGATAGAACGCAGCATCGACTCCTGAACATCGCGAGGCAGGGATG
The DNA here is from genome assembly GCA_964473105.1 of uncultured Candidatus Sumerlaeota bacterium. Lineage (GTDB taxonomy): Bacteria > Sumerlaeota > Sumerlaeia > MVZB01 > MVZB01 > CAYYNQ01. The sequence continues at coordinate 68,154 of CAYYNQ010000102.1, read as the reverse complement.
TCGAGAGTCCGTTCGGGTATATCCAGTCGGTGGTCAGTCCCTCGGGCTCAAGGAAGATCTGATGGCGTGGTTTGTCGCAGAACCGCACGACCTTGTCCTCGATGGAGGGACAGTAGCGGGGCCCGATCCCCTCAATGACTCCCATGAACATCGGTGAGCGGTCCAAACCCGACCGGATCAGTTCATGGGTCCTGTCATTGGTATAGGCGATCCAGCAGCAGACCTGATCACGCTCGATCGGGCCGGTCATGAAGGAAAATGCCGGGATGGGTGTGTCGCCCGGTTGTTCTTCAAAACGGTTGAAATCGATGGATCCCGCACGCAGACGCGGAGGCGTTCCGGTCTTGAGCCGTCCCGTTTCAAGGCCAACCCGGCCAAAGGCATCACCAAGTCCGATGGCCGCATGCTCGCCCATGCGTCCGGCCTGGAAATTTTCCATGCCAACATGAATCATCCCGTCAAGGAAAGTCCCCGTCGTGCAGACCACGGCACGCCCGTATACCGCAACCGATTCGGCCGGTCCGGCCAAGTCTTCAGTGGCATCGTGACGGCTTTTCCCGGAGGTTTTCGATTCCCGACACTCCTTAACCATGACGCCTTTGATCCTTGGACGGCCCCCATCCCCACCCGGTTCAAGGATCAGGTCCGACGCCATTCCTGATACAAGCGTGATGTTCGGTTGCACACGGATAAACTCACGCATCCATCGGTTATAGCCAAATTTGTCGCACTGGGCCCGTGGAGCCTGAACCGCGGGGCCCTTTCGCGTATTGAGCATGCGGTACTGGATGCCAGTCGCATCGGTGGCCAGGGCCTGAAGGCCACCGAGTGCGTCGATTTCCCGAACGAGATGTCCCTTGGCCAGCCCGCCAATCGATGGATTACAGGACATGAGCGCGACATGCTCGGTATCCAGCGTCAACAGCAAGACTGAATGACCGATTTTCGACGCGGCATACGCGGCCTCGCAACCGGCATGTCCCGCACCGACAACGATCAGATCATATTGGCCGGGCAAACCCATGGCAACATCCCATCCAGTTTCATGAGATATCCAGAACCCGGATATTTTAGCCGGATCGTAAACGAGACGCGATGGGAAAATATTTCCACTCAAAACACACGGAGATACAACAGGGCGATTCGGGAAAGGACAGATCAGGACAACATTAACGGCTGACAGGAAAATATACTGCACGCCGGGACCGGGACAACGGATCGACCGGTTATTTCGATTACACCCGTCTAGATAATTCATCTCTTGACGATGAACGGCTGCTATAGACAGTATGGGTGTATCTGGATCTGTTTTCAGGGATGCCACAACACGGCATGCCCTGGCCATTTGCACTGAGCGACAGGGTTTACGGTCATGCCCAGCAAGGTCACCATCACCCTTCCCGACGGAACCTGCAGGGATTACCCGAGTGGCGTGACCGGTGCACAAGTTGCCGCCGACATCGGACCCGGCCTGGCCAAGGCCGCACTTGGGGCCCGTGTCAATGGGGAACTGGTTGACTTGGACCGCCCGATCAAAACCGATGCAAAGATCGTCCTCATCACACCCGGGCGCGGCGGTGAAACCGATCCCGATGCCCTCCACCTGATCCGCCACTCCACCGCACACGTGATGGCCGAGGCAATCCAGAAACTCTGGCCCGGGACTCGACTGGCCTACGGCCCACCTGTCGAGAACGGGTATTATTACGACATCGATTGCCCGCATCCGGTGACCGAGGAGGAATTCGTATCAATCGAAAAGGAAATGCAGGCCATCATTCGGGAGGACCGTCCTTTCACGCGCTACGAGATGACACGGCCCGAGGCACTGGAGAAGATGCGGGATGATACATACAAGACCGACAATATTGAACGTGCGGATGACGATGTGATCAGCTTCTATGCAACCGGTAAGCCCGGGAAAAACTGGGAGGATCTATGCCGGGGTCCGCATGTCCCGTCAACCGGCCGAATTGCCGCGTTCAAGCTGATGTCGGTCGCCGGGGCATATTGGCACGGTGATGCGAGCAAAAAACAGCTCCAGAGGGTCTACGGCACAGCCTTTACGGACAAAAAGGCGCTCAAGAAACACCTGCATGCATTGGAGGAGGCCAAAAAACGCGACCATCGCGTCATCGGACGCAGGATGCAGCTATTCCATATCGACGAGGCGGTCGGCCAGGGGCTGATCCTGTGGACACCGTCAGGGGCCGTCGTCCGCCAGGAACTACAGAATTTCATCGGTGAACAACTTCGCCGCCAGGGATACCACCAAGTCTTCACGCCGCATATTGGAAAGCTGGATCTTTACCGCACATCCGGGCATTTCCCCTATTACCAGGACTCACAGTATCCGCCGATGATTGACCACGATTGCCTGGCGGGACTGGCTGATGAGGGTTGCAGCTGTTCAGATCTCAGCAACTCGATGAAGGAAGGTGGAATTGATGGTTACCTGCTGAAACCGATGAATTGCCCGCATCACATCAAGATCTTCGACAGCCGAAAGTACAGTTACCGCGACATGCCTGTTCGCCTGGCGGAGTTCGGCACTGTCTACCGCTGGGAGCAGTCCGGTGAGATCGGTGGCCTGACCCGCGTCAGGGGCTTCACCCAGGATGATGCCCACCTGTTCTGCACCGAGGACCAGCTGGCCGGTGAACTGCAAGGTTGTCTTGAACTGGTCAAAATCATCTTCAAAGTATTGGGGATGCATGATTACCGGGTGAGGGTCGGCCTGCGCGATCCGGATGCCACGAAGTATGTCGGCGAGCCGAAAAAATGGGACAAGGCCGAGCAGGCATGCCGCGATGCCGCCACGACGCTCGATGTCACCTACACGGAGGAGCCAGGAGAGGCGGCATTTTACGGGCCCAAAATCGATTTTGTCGTCCGGGATGTGCTGGAGCGTGAATGGCAACTCGGTACCGTGCAGGTCGATTACAATCTTCCGGAACGGTTTGATCTCAATTATATCGGGCCCGACAACCAGCCACATCGCCCGGTGATGATCCACCGTGCTCCGTTCGGGTCTATGGAACGCTTTGTCGGCGTACTGATCGAGCATTTTTCAGGCAATTTCCCATTGTGGTTGTCGCCCCTGCAGGTCATGGTCCTGCCCATCACCCATGACCAGACCGATCATGCGGAAACCACCATCGCGGCATTGATCGACCGGGGCATCCGTGCCGAGGTCGATGACTCAAGCGAGAAGATAGGTAAGAAGATTCGTAACGCCGAGATCAGGAAAGTTCCGGTGATGTTTGTGATCGGCGCGCGGGAAGCGGAGAACAGGTCCGTTGCGGTCCGGTTGCACGGCAGGGGGGACCAGGGGGTCAAGCCGCTGGATGAAGCCATCACGGATTTGGTGCAGATGATTGATGATCGTGTTGTCTAGTCTTGCTTGGTCATACTCATCATTTTCCAGATCCAACCTCGTTATCTTCCGTAATCGGAATCGTTGATGCCAGGGACATGTAATCATGCGGCACCCGGTCTAAACGACATGGAAATCTGATGATGCTGGGGACTAAATCACAAAAGGCCTCCATGATGTGCCTGTTGACATACGTCATCATGATAAGCGGTCCTGCCCATGCTGGAAATGAACAACCTCCTGAACCTGTCAGCCTAAAGGGTTTCGAATTTCCGGAATCGACCCGTATCGGGAAGAAGAATATTCCACGCAGGGGCTCGGGCATACTCACCTGGTATGGCTTCAAGATCTACACCATTGCATTTTACGCAGCTCCAAATCCTGACGATTTGGCGGCATTCGATGAAGACCAGTCATGTCAATTGAGTATACGTTATTACCGCAAACTGAAGAAGAAAGACCTGATCTGCGTTGCCAACGAATGCCTCAACAAACGGGGGGACCTCGACTTGGAACCGCTGCGTGAACGCCTCGACCGGTTCAACGACTGGTATGTGAATGTCCGGAAGGGTGACGAATACCGTATAGTCTACCGTCCCGGCAAGGGGACCGAGCTGATTCTCAACGGCAGGAAGCTGGGGATGATCCCCGGGGCCGACTTCGCACGGGCCTATTTTGATGTCTGGCTGTCGGATCATTCACCGAACCAGGAACTGCGTGACCAACTGCTGGGAGGCAATCCAGCCGACGAGCCAGCGGGTTAAATTGCGGTGATGTCGAGACAGGCCTGACTCGTGTTTTACAGAACGGGGTGCGTTGTTGTCGGGGAACTCACACGGACAGACAAAGGATATTACACTGAGATTTTTCCTGCCTGCCCGATACGGGATACTGTGCCAACCTGCAGCTTCGGTGCCGATTTTATTTTTTTCGGAGGGCAGTTTTCTTGTGGTTCAATGCTGTCAGTTCGTGCCGAGTCCTTCGCGGTAACGGATATAGTCGAACTTGAACGTCTGATACATTGGGGATCCCGACGGGCTTCCCCAATGCCGTCCCGTGACCGAGGAGAAGCAAAATTGTTGAAACTGGCCGATCCCGCCCTTGAGAATTCTTGAACAATCAAAAACTTTCGAGAGATGCCAGTCTTCATCGGGACCGGACCTGAATCCCATCCGCACATGTTCCGGGTCGATGATCTGCATCAGCATGTAAAGCGGACGCGCACGCAGCACCTCCTCCGGTAACTCGGGATTAAACTCGAGATCGAACAGGGAATCATACCTCGAAACCCCGGCATCCTTGAGCAGATACCAGTCGCTGTGAAACCGGCTGAAGGATGATTCCGTGAAGGGAGTCTCGGTATATCGGATGACACCCTCGGCGGGAAGATTGGCGACACCCGGCCTCCAGCCGCCTCGGGCCACTCCATCACGATCGGTGACCATACAGTTCAGGTAGAAATTCCAGGTTTCTTCATCACCCGGGGGAATGAAACAGATCTCCAGTTCAAACGGCGGTCGATGATGCCTGAGATCCAGATTGGTTCCCATGACCGAGGAAAAGAACATGCCCTGGCTGGGGCCGTTGGTCGTGACCGTCAGGTAACCGGGATTGGACCAGGTGTTGAACCCGAAGGGAATCTGGGCCTGCCATTGACCGAGGTAACCGGCGATGTTGAATTCATCGGACAGGTGGGTCAATGGAGCCGGTGTCCCGCCAAAGAAGACACAGTAATCGATGTAGAATTCATGGTTGGGATGCGGCGCTACGGGTTCGGGCGCGTCAAAGTCTAGCATTTTGGGGACATAACCGTCCGGCACAGTTGATCCACCGAAAAAGAAATGGTATCCCTTCTGCATCGGAAGATGCCGGCACAACACATCGGGGATCCAGCGATCACAGGAAAAGATCGGCCCGATCTCCCAGATCCCGGTAATCCTCCCGAATTTTGAACAGTCAATCGAGCGGCTGGTCCAGCCGTGTTTGGCCTCGGACTTGAAACCGATCTGGACAACACCGGGGGAACTGATCTCGCAGCGGAAAAAATACTGGTGTGCAGCCGTACCGTGGTAACGCGTTCCACCCTCCCAGATGTGATTTATGCCCCAGTCGCCCATCACGTTGTGCGCGAGGTCGCCGCGTCCGTAAAGCATGTAGGTTTCCGGGTGCGGGTAATCGGAAAACTGAGGCAGGCCGGGTTCAAACTCGCCAGAAGACCCGAGGTGGACGATGAGCAGTTGAACCTCGCGGGTGTCCGGTGGGCGTTGCATCCGATTTTCGGGCCAGGTCGACGGGTCGGAGAAAGTGACGGCCAGGTTTAAACCAATGGCGAAGTTCTGCTGTTGTTTTGATCCGAAACCGGTGATTGCCGCAAAGTTGGGAAGCAGACCAAGCTGGAATTCCCACGGCAGGGGATAGTCATCGATCCGGATGGGGGCCTCGAGGATCCCCTTGATATCGTGGCCTTTCCCGTCCTGCCAGATGGTTGCGAGGCCGGGGTGTTCGGACGTTGAAAATTCCCGGATATTGTCGTTGGGGATGAAAATCCAGGGAGCGGTGTCTCCCCCCGGTTGATTGAAATGCTGGCTCAGGTCCCGGACGTCCTTCCCGGTTGCACAAAGGGATGCAAGAAGGAATGGCAGGACCCATGCAAACCAAGCCGACATCCTGTATATGGAGGCATGTGTCATATGTCCTGAAACCTTGACCTGAAATATCTTAAGCCGTTTATCACCTGAGAAAACGTGTCTGGAGTTCAGTTACGCATCCAGCTCTGATGCCCGCAGGATAATTAAAGACAGGAACATCAATCAAGGGGACCACCGTGCTGGATACTCCCCAAAAACAAGTTTCGGAGCAAGCAAAAATGTCTTCGAATCATCCCCGGATCAGGGGTCTTCCTTCGAACTTTCTGCTTGGCATTCTCGATGAACCCATGCTAGCGTTCGCCTCTATAGAAATTTCGGTGGTCCATAGGCGCATGAGGCCTGATTTTTCAAAAGTCCATGGTCGACAAGGTCAGGCTGTGGGGCCTTCGCCTTGTGACGATCCCGGAGGTTTCAACTTGGCCGGGACTTGCAGGCCATCAACAGGGCAATCCGTAAAAATAATCCGAACCAAGTCATTCAATGATTCGTGGAAGGAGTTCAGATAAGATGTTTGTCAAGCGGTTTACAGGATCTTTGATTTTATGTCTGATGGCCTGGGTGGGTTTTCATCAGACTGCACAGGGTGAGGCCCTGCTGTATGAGCCTTTCCAGAGCACGGATCTGGATACCACCAAGTGGCATATTCAGGAACGTTGCTGCAATTGCACAGAACCCCCGACTTACACCACGCTCGCGACAATCAGGGATGACGGCACCGGAAACAATGCCTTTGTCGTGCGTGGGCCTACTACTTGGTGCGAAACAACTGGCCAGTGCGGGGGGTTCACATCAAACCGCTGGCAGCACGGCATCGCGGGCAAGGCCGCGTTCACCCGGGGCAACGATATCAGGTGCACCTTCACGATGTGGGGCGACCCAAACGATCCTGCCTGGGCAAATGCGAATCCCGAGATTAGCGGTCCTTTGCCATTCCCAGGCAATACCTGTGTCAATGGCCCGTGGAAAAGGGCCGATCTCGCCTCCACCTGTGGCGACACATACAATACAGGGGAAGCACAGATCGGCTGCAGCAACTTCTTCCCCCAGCCTTGGGCATTCGAACAACAGGGAAGCTGGGGCGGGGACCGGTGGCCCTCACAGCTTTTTCAGGATACCTTCACCTCGGCGACCCAACGTTCCCTTGCCGTCGTGTCTGAAATCACCCTGGGCAACACCGACGGCGCCATGTGGCGCTGGTCATCCGATTTCGGGGACACCTGGAATTTTGAATATGACAACCGCGACAATGGCTCGATCAATTCAGGCCTATACGGTCACGAGGACGCGGCCACGGATGTCTGGATTGGTTTCGCCAGTGACATGGGGGCCCTTTATATCGATGACATCATCGTCGAGGACAACAACAACTCCTTTATCGTACCACCCAACCGCGCTGGATCCTGGTTGATGTATTAGATGAATGTTCAGGAAGAAGGCCTGCCCCGGTGATCCTCGGTGAAACCCGGGGAGAGGATACAACCGGCTTGTCCACCCGGGGCATCATGGCCACGGTTCAAACTATTCCTGAAACCTGGTCACCCCGTCAGCCCGGTTGTCTTGATGCCTTGGATGAAAGTCTTCTGGGTGAAGAAAAACAGGATGATAATCGGGATGACCATCAGCACTGAAACCGCCATCAGCGATCCCCAGTCGGAAACGTATTGACCCCTCAGCATCGCCAGACCCAGTGAGAGTGTGTATTTATCTTCGTCCATCAGATAGATCAGCGGTCCCAAGAAATCATTCCATGCATAGAGGAAGGCAAACAAACCGACCGTGGCAAGTGCCGGTTTCGAGAGTGGAAGCACGATATTCGCCCAGATCCTGAAATCATGACAGCCATCAATCCGGGCCGCATCGATCAGGTCCCGCGGGATGGATAAATAGAACTGCCTCAGCAGGAAAATGTAGAAAGCGTTCCCGAAAAAACAGGGGGCTACCAGCGGAAGGATCGTGTTGATCCAGCCCAGCTCGCGAAAGATCATGAACACGGGCACCATTGTCACCTGAGGAGGAAGCATCATCGTCGCGAGCAGGACATAAAAGCTGATGTCCCTTCCGCGCCAGTTGACCATCGCGAACCCGTAGGCCGCAAGCGAGCATGACAACAGGGTTCCAAGCACGGAAAGGAAACAAATCACGGCCGTGTTTTTCAGGAAATGAGGGAAATTATATGACTCGATGCCCTTGAGGTAATGGGAAAGCGTTGGCCTGTCCGGCAGCAAGTGGAGGCCCTCCCTGAATATCTCTGCATCGGGCTTCAGTGAGCTCGATACCAGCCAAAGAAACGGCAGGATGAAAACAGCCGACAAAACGACCAGGAGCACATGGGCCAGGACGCTCTTTTGAACGGCTTGTTTCATGACAGGCTGTCCCCGTTAACGTCCAGCATAATGCACATACTTTCCTGTGAACCTGAAAACAAAAAACGTCAATAAAACAATGACCAGAAACAGAATCCAGGCCATCGCCGAGGCATATCCCATTCGAAAATACTGGAATGCATTGTCGAACAGATAGAAGGCAAAGAACCTCGTCGAGTTTCCCGGCCCACCGGAGGTCATCACGTAGGCCTGGGAGAAATATTGCAACGATGTGATCAATCCCATGATCAAAGTGAAGAACAGCACAGGGCTTGCTGTCGGTATCGTAATGTGCCTGATCTTGTGCCATGCGTGCGCACCGTCAAGCTCAGCCGCCTCGTATAGCTGGGTCGGGATATCCTGCAGCGCGGCAAGATAGATGACCAGTGTTCCACCGACCCCCCACAGGCTCATCAGGATCAGGGCGGGCTTTGACCATGCCGGATCGGACAGCCAACCGGGAGGATTGGGTATTCCAAGCCGTATTAGCAACATGTTGACCAGCCCGTACTGCGGGTTAAGGATCCAGATCCAGAGAACCGACGAGGCCACAATGGGAATGATCGACGGCAGGAAGAATATCGTCCGGTAAAGAGCCATGCCCCTGCCCCTCATGTTGAGGATCAACGCAAGCAGAAATGCAAAGAGCATGCCGCCAGGGACAGCGATCACCGTGTAATAAAGGGTATTGTAAAGCGAAGTCCAGAACAGCGGATCGTGCACAAGCTCCCCGTAGTTATCCAACCCGATAAACTTGGGGGATTCGAAAATCATGTAGTCGCAAAAACTGAAATAGAACGACGCCGCGACTGGATACAACATGAATACAAGAAGCCCGACCAGGCAGGGGGAAATGAACATCAGGCCCATGGCAAGGCTGGACCGGCTCATGGATTGGCCACCTGTCTGCGGGCCTGCCGCTCATCATACCTTGCCAGGATCCGGTCGAGCTGCTCCTGGGTCCGGGCGCTTGCATCGCGCAACGCCTCCCCGGGGGTTTTCGTCCCGTACAACGCAGCATCAACCGCCCGTTCGAGTTCACCCATGTAGTACGCCTGTGCAGGCATGACCGGCCTCTGGTTTTTCGAGTTCTCGAGAATCCCGATCAGCGCCTTCATCCGGGGATCCTTTCCCGCCTTGTCAAGGTAAGGTGATTTTCGGTAGCCCGGCATGGTGCCCAACGCCCGTGCGATACGCGTTGTCCCTTCCGGACTTGTACAGAGCCACTGAATAACCTTGAACGCGTCATCGGGGTTTTTTGCACCCTTCGGTATGGCAAGACACCATCCGCCCACCCATGAGCTATTGCGCACACCCCCGCTGGGTTGTGGAAGCTCGGTCACGCCGAACTCAAGCTCGGGACGGTAACGTTCGATTTCACGCAGCGTGTAGACGATCATCGGCTGCATGGCTATTTTTCCGGTGAAGAACGGATTCTGCTCGGCGCTGCCAAAACCCGTCGCCAGCGAGGAAATTCTGCGAATGTCATATTGCTCCGCATAGCTCAACATCCACTCAAGGGCACTGACGACGCGGGGATGATCGGCCGTGACCCGGTTGTTCTCATCATCGAAAAACTTCCCGCCGAACGCCCAGCCCCACGTGAACAACGAGTTGGCCTTGCCGTAGATCATCCACGGGATGATGCCAGCCGACTCGAGGCGGCCATCCCGTACGGATGTCAGTTGTTTCGCCATCCGATCCATCTGCTCAAAGGTCTCGGGTGGTTTTTGGGGATCGAGGCCGACCTCCCTGAAGGCCTCCTTGTTCCAAAAGAAACCGAAGTTCGGGTCGGCATTGATGGTCAATCCATAAACCCGACCATCAAAAATGTTTTGTTTCCAGCAGGGTTCCCAAAAGTCCTCCTCCTGGATACCGGCCGCGGCAATATAGTCATCGAGCGGCTCGATTGCTCCGAGGCAGGCCCACTCGGCCACCTGCGGCCCATCAACAAAGGTGACATCCGGGGGAACGCCGCCCGCAATGGACAGAAATAATTTCTGGCTCGAGGAAAGATTGTTCGACGCGAACAGGGTCCGTACATCCAGACCCGGGTGGATTTCTTCAAATTTCTCCAGGGCGGCGACAAGTTCGTCACCGACCTCCATCTCATACGGATGCCAGACATCGACCACCAACGGGTCTTCACCGGAACCTCCGCAGCCAGACATGACAGCCATGAAGAAGACAGCGGCCCAAAGTCCGCCAGAGCAGGGAACTCGCATCAAAATCATGCCGTGATCGTCACATAATTCGCCGAGAAAGGTCAAGATCGGGGAACAGGGCCGGCCGTATGACAAAGCATGCTTTAACATGTGAAACATGTATCTTTTGTGCGCGGGGTGGACGCTGTGTTAGATTATACTTGTGCCGATACTTAATCCCCGGGAAAAAGGAAACAGGGATGCCATCATGAAAAAACCCCCGTGTCACAAGGGACCTGATTCGGGATCCAGACTCGTGCCCGGTTATCTTCGATGTGAGTACGCAATAGACCCGAAAGGTATCGACGTGCGTCGACCCCGCCTCAGCTGGATTGTCGAATCCGAGCAACGTGCGCAGCGACAGACCGCATACCGGATCCTTGTTGCCCATGCCGGGGCCACACTTGCGACAAACCGGGGAACCCTGTGGGACTCCGGGTTTGTCAGCTCCAATGAAACCACCAACATCATCTACGAGGGAAAACCATTGAAGTCCGAAATGCAGTGTTTCTGGAAGGTCCAAGTCCGGGATGCGGGCGGCGACGAATCGGCATGGAGCCAACCGGCACACTGGACCATGGGATTACTCGGGGACTCGGACTGGAGGGCGGCATGGATCGGGATGGACAGAATCGGGCGGCCGGTCAAATCCGGATCCGGGGCGAATAATTCAGACGGTGCCCTCTATCTGCCTCCGCCCCGTTATCTGCGGAAAACATTCATGTTGAGAAAACCCATCCGGCGGGCGACGGCATATGCCTCGGCACTCGGTTTGTTTGAAATGCACATCAACGGCCGACGTGTCGGGATGGATTATTTCACACCCGGCTGGACGGATTATCAGACCCGCGTTTATTACAACACCTACGATGTCACCGATATGCTAACGGAGGGGGGAAATGCCATGGGTGCTATCCTTGCCGATGGCTGGTATGCCGGTTATGTAGGCTTCAAGAATATTCGTGAACATGATGGCGACAAGCCTCGTTTTCGAGTCCAGCTGCATGTGGAATATAAGGATGGCAGCCGCAGGACCATTGTAACCGACCGGTCCTGGAAAGCCTCGACCGGGCCGTTGCTCGAGTCTGATCTTCTGATGGGGGAAACCCATGATGCCCGCAGGGAGATGCCCGGCTGGAATGCCCCAGGTTTCGATGATAGCAACTGGAGCCGGGTAAACCTGACCTCATCGATCAAGGCGGCAACCGGAGCCTATCCAGGCGCCAGGGTGCAGGAATTTCGCAGGATCAGACCCGTCAGCGTCACGGAACCGAAGCAAGGTAGGTTCGTTTTTGACCTGGGCGCGAACTTCGCCGGCTTTGTCCGCCTGAAGGTCAAGGGACGGCGGGGGCGAAGGATTGTAATGCGGTTCGCTGAACGGCTCGAACCGGATGGAACGATCTACACCGAGAACCTGCGCGGTGCCCGGGCCACGGATACTTACATCTGCAAGGGCGGGGGGCGCGAGGAAACCTGGGAACCACAATTCACCTTCCACGGATTCCAGTATGTCGAGGTCCATGGATATCCGGGGCAGCCCGACATCAGGGCAATTACCGGTGTTGAACTAACCTCCAATACACCCGTTGCCGGGGATTTCAAGTGCTCAAACCGGATGGCCAACCGGCTTTACCGGAACATCCGCCAAACCCAGAGGGCGAACTTTATCGATATCCCGACCGATTGTCCACAGCGCGACGAACGGCTGGGATGGACGGGTGATGCACAAATCTACATCCGTACGGCCACCTGTAACAATGATGTCGCGGCGTTCTTCACGAAATGGCTCGTGGATCTGGCCGACGCACAAACAGCGGACGGCGGGTTTCCGGACATTGCCCCATGCAAGAGCCACAATGGCCATGGTGTTTCCGCATGGGGGGATGCGGGTGTGATCTGTCCGTGGACCATGTATCAGGCCTACGGTGACGAACACATCCTTAGAAAACACTACCGGTCAATGGCGAGGTGGATCTCCTTCTGCCGGAAGAACAGCAGAGGCCTGTTGCGGCCGGCAGAAGGTTATGGGGACTGGCTGAACATCAATGCCAACACGCCGAAGGATGTGCTGGCAACGGCATATTTTGCCCATAGTGCCGACTTGGTTGCGCAAACTGCGACGGTGCTTGGGAAAACCGGCGATGCCGAAAAGTATTGTCGCCTGCATGAACAGATCAAGGATGCATTCAATCAGGCCTATGTCCTCAGTAACGGCCGTATTAGGGGTGATACCCAGACGGTCTATGTGCTGGCCCTGCGCTTCAACCTGCTGCCCGAGGCCTTGAGGGCCCCGGCGGCTCGGCACCTTGTCGAGGATATCGAGTCAAGGGGCTGGCATCTTTCGACCGGGTTTGTCGGCACCAAGGACTTGATGACCGTACTGACGGACACGGGACACTTGGACGTTGCCTATCACCTGTTTCACAACAGGAGTTTTCCCTCCTGGGGCTTCTCGATCCAGCACGGTGCCACCAGCATCTGGGAAAGATGGGACGGGTGGACACCGGAAAAGGGATTCCAGACACCTGGCATGAATTCATTTGCACATTACTCATTCGGGGCCGTGGGGGAATGGATGTTCAGGACTATCGCCGGGATCGACACGGATGGCCCGGGATTCAGGAACATCATCATCCGTCCACGCCCCGGGGGAGTAATGAAGTGGTGCAGGGCAAGTTACAAATCGATCCGCGGTCCGATCAAGACACATTGGAAGATCGAAACCGGCAGATTCATGCTTGATGTCTCGATCCCGGCCAACACGACGGCAACAATACATATTCCCACCAGCGACCCGGGAAGCATTATGGAGGGCGGAAACCTTGTGGATGTCAGTGAAGACATATCCCATCTGTGGTCAGGACCTAGATCCGGGGTATACCGGATCCATCCCGGGGAATACGCTTTCGAGTCAAAAATAAAATGATCAACACACAATGCACGGCCCTGTCCCCCGGGTCCCGGGAAGTGCTGAATGGGGGGACCTTCGGATTGTGAGGAAGATGGATGCCGGGGGGCATGGCCTTCCCGTCAGGATCCATTTTCCGGAAGATGCGGTGGCGTTGCCGAATCAGCAACAATGTGGGCTTCCTTATGCTTTACATGGATGGTTCGGATGGGAAATGGGATCTCGATCCCCTCCTCGTTAAACCGCTGATGAAGCAGTTTGATGAAAGTGTGTCTGATCAGAAACTGGTCCTCGAATGCCCTGACAAACATGCGCACACGAAAATTGATGCTCGAATCCCCGAATTCCTCGTAGCGAAGAAACGGGTCATGCCCGGAAATGCCCCCCTCCACAGATTTGCATACCTGGCGGGCAACGTCCAGGGTCACGGCCTCAACGTGTTCCAGATTGCTGTCATAAGCAACCCCAACCGCGACATCGACCCACAAGTTTTCTTCAGGCAGACTGTAGTTGATGACGATGGACGAAGCCATGGTACGGTTGGGTACAATGATTCGGTTGTTGTCGGGAAATGAGCGTATGGTCGTGTTACGGGCCTTGACATCGGTGACATAACCCTCATAGCCAGCATCGAGTTTCACGTAATCGCCTGGACGCACGAGTTGTGATGCAACGATCTGGACACCTGCGATAAGATTGCTGAGAGTTTCCTCCAGGGCCAAGGCAACAGCCAAGCCCCCAATCCCAAGGGCTGTGATCATGGGGGTGATCTTGATCTCAAGGTTTTGCAGGATCAGAATAGCACCCAGAATATAGGTCAACAGACGCGCAATGTTGGACATCAATGTCGTGGAAGGCAGCTTGCTCCGGGTCCTGCCTGTCAACAGTTCAACGGAACCGCTGGCAAGGCGGCCGATCACGATCATCCCTGTAAAGATCAGAACGCTGACCAGGATCTTGTGGGCCAATTCTATCTCTGACGGGTCGAACTGCCCAGATAGGAGGTAGCAATACCCACCCGCACAGAGACACCAGATGACGGGGCATTTGCCGAGAGATTGCGTGAGGACATCATCCCATTTCCATCGTGTACGCTTTGCAAGGCTGTGTAATCTCCCGATGACCCACTTCTGGATCAGAATGCCGACCAGGAGGCTTCCCAAAAGGAAGTAAAGTGGTTGCCAGTCGTACTGAGCCATGATCCCTGGTTTTCCCGGTCCGGCCATCGGCAAGACGTGCAAACTGCGGACACGATCATCACAGGTCAATCCCCTGGAGGCGGAACACCTTGCCCTACATCGTGACGGCCATATTGGTGGCCACAACCACCGCAGAATCCGATGGGATGGATACAATGAGTATCGCCCGCACCCATAACCCCATTGGCTCATGGATTATGGAGGTATCATATGCCCCAATGTCATCCATTCATGGCCGATTTGCGTCCACCTTAGGGTATCGAAAAACAATATGCATTGAATTATTGCGTTGATTCTGTTGAAAGGAAATGGAGCCCAAGTGCGGAATCGAACCGCAGACCTCATGCTTACCATGCATGTGCTCTACCGACTGAGCTACTTGGGCATATCGAAATCAGGATGGGATAACTTCAGTCCCGCGCCGCCGCCAGCGAGGCCCGCGTAGTCTTGACTGGATAGACCCGGTAAACCTTGAATCCATCATCATACTCAGCAACGAAGGCACTTGCGCTGTCGATGACATGAATGCTTTTGACCTCGAGACCCATGTTGCTGATCTGGATCGGCGGCGCTGCCTTGTAACCCAGCGTGACTTCGTTGCTACCCTCCGCAAAAGCCCCGGCAGTCAAATCGAACGACGGCCTGAATACCAGCACCGCCAAAAGAATCACGATCATTCCGAGGAGACACTTGGTCACCATATCCGGTTTCATCAGAGAAATACCTCCTGTATCCAAACGTCAAAACGGCATACCCATGGCAGAAATCCCCCCCGGGAACCTTCAGATATCACGGCCACATGTGATTTATCTTCGTCCAAACAGACACGATTTGACAATCAGAATCCTCCCCAACGCATGGCCCGGGCCAAGTCTCGATCATTGAAGCACAAAACTGAAGCCTCAAAAACCATTTAAATCCATTGATTTCAATGTATCAACCAGGATTTGATTCTCAAACGGCCCGCCGATCGTGATCCGGACGCCATCCTTGAGGCCCGCCTGATCAAAATATCTCACCAGAATCTTCTGCCCCTTCAACTCCCTGAAAATCATCTCGGCTCGCGGATGCCTCGCAAACAAAAAATTGGCCTGACCCGGATGCACCCTAAACCCCAAGGTCGTCAGGTCTTGGGCCAGTTGCCGTCGCGATCTCATGATCTGGTCGCACCGTTCACGGTAATAACCTGATGCTTCAAGCGCAGCAAGGGCCGCCGCCTGACTGACCCGGTTCACATTGTAGGAATCACGAATCCGGTGTAGGTCGGTAATCACCTCGGCAACCGCGATCCCATAACCAACCCTCAGGCCCGCTAGTCCGTACGACTTCGAAAACGTCCTCGTGAAAACAACATTGGGACAATCCGCATGACGTTCCAATGGGTCTGCATATTCCGAAAAGTCCTGATAGGCCCCGTCCAGAATAATCATCCGGCCGGTCCCGACAAGCCGGTCAAGGTCTCCATCCGGGAAAACTGAACCCAACGGCGGATTGGGCAATGGGAGGAAACAAACATCCCATTGCTCATCGAACAGGCTTTCGGGCAAACGTTCATGCTCCGGCGCAAGTTCGTGGTTCTGGATATCCGCGGCAAACATTCCGGCGAGAACCTCAAACAGCGTGTAAGTCGGCCGGACGATCGCAACACGTCGTCCCTGCCCGACAAAAGCATGGAACAGCATACGCAGGATTTCATCCGATCCGTTACCAACAAGAATCCGGTCGGGTTCCACACCGTGATGTTCCGCCAATGTTTTGCGCAAAAGGGCACAGACGGGATCGGGATAAATCCTGATTGAATCCGTAGCTTCACGACGGATAGCCTCAACCACCCCGGCTGCGGCAGGATAGGGGAACTCATTGGTGTTCATCTTGACCCAGCCATCACCATGTAGCTGTTCACCGGGAATATAAGGCTCAAGGGCGGCGATGTGCGGATGGGGTTCTGGGAAGTCGGTCATGCCGGGAGGATTCCATGGGGATAAATTGAAACAGCGTATCAGATTAACCGATCCGAAATGGCGTGTGAAGCCCATTCCCCAAGATCTTTGTGGTTGTTCGCGGGACAAACACAAGGCATAGGCCCAACTCAGAAGTCAGCGTCCGTCATCACAATCGTCATTGAACCGCGTAAAAAGACCTCTTCTGTCTCGACCCCGCTGCCCAGTCAAACAGATCGGCCGATCACTAAAGGATTTCCCTGTAACGGCCTGATCGGGTTAATATGGTGAATCCGGCCGGAAAGGAGAAAACGCCAAGATGACCGAACCCCTCGTATTCAATACTGCGGAAGTCGCCCAATTCTCGGATGCAAAAATGCAGAAGGTGAACCTTCATGAATCTCCAAGGATGTTCTGTGATGTCTACTGCTTAAAGCCCGGTCAGGAACAGAAACCCCACCTGCATGAAACCGAGGAGAAGGTCTACCATGTCCTCACCGGGAGTTGCCGTGTGATCCTGGCTGGCCAGACCCTGCCCCTGGAAGCGGGCCATACAGCCATTGCGCCTCCCGGCGTCATGCACGGCATCCGGAACGACTCGGATGCACCAGCGACAGTCCTGGTCTTCATGGCCCCACACCCAAGGTTAAAATAATGCCCATCGTCCGCCTTCATTTGAGATCATGATTCCTATCTCAGCATGGAATCTGGGAAAGGGCTATTTTCGGACACGGGTTAACTGATAGCCCAGATAAATCGTGACCACGGTCAGAAGCGCCAAGGCCAGCCAACTCGCCAGAAAAGGCGCGATCATGTCCTTTTGGCCCAAGTTGACCAAAAAGACATTCAGGACATAGAACCCGACTGCAAGCAGCAGTCCCACACTCACGCCTCGGGCAAAACGGCGGGCATGAACATCGACCACAACCACAAAACCGGCCAGTGTCAACAAAAGCCCGGATATGGGCCAGACAATCTTCTGACGCAGCGATATTCGCAGGTTGTCCACCTTCCGCTCAAAATTACCTGACATCAGATCCATATATGTTTTTAATTCTGCGAAATTCATGTCAGATGTCTTCTCCCCCCGCCTGAGGATCTCTTCCAGGCTATCCCTGAGTTTCACGAGGTTGGTCCCGGGAAGAGACTCATGAGACAACAGGCTCCCGTCGGAGTTGAATATGCGACGCTGCAGGTTCACGAATGCCCACAAGCCGGCATCCTCATGGCCCTCGGGTATCAGGACCGCCCGGTCAGCATCAAGTCGCTCGATGATCTCCCCGCCGCCGGGAGCAAGTTTCATGATCACCGGGTAAATCATCGTGTTCAGGTCGAGAAGGTAGTAGGGAATACAGTAGACTTCGTCCCTGGCACCGTGGGTCAGGATATTCTTCCGTCTCTGGACCGGTTTTGTTTTCTTTTTCTTGATGATCGTCTTCCCGATATAATCGGCCTTCTTATCCGTGTATGGAACCAGTTCCTCATTAAAGAGGAAAATCAGGCCGCAAAGGAAAATACCCGTGATGAATACTGGAACCGTCAACCGGAAAAAGCTGATCCCCGTGGCGACCATGGCCAGGATTTCCCGGTTCTTGGCAAGCAGTCCATATGCAAAACAGGTCGACAATAACCCCACCATGGGAAGGACTTCCTTGAACTTGCCCGGCAACCGATAGAGCAGATATGTGATGATCTCGACAACACTGGGGCTGTACTCGACGTAATCATCCCTCAGATTGAAGCTTTCATAGATCGCCATGATGCTGAGAAGAAAGGCGCCGAAAATCACGAAGTACAACATGATTTCCCGCATCAGGTAACGTGTCAGCACTCTCATTCGGTCAACTTTTCCTGTCGTGGAAATATCGATCCGCTCACAGGGCTATACCCTCCGGATTCTGAAGGGTCCCGGTGATCTTGAACTTCAGGACCGAACCGGCGGCATCGTTGAACATTTCCACCAGTTCCTTGAACACCGGTAATTTAGCGACACCGGAAAAAAACTTCAACTTCAGTAGGAGTTCAAGGTTCTCGTCCGCATCAACACTGCCGGTCATCACAAGGCTCATAATTGGCCCCTTGAACACGATCCCCGGTTCCCTCACGCTGAAGACCGAGTCCCTTAGCGCAAAATCACCCTCGATCGAGTCGAACACGACATCCTTGAAAAAGGACAGGTTGAGAATCCTGCCAATACGTTGAAACAGGGTTCCCTCACCCCACAGGCTGTCCTGAACCTGGACATGCCCGGTCCCGGCCATCCCGGAAAAACCCTGCGTTAGATCGTGCTGATAATCGAATTGACCTGTCAGTCGCCCCGAAAGGATCGAAGATGGCCCTTCACCCGGGTTCAGGGCATTCTTCAGACGACCAAGGCTCACCTGTTCCATCTTCATTCGGGATGTCAGGTCGCGATTGCGAAGCGTATATTCCGCATTAAACCGTCCCTCATAGAAATCCGCAGCGACAGAGTTCAATGATAATCCCAGACTCCCGCCGGGATACGAATCCAATTTGAGGATCCCCCTAAAATTCGTGGCCTGCGCCTTGCGGTAGGTCAATGAATCGAGCTGGACATCCCCCAACATGACAAATTTTGCTGGGTCTATCTGCTCAAATGCGTTCCCTTTCAATTTTTGGAGCCCTTCCCTCGCCATGCCACTATCGGGAGACAACTCCACATCATCGGCACGAACAGCCAGTTCCTTGCCCTCCCACTCCCATGCTCCCGGGTACCAGGGCCTAAGCCATGGATCGAGGACAAAATGTCCTGATGAAGTTATGAATTCCAGCCTGACTGGCTTCTGCGCATACCCGACCTCCAACATGGTCTCCACATCACGGCTGCCGAACCCCGCGTTGACCGAAATCAGGCCAGATGTGGCAAGTTTCTGTTGATCATAAATAAAGTCGCCCGTGATTCCGCGTAACCGCACGGGCATCCTCTTCCACGTAGCTTCGCAATCCAGCGCCTGGATTTCCCCCTGAAAGTGGACGTTATAGAATTCCTTCAGATGTCCCTGAACCACCGCCCCCACTATGGCGTTCATCCAGCCCAGTGGACCCTGCTCAACGCTGGCGGGATATGCCGGCAGAAGGTGAATGGTATGCTGAACCGCGGCCGGACCTTTGAGGTGCATCATCGGCATGACAGCCGGAATCTGCTCCTGAACTTGTTCCAGAAAACATTCGGTGGAAGCCTTCAACCAACCTCCCGCGGGGCTGAGGCGACCTTCCAGTTGGACTTCCATTCCCCCCCATCGGGCAGCAGCCGGCATAATAGAGATCGAAGACGAATTCACCATGAACTCGACCTGATCAAGGAACAACGGGCCCCTGAACCAGCGTAGTTTCGGGTTGCACTGTAGGCCCAAGATCTTCACTTTTCCCTGGTAATCCAGATCCCTCGGACTTCGCAAGGGCAGCGCAAGTTGCGTATCCAGGATTACCCTGCCCTTAATCTCTCCCAGTTTGCCCTTGATATCGGACACAGAGGACACCTGGCCAGGACCAACCCCCATCTGCTCCAGGTTCACGCTTGCCTTCAACCCGATATCAAGAAACGGTTGATTCCAAAATGGTTCACCCTCTTTTGAACTGAGTTCCAACTCAATATCTATCCCGCGAAACCGCCCGGTGATTGGATCCTTGGTATGAATCTGTCCATCCGTTAAATCGATGCGGCCCCGAACATCACCCATCACCAGATCAGAACCAAGTGAACGAGCCCGGCCATCAAGGATATTGATCCAGCCCTGACTTGCCGTCCTCTCAAGTGCATCGGACAACGATCCCACAAAAGGATCATTCAGCTTGAAACGGCCCCTGGCATCAAAAGTGCCATCCAACTCGAACGATTCTTCGCCACCGGCAGAGACACACCTGATGAGCCTGCGAATATTGTCGAGTTGGCCTCCAGCATTCCAGTCAAGGTCGATCGATTCGACACCACGTCCAAGCGGACGAAAAACAATCCTACCTCCCAGTTCCATCGGGATGTCCAAAAGCCGTGCTTTTAAATGCCGGACAAACATAGTTGCACTCGTTAGACGGACTTCACCGTCAAGAGCAACCAACGGCGCCGACAGGATCGGGGTATGCCATGTGGCGTTGTTGAACCACATCCTCCCGTCAATTTTATCGGGAATGGTTTTGACCAGGTCTCCCGCCACATCTCCGCTGAAATGAATCATGCCCTCCCTGCTGACGGTAATCGAACCTCCAGCATCGGGTATCATCTGGTTGGCGATCAGTCGAATACCGCTGTCCGTCACTTCAAAGGATTGAACTGCCAGATCATATTCATGGGGGCTGAACAACTGCAGAGTCCCAGAGGATAACATGTGACAAAGTTCGCTCTCCAGTTCGAGGTGACTAAGCTCCAGGCCGGACTGTTGAACGGGAAGCTCGGCGCTCCACGAAAGCGTCATGCGGCCATGTGGTTGTACCTCGCCCGATCCGGGATCCCTGATCTTGACATCACCCAACCGAAAATTACCATCAATCATCCAGGGACGCTTCCCCGGGATATCACAGGAACCACTAAACTCAATATCCCGGCCCATCATTTCAAAAGCGGTGTCAAATGGAAAATCTATACGGCTATCAAATTCATCCACATTCACCCTGAAATCGAGACGGCTATCCCCGGGATCCCGGGCGATCACTATCCTCAATGAATTCGTGGCCGGGTGTTCATTATACTTTCCTTCCAGTAAGAAATTGAGCGGTCTGCCCACATCGTCAAATTCACATTCCAGGGCCACGTCTTTCAGGGTCACCCAAGATGGCAATGATTCCCCCTGCGCGCCTGCCCATCGAAAATTGAGGACGTCAAAACTCAAGTGCCGGATCACCACCCCGGGGCGTAAATCGATACCCTCAACGACCTCTGTGGGAAACAGTTCGACCCTGCCAAGGTGGTTGCGATAAATTTCAATAATCCGGTCCCAAGGTGCCGAAATCCCACCCTGTCCGCCCGCCCACTCCAGAGATGCCGCAAATTCCCCATTAACCTGAATTTTTTCGATCACCCGCGGGGAATCCGAGAAAAGGAACTCCCAAAAGGAAAGCTCCATCTTGATCCCCCGCATCCGGACAAGTTCCTCGCCTGAAACCGGATCAACCAGCGAAGGGTTCCGTACCTCAACAAGCCCTCTGCTGATACGGAATGTGGCTCTCTCGAAATTGAGCCCAAGACCCGTGGCCTCTTTCCATGAATTCCTCAGCTGCTGGTTGATCACCGGCATGGACCACGGACAAATAAACAGGAGAAGCAAAATTGTTGCCCCAAACAGGGCAAGGATGGCGACCGCGCGTATCAGCAGACGCATAAGTCTATCCGATAACCACCTTCGGGGTTGTGTCCGCATGGGGTCGGTCTTTCCGGGAGAATGCAACGGCTTGTTCAAGGGAGCATGCCTTCGGCGGGATCAGTCAGGCACATGTTCATCGGTCGAGGTCGGTTTTCACAGAATTCCGACTCTAACTCGACACCGGTCACGGGGAAGGAGGCCTACCAGCCAGATTCCGATTGCACCATGATATCATTGACAAGATTAACCCTTCCATGCCGGATGGGAGTCCACCCGGAGATTCTTTCCTCGATTCATGGATTTTTAGAAGGATGAGGATGCTCCCCGGGGGAGACAAAAGGTTCCAAACGGGTTGAGGCCGGGACACATAACAACATGGCGGCTCGTCAACGGCTATTAATCATCCGCCGATCCGTTGCTATCAACATCCTTGTCTTCCTCGATCCTGGCTACCGATGTCAGACGGTCGCCGGTGGACAGGTTGATGAGCCGCACACCCTGAGTCGCCCTTGAGATTGTCCTCATCTCACTGACACTGCTGCGAATAGTCACCCCGTTTTCCGAGATCATGATCAGTTCGTCGCTGTCAACGACATCCAGCACGGACATCACCTTGCCATTGCGTTCACTTGTCCGGATATTAATCACACCCTTGGCACCGCGCCTCACGATCCGATATTCATCGGCCCGAGTCCGCTTTCCATAACCGTTCTCGCAAATCGTGAGGACCGTGGTGTCAGGCCGCAGGACTATCATGCCAACAACTTGGTCATCTCCACTCAAGTTGACACCGCGCACACCGCCCACAAAACGCCCCATGGGCCGGACATCGGGGCCCTTGAACCGCACACCCATGCCGTTGCGTGTGGCTATAATCAGCTCCTGATGAAGGTCGGTCTGCCTGACACTGATCAATTCATCATTGTCGGCGATCTTGATAGCCTTTATCCCCGTGCGTCGCGGATTGGAATACAGGTTCAGTGAGTTCCTAACGACACGGCCCATCTTGGTGCAGAAGACCAGGTAAAGGTCTTCCTGAAATTCCTTGACCGGGACAATCGACTCAATCTTTTCACCGGCCTCCAGTTGCAGCAGGTTGACAATGGGCCGTCCTCTGGTTGTTCGCCCCCCCTCGGGCAACTCATATACTTTGAGCCAGTAGGCCCTGCCGAAATTGCTGAAGAACATCAGGTAATTGTGGGTGGTTCCCACGAAAACATGTTCAACCCAGTCTTCCTCCTTGAGGTTGATACCCCGACTCCCTTTCCCGCCACGACGCTGGGAGCGGTAGAGGGCAGTGCCGGTCCGCTTGATGTAACCACTGTGCGTGATCGTAATCACCATTCTTTCCTCGGCTATCAGATCCTCGATCGAGAGATCCCCCTCGGCATTAACGATCTCTGTCAGACGCGAGTCACCAAATCTGGCCTTGACCTCCTGTAGTTCATCCGTGATGAGGTTCAGAACCTTGCCGGGATCGGCAAGGATTCCGGCAAGGCTTTCGATCAATGCGACCAGTTCCTTCCTCTCATGCATTAGTTTCTCAATCTCAAGACCGGTCAGGCGGCGCAATGGCATATCCAGAATTGCCTGCGTCTGCTCATCGGTCAGGTCAAATCCCGACTTCAGTCCGTCCCGGGCTGCCTGAACCGTCTCGGATCCACGAATGATCTTGATGACGGAATCAATGTTCTCAACCGCCTTCAACAGGCCCTCAACGATATGGATGCGTTTGCGCGCCTTGTCCAAATCGAAACGGGTCCGCCTGACCACAACCTCGCGACGATGGTTGATATAACACTGAAGGATGCGCTTGAGCGAAAGATAACGTGGCCGTCCACCATCAAGCGCCAGCAAGATCACGCCGAATGTGACCTGCAATTGGGTCATCTTGTAAAGGTTGTTAATAATGACCTGGGGAACCTCGCCCTTCCTTAACTCAATCACAATTCGCATGCCGTTCTGGTCGGATTCATCGCGAATGTCACTGATCCCCTGGATCTTCTTGTCCCTGACAAGTTGTGCAATATCAACGATCAGGTTGGCCTTGTTGACCTGATAGGGAATTTCCGTGACGATGATGGCCTCACGCCCGTTTCTGAACTCCTCGGTCCTGACACGTGCACGCAACTGCAGTCGCCCCCGGCCTGTCTCATAGGCTTCACGAATCCCCTGCCTCCCGTAGATGAAACCGCCGGTGGGAAAATCGGGCCCCGGAAGAACTTTCATCAGTTCATTCAGGGCAATATCCGGATCCCTGATCATCATGCAGATCGCGTCGATTACCTCGCCCAAATTGTGCGGTGGAATATTGGTGGCCATGCCCACTGCAATTCCCGCCGAGCCGTTGACCAACAGGTTCGGAAACGCTGCGGGAAGCACCACAGGCTCCTCAAAACGACCGTCATAGTTGGCTGTGTAATCGACGGTATTGCGGTCAATATCCTGAAGAAGCAGTTCTGCAATCGCGGAAAGGCGACACTCGGTATATCGGTAGGCCGCAGGGCTGTCACCGTCCACGGAACCAAAGTTTCCCTGACCGTCAATCAATGGGTAACGCAGGTTCCACTCCTGTGCCATCCTGACCAGCGCATCGTAGACTGCACCATCGCCATGTGGGTGGTACTTCTTCAGCACTACACCGACAACGCCCGCACATTTGCTGTGCGATTTTCCGTGCGTCAGCCCCTCGTCATGCATGGCGTAGATGATCCGTCGATGAACAGGCTTGAGGCCGTCGCGTACATCGGGGAGCGCACGCATCACAATGACGCTCATCGAGTAGTCGATATACGAGGCCTGCATCTCGTCTTCAATGTTGACGGGAATGATGTTCTGGCGGTTCATTTCCTGCATGAGATCAAGGTCCTGCCTTCCAGAGGAGGGTTTTTTGAGTTAAGCAGCGACGCGGAACACGTGCCCGATTGGTGAAGCTTGACGATACCAAATCTGCACTGAAAAAGCGATTCAAAACAACCGAGAAAAGTTAGGTGCGGGGCTCGGACTCCGGTCTGGATTCAGGTTCAGCCTCAAGATCGATTTCGGGATCCCCTGCACGCCCCGTCTCCGGAACCGGCATGCCCATTTCACCCTCGACCAAGTGTGTTTCCTCATCAATCTTTGGCCGGGGGGGTCCGGGCAACTGGATCGACCCGGATTTCGTCTCGATCTGCCCGGGTTTTTCCTGATCCGCGACCATGGAAACCTTATCATCGTCTAGGGCGGCATCCATCACCCCGCCCATCTCACCAGCCGGAGTCTGGCGGACAATCTCGTCAAGAGTTGTCAGACCCATGCAGACCTTGACCCAACCATCCTCACGCATTGTCATCATCCCCTGACGAGCCGCGACTTCCAGGATATCGTCCGTTGTGCCCTGTTCCAAGATGAGTTCACGAACTTCATCGGTGATCTCAAGCAGCTCATAGATACCCATACGGCCGTGAAACCCGGTATGGTTGCACTCACTGCAACCCTCACCGCGAAACAAAGTGATCCCCTGCTCCCGCAGTTCGTCCCGGGTGACGCCGAATTCACGGAGCTCCTCCTGCTGAGGCTCATAGGGCGTCTTGCATTCCTGACAGATTGACCTGACCAAACGCTGGCCAACAATCGCAATTAGAGCAGACGTGATTAAGAACGGCTCAACACCCATGTCCAGAAGCCGGGTTACGGTCGCGGATGCGGAGTTGGTATGCAGGGTTGACATGACGAGGTGACCGGTCAGGGCCGCTTGGACAGCGATTTGCGCCGTCTCAACATCGCGCACCTCGCCGACTAGCACTCGATCGGGGTCTTGGCGCAGGATTGCACGCAGGCAACGGGCGTAGGTCAGGCCCACAGCCTCGTTGATGTTCACCTGCTGGATGCCGTCCATCTCATACTCGACGGGGTCCTCGGTGGTAATGAACTTCTCGCCGGGATCCCTGATTTCGGCCAATGCCGCATACAACGTGGTCGTCTTTCCACTACCCGTCGGGCCCGTTACCAGAATGATACCATTGGGGAGCCGAATGAGTTTCTGGAAACGCTCAAGCACCTCGCTAAGCATGCCAATATTACTGATCCCAATCATCATCATGCTCTTGTCCAAAACACGCATCACGATCGATTCGCCGTGAACAGTCGGTATCGTGGAGCAACGCATGTCGACCTCTCTCCCCTCAACCGACAACTTGATCCGTCCGTCCTGCGGAAGTCGTGACTCGTCAATTCTCATCGTTGCGAGAACCTTGATACGCGAAATGATCGCAATGAGCTGGTTGCGTGGTGGGGCCGGAATTTCCTTCAACACACCGTCGACACGATACCGAATGCGGATGAAAGTGGGGAAGGGCTCGATGTGGATGTCGCTGGCGCGGTCATTGATCGCACGCAACAATAAAAGATTGACCAGTCGTATGACGGCTGGCTGGCCGGCCAAAGTCGAAAGGTCCGACAGGTCGATCATGTTCTCATCCTGATAAATGACGTTATCTTCGGACTCGTCCTTATCCACGGCATTTTCAAGAACATCCTCAAGTGTCTCGTCACCCAGGCCGTAATATTGCTCAATCCTTTCGTTGATATCGGTCTCATCGGCAATGACAGTCTCGACCTCCCTGCCAAGGATTAGGCGTAGATCGTCACCGATCGTCGGGTTTGAAGGATCAGCAATGGCCACAACAATCGTCCCGTCTTCCCTGACAGCACAGGGGACAACACGCAGGGCCTTGGCCTGATCAGCGGTGATCAGGTTTCTCAGCTTATGATCAGCCCGGGGCAGAGTTTTGAGGTCGACCATCCCCAGCCCGGTCTGTTCCGACATGATCTTTAATAAGTCGGTCGTCGGAGCAATCATCTCATGATCGATATCGGCCTGCATCTCATCGAACCGGGCGCCCGTCTCTCCGCCATGTGCCAACTCGCTCAGAACCGCCAACTGATCGACCGAGTAATCCCGGCGCAAAAGGCCACGCATTTCGTCCTTCAGACGGGCACCCGCTTCCTCGGCGGGCAGCACATCGGATTGCAGATCAGGACGTGCCTCTGGGTCACTGAACTTGAATAGCTTCTTACTCATGATATACGCTCATTCGCTTTCACGATTTTAGCACCTCATTCCATGCTGGCGGCATCAATCAGCCACGTCATCACCTAATATTCATCCGAGGGCAAACTGGCCGTCTTGACCGGACCCGATTCTTCCTCGTTGGCTGCTTTTCCACCCGCCGTAATTCCTTCGCCCATCATGCTCTTTCTCACCTCCTCATAGTTCTGCGCATGCTCAAGGGTGACCTGGCCCGAGATAGTGCCTTTTTTCCACAGGGCCAGAAGATACTCATCCAGCGTGATCATGCCCATTTTTCGGCTGGTCTGGATTACGGATGTGATGCGCTCCGTCTTAGCCTCACGGATCAGGTTGGCAATGGCTGCATTGTTATGCATGATCTCGAATGCGGCAACACGCCCCTTACCGCCGGCACGGGGAAGCAGTGCCTGGGAAATCACCGCCGACATGGCTACAGACAGAACCGAACGTATCTGATTCTGCTGATTGGCTGGGAATGCGTCTATGATACGATCCACTGTCGTTGCGGCGCCAATCGTATGCAGCGTTCCAAACACAAGGTGACCCGTCTCTGCCGCAGTGATCGCCGACTCCATCGTCTCAAGGTCACGCATTTCGCCAACGAGTATCACATCGGGATCCTGGCGCAGCGCACCGCGCAGTGCGTTGGCGAACGTTGGCGTGTCGATATGCAGTTCACGCTGCGAAACAACGGACTTCTTGTGTTTGTGGGTATACTCAATCGGGTCCTCAATAGTGATGATATGAACCGAACGCTCCCTGTTGATCCAGTCAATCATCGTTGCCAGAGATGTGGTCTTGCCCGAACCAGTGGGCCCGGTCACAATAACCATCCCACGATGGGCCTGGAGAATCTCCATAATCGATTCCTTTGGCAGACCCAGTTGTTCGAAGGTAAAGATGCGACTAGGGATCAGTCGCATAACGATGCCGATATTGCTCTGACCACGGAAAACGTTGGTACGAAAACGTGCCTGTTCACTAAAGGCATAGGCGAAGTCTGTACTGCCCTGCTCCTGTAACATCTGCTGGTAACGAGGCGGCGTGATTTCCTTCATCAGCCGCTCAGTGTCTTCGTTTGTCAGGACATGGGGATCAAGCGGTTCGAACGTCCCGTGCAACCGGATGACCGGAGATTTACCAACACGGAGGTGGAGATCCGCCGCATCACGGTCAACCACAATCTTGAGCATTTCATTGATATCCAAGGCAATACCGTTCCTCTGTTGATTTAACCTGGTGGATCATGACCCCGCACCGCATATTGAGAACAATGAATGTCCCGTCCGATCCATCAGATATCGGTCTGCGTAACCCTCAGAACTTCTTCCATGGTCGTAGCACCCATCATGGCTTTTTCCCAGCCGTCCATACGTAGCGTCCGCATACCTTTCTTGACGGCGGCACGCTTCAGTCGCGTACCCGCCTCGCTGCGGATGACCCTTCGACGCAGTTCAGCATCCATGACCATGATTTCGTGTATAGCCGTCCTACCGCGGTAGCCCGATGTGCCACAGCGCTCACATCCCTCACCCTTGAAGAACTCCACACCGCCGTATTCCTCCGGATCATACCCGATCTCCCGGATCTCCTCTGGATGAGGGTTGTAACTTGACCGGCAGACCGAGCAGATACGGCGGACAAGACGTTGCGCAATGGCGGCCTGCATCGAACTTGCGACAAGGTAAGGCTTCACCCCCATCTCGATCAACCTGACTGTCGAACTGGGTGCATCGTTGGTATGCAGCGTGGAAAATACAAGATGGCCGGTCAAGGCTGCACGAATGGCATTTTCGGCAGTTTCAAGATCACGGATCTCCCCCACAAGGATGATATCGGGCGACTGACGAAGAACAGCCTTCAACCCGGTCCCAAAGGTCAGGCCGATCTCGGAATTTATCTGGATCTGATTGATGCCCGGGATCTGATACTCGACAGGGTCTTCAAGCGTGACCAGTTTGTTCTCGGGAAGATTCAACATCCCCAAGGCAGCGTAGAGTGTGGTGGTCTTCCCCGACCCAGTTGGACCCGTCATCAGGATAACACCATTGGGCGCCTTGATCAGATGCTTGAAGGACTCCACCGATGCCGGGAGGAAACCCACATCCTCAAGGCCCATCATGACATTCGCCGAGTCGAGAATACGCATGACGATCGATTCACCAAAGATCGTGGGCAGTGTCGATACACGCAGGTCCAGTTTCTTGTCGGGAAGCGAAAGTCGGATACGACCGTCGAGTGGCACGCGTTTTTCGGCAAGATCCATTCCCGCAAGCACCTTCAACCGCGAAAGAATAAGGTTCTGCCACTTACGCGGCGGCTCGGGCATTTCATGCAGCACGCCATCTACACGAAAACGGATGCGAATACCCCCGCGACAGGGCTCGATATGAATATCACTGGCACGCTCATGCACGGCCTGCCTGAATATCAAGTCAACGAACCGGACAACCGGCAACTGCTCATCGGGATCAACCCCCTCGGCCAGCTCCAACTCACCATAATCACGGCGCAGCGCGGGATCATCCTCCTCGGCCAATTCCTCATAAAGGCCGTCATGATCTCTGGCTTCGTAATATTTTTTGATGGCCTTGTCGATATCCTCCTCATTGGCAACCATACCGACCACCGTCTTGCCCAGAATGTTCCGCAGGTCGTCCAGAGCCTGGACATTCTGGGGATCGGATAACGCCAAATGGACTTCATTGTCATCAGCATAAACAGGAATCACGCGGTATTTCCGGGCAACCTGATCCGAAACCTCGCTGATTAGTTCAGATGTGAAATCGACATCGGCAAGGACAACCTTCTCCATACCCATATTGGCGGCAATGGCATCGTAAATATCCGCTGAATCATGAACCAGTCCGGTCTCGAGTGCCTCCGAGCTTAGACGACTGGCGCTTTCATCATTGGACAGGGCCTGCATCCATTTCTTCGCCGTTTTTTCATCATCTTGTGACGCACCCTCACCTGTCCTGACAATCTCCTTCCGATTGTCCAGTTTGCCCGCTGCCTCGTGCTCGGGTACCCTCATTTGGCCGGAACCCTTGTTGTTCCCTGGTCTACGCTTAGATTCCGCCATGATAATCAGCACCTCCCCCCGGAATAATCCAGGCATAACACTCAAAATCGGCAGTCAGTCTATTATAATGATGGGCATCCGCCATGCTGGTAGCCACTGATACACCCACTTCACCAACAGGCATGCTTGAAACATAACACATTCCCAGCGCCGAATTCTGCCAGAAACACCCTCTGGATCGAACCTCCCGCTCCATTATGAAGCGATTGAGTGGGGTGTCAACCGCTATCCCCTGACACACCCGTGTAACAAGCGAGCATTTTCTGGCCAATTGCCGGCCAGGAAAAATACTTGAGAGCGTGCTGCTTTCCACTGACAACCAGTCTCCGGCCTAGTTCCGGGTCATCGGCAAGTCTTTTTACCGCTGCCGCAAACGCTTGGGGCGTATCCGCTCTCAGAAGCTGGCCGCCATCGGCGACACTCAGCCCCTCGCATCCCACACTGGTCGAAATCACGGGAACTTCCATTGAAAATGCCTACAGAATTTTCAAGCGACTCCCTCCACCAATACGGATCGGTGCGATAAAAGCTGCTGCCCCATCCACATAGGGCCGGACATCATCGACCGAACCTCTGACACGAACCCGTTCAGATGCCAGCGCCCGGACAGATGGAGGGGGAGCATGACCGACAATATCAAGCGACCATGATTGACCCGGGGGTGACCCCTTGAGCAGCGGCCAGATTTCCCGCATGAAGTATATCACAGCATCCTAGTTCGGAAGCCAGTCCATAGATCCCGTGAAAATAAGCCGTCCCGGTATTCGCGTGATCTGGGATGCAGGACGATAATAATCCGAATCCACGCCGTTGGGAACAACCTCGACATTCGAGCCCTCGGCCATCTCCCTAAACCGGCCCGCATCTCCCTCCGAAACAGCGAGCACAAGATCCGCACAGTCAATCATTCCAGCCTCGATGAGTCTCATTCTGCGAGCCTGTGAACGGATATAGCCGCTTACAATCGATCCGGCCCTATTATCAGCTAACCGCTCGATGATCTGCGATTCGACATCATGTTCGTCCAACACCTTGAACCCATCCCCGTTCCGTACGAGTTCTAGATAAGGCCGCCATATGCAGATGGTCTGCATAAATCACGTGACCACGATTCTGGAGCATCCAAGACCGTACAAACTCCGCGATCTGTAAATGCCAGTATTTTATGACCGTCGCGGGTCGTGCATCAAACATACTCCGGATACCCAGGACAACCTTGCCCGGCAACGAGACGCACTGCTCTGGAACCATCTTGACATGTTCACATCCGGCCAACCCGGATAAGGCTTCTTCCTCATCAAGATCGGGTTGCAAAAATCCGGCGTAGGTCACCCGATATTCTGACTGAAGAGTCCTCAGCAGGGCATGCGTTCTAATCTTGGCACCCGTATTGAGGGGCCATGGAACCCGTGGGCACAAAAACAACAAGCGCTTGGAACTGAGCATTGATATGCCCCCGTGCTTCAGTCGAACCCAGCTTCTTGAAGCCATGATTCCAGAATCAGCTTGGCTGCCAGATCATCGGTCTCTTTGCCTGCCAGACTATTCCTGCTCATGGAGTCTGCGGCCTGAGTGGTCAAGTATTCATCTGTAAAAAACCATCGTGTTCCCCGGATACCACATCGTGTTCTCCGGCAAAACCTTCGGATAATTTGCGCTTGGGCAGGATCCCGGTACAGCGGAATCCCGACAACAATTGCCCCGGCCGCAGCCTCTTCGATGACAGCACGCACAACACGGACCGCCTCCTGTTCGTTCCCAACCATCACAACCCCCCGTGGGAGCACGTAATCCATCCCCGCGGGCTTGACTGCAAAACCGATCCGCCTTGCCCCCCAGTCCATCCCCAGAATGGCCATGCTCCGCATTTCTTCCGTTGCCAACCCAATCATCTCGATTCACCGCCTTGATCGCATTCGTCCCCCCAATAATAATCGCAATTCTGAACGAATGCTTTATAAACCTATATTGGATCGGGATGATTATGATCACCGCTTGGCAGGGTCATGAGATGCCTGTAAAGTATATGCACGCCGGGAAAACCGGCATGGGGTCTCCCGGTTTTCCCTGTGGTTAATCACAGATCTGTATTTTAACATGGGACCACTCCTCGATTCCCTGTCCACAAGGAGTCCACCCACATTGTTTGTTGAAATATTAAGGGAAGCGGAGGCAGGGGTAAGATATTGTCCACCCTACCATGGAAGCCATCCATACCACACCCACCGGGAACCCAATCATCATGCTGAACGGGATTGTGACGCAAAAATCATTCAAATGCTAAAATACGGGGGATCGTATACACTCCAGCAGATACCCGGCAAAACAGGCTGGCTGGGACAAAACGTGGGCCTATACATTCAAAGGAAGGCAAAACCAATGCTCGTCAGGGATGATGCAGGATGAACCGGGCCTTGGTCTCAATCATCATCCCGTGCTTCAACCAGGGCCGATATCTGCACGAGAGCGTGAATTCGGCCGTTCAACAAACATATCGGGATATTGAGGTCATCATTGTCAACGATGGGTCAACCGACAACACCGCAAAAAAATCCGGCGAGTTACAGTCTGCATTTCCGGGTCGGATCATAATCTCAGAACAGGAAAATCGGGGATTGGCCTCCGCACGCCAGACCGGGTTCGAGAGGGCCTGCGGCGATTTCATTGTTCTGCTTGACGCAGATGACATTCTCTATCCGAATATGATCGATACATGCTTGGACATATTGATAGAGGATTCAAAACAGGATGGAGTCGCTGGATGGGTAAAACGCACGCTGGAAGATGGGAAGACCCCGGTTGATACGCTGCGTCCACGTCTGCCTCTATCATGGCCGGAGGTGATGGAGTACAACCCAATTGGTGCATGCAATGCGGTCCTGCTCCGAAGGTCATCGGTGGAACGCGCGGGTGGATTTTATGTCGAACGGTGCCGTGCCTGCGAAGACTGGGATCTGTGGATCCGAATGACCCTGCTAAACATGAAAATCGGTGGAACCGACGAATGCATCGCGGTTTACCGCCAGCATGAACATAGCCTGAGTTGTGATCCAATATTGATGCTCGAGGAAAAGATCATATTGCTATCACGTTACCACGGTTCATCATGCAGAGAATCGGATTCCAGCAAGCTGAATAAAGATCAGTTCGCCCGATACGTGAACGGATCGGTCTTTCATTCACTGGGACTTGCCATTGCGCTGGACAGGCATCAAGAAATCGGCAGGCTCCTGACACAGCTACAGCCGGGCCTGCTTGATGATACGCTTTGTCTGAATCAGTTTTCCGTTGGGTTAAATCATATCAGCGAGGTAACTTGTGACAAGAACCCATACACCGCGACACGGACCAATGATTTTCTGGATCTGGTCGATGAATGTTTGGGGCAAGATTTGTTCCAGGTAGATCCGGGCTGGTTCAGCTGCAAACTAAAATCTCAACTGGAACACAGGGCCCGGCGGCGTTCAAAATTCCGGCGGGCCGTCCGCAAGATCCTCGGAAAACTGTGATTCCTTTGCCCCCGTAATCAAAATCACCCCCGATTACCCGATGCCCGAATGGCAATACATGACCGGACAAGAAAGCATTCGGTCAAATCGCCTCGGCCGGTTGTTCCCCGCGTGAACCCATTTCTGCTAATCTCCCCCAGCTCCGCGCCGTGTCTACAACCAGCATTGCCGTCATGACTAGCATCACGATATTCACCCAGCCGAGAACCGCCGTTGGGGTCCCAATGTGTTTCATGATCAGCTGAATCATGCTGGTAACCGTCGTGACCAGCATGAAAAGCATTGGCAATGCAATATACCACACCTTACGGCCCAGTGAACGTCGCCAGACAACCACAACCAGCAGGGCCATAGCCGCAAGCAATTGGTTCGTCGTCCCAAAAACCGGCCAGATCATCCGCCAGGCGGGAACCGGATTTCCGTCGGGCCCCGGATACGTCTGGAACGCAAGATAAAACAGAGGGGAGAGTGCGGTCAGAGTAGTCAGGTAACGCCATCTTGCCGTATCCCGAAGATTGAAAAACTCCTCGATGATGTAACGTGTCAGGCGCGTGCACGTGTCGAGCGTTGTCAGCAGAAAAGTGCTGACCGACAACAAGCCAAAGGTTGCACCTGCCGTAGGAGAAATGCCGAATGTACCGAGAAAGTTCCCGATACCCAAAGAAAAAGTGACGATCGGACTTTGACCATTCGGAACCGAAGTGACAGACATCACCGTTGCCATTGCGACCAGTGCGAGGGCAGCCTCGACCAGCATCCCTCCATACGCAATCGGGCGGGCATCCTGTTCCCCGGAAAGCTGCTTGGCTGTCGTCCCGCTAGCCACAATGGAGTGAAACCCACTACATGCTCCACAGGCAACCGTGATAAAAAGGACGGGGAAGAGATGGCCGGAATTTTCATGATAAAACCCGAGATACCAGGGATATTCGCTCACTATGCTTCCAGTTGCACTGCCGATCAGCATGCCAAGCCCGCCAATCACCAGACATGCAAACAATAGATAGGAGCTGAGGTAATCACGCGGTTGCAGCATGAGCCAAACCGGCGCGATAGAGGCGAAGAAACAATAAACAAGCAGAATAAGCATCCAGGTATATTTCGGGTTATCCATGAATTGGGGCATATCACCGGGGAGCAGGGGATGATGCGATGCGACAAACAATCCGATGAAGATCAGTGGCACAAAGATCAATGACCCCCTGCCAAGACCCAAGACATTCTTCTTGAGCAGGAGGCCGAAAATGACCGCCAGAAAAATATATAGGATGGATGCACTGGCAACCGTTCCGCCTTGCGCGGGGCCTGCCTCGGTCTTTGCGACGAAACCACCGGCTGTCAAGTCAAGGAACACAATCAGCACATAAACCAGCGCCAGCCAAATGAAGACAAGGAAGAACCGATAGGTCAGCGGGCTCAGGTAAAAACGCGTGATTTCCGCAACCGACCTCGCCCGATGCCTGACGCTCATCACCAGCGATCCAAAATCATGCAACCCACCGATGAAGATCGCACCGAGAATGATCCAGATCATCGTCGGACCCCAGCCGAACCATGCCGCGGCAATGATCGGGCCAACAATCGGACCGGCGCCGGCGATCGAGCTGAAATGATGGCCGAACAGGACCGGCCTCCTCGTCGGGACAAAGTCAACTCCATCATTGATCGAACAGGCGGGTGTGCGGTGTGTGTCCTTGAGATTAAACTGGAATGCAAGAAACCGTCCGTAAAAACGATAGGCGAGGGCCAGTGCAACACAACCAACAACAAACATTACGGCGATCATCGATGCATCCTTCCTGAGTCCGCATGGGTCATATATTCACTTAACTGGACACGGCAAGTCAATGGGGAGAAAAAGGAGATCCCATCCGGCAATGCTCCCCCGGAAAGCATGATCAACAAAGCAGTTCTTGCCGCAGGGTTTACGATGACCCCACCCATAAAACACATTTTGATATCTCATCCACCGTTGCTGTGATATGGGTAGTCGTCCCCACGAGAACAATCATACGGGAGGACAATTCATGAATCCATATCCTAAACCTTGCATGCAGCAGGCAGTCCTGCCGCTCTTGCTGCTCATGACTTCAACCGCCACGGCACAATCACCCAAAGAGCTGATCCAGACCGGGCATGATATCGCGGATCAACTCAGTGACAGCATTGTGACCGTACGGGTGATCATGACCCTCAAAATGAGTTTCGGCGGACAGGACCAGCCAGAACAGGAGATCCAGCAGGAATTGATGGGTACAGTCGTCACACCCGATGGCCTTACCCTGATGCCCCTCAGCCAGTTTGACCCATCCGGAATGCTCCAGAAACTTTATGGCGCTCGCGCAGCCGAGTTCCAGATGGATACGCGCGTCAAAAACATTGTTCTGATTGTCAACAAGAAGAAGGAAATCAAGGCACGCGAAGTCCTTCGTGACCCGGACCTGGACATTGCGCTATTCAAGCCGGTCGAGAAGTCGCAGGAACCCATGATCTGCATTGACATCAGGAATACTGCCGAACCGGGGCTCCTCGAAAGGGTGATCGCCCTTGGAAGACTCGGTCGGGTCGGTGACCGTGAAACCTCCGTCATGACCGGAGAGATCCAGTCGATCATCCATAAACCACGCACCTTCTACGTACCCAGTTCCGAACTGGCGTCCGGCGGGCTTGCCCTACCTGTATTCAATGTGCGAAGGGAATTGATTGGGTTTGTCAGCATGCGAATTTTCGCACCGGACGCAAACATGAACTTCGCCATGGGACAAGGGAACGAACTTGCAATCATCCTCCCCGCTTCCGATGTCCAGGAGATGGTCGCGCAGGCCCGGGAAGATACCGAAAATGAATGAAAGTCTTCCCGTGTTTTCCAACAGGCAGCAGCCGGCGACCTGACAGGATCATGGCGCGACATCTCTGGAGAACTACCGATTCAATGAAAAGCCATGCCACGGCAGGCCATGACGGTCCCCCGCAAAACGATTCACTTCCAAAACGCGGGCTCCTGTTCTCTGTGCTGGGCCTGATCCTCGTCACAGCGGCATTGCTCCGCTTCCCAATGACCGACCGCATCCCGCCCGGGCTGTGGTTTGACGAGGCCCTCAACGGGCAGGATGCTTGCGCGGTCTGGGGCATGACCAGCATTGGGTCGGATCAGGAGCCGGGCTTTCGCCTTGTCTACACCAACGTCTTTCCCCGCGAACCCCTTTTTGAAACCCTGCTGGCGATCAGCATCAAGGTCCTCGGGCCGTCGGTCGAGACATTGCGCCTTGTCCCGGCATCAATCGGCCTGCTCACCGTTCTCCTGCTGTTTCTGATGTTGCGCCTTGAAACGGGGGCCGCTACAGCCCTGACAGCCGCTGCGATCCTTGCGACCATGCGCTGGCACGTCATCTTCAGTCGCCTGGTATTCCGCACGATCATACTAGGTCCATGGCTGATTGGAATTGTCTGGATCGCCCTGTCCTACCGCCGGAAACCCAGCGTAACAAAAGCCACGCTACTGGGCATAATGATTGGGGCCGGCTTCTACACCTACCTTGCGTGGTATCTGATGCTGCCACTGGTGGCGGGAATTATCCTATGGCTCTCCCTGCATTCCCGGGGAACTCCGCGGGCTTGGCCGCAGGTTACCATGATGATCCTCGCCATGCTTATCTGCGCCGCCCCGATCGGAATGCATTACCTTGAAAACCCTGCATCACTCTTGGCACGGCCAGGCGAAATTTCCGTGTTCAAACCCGATAAGGGCGAGGACAGAAGTCATTTTAATTCAGGATTACAGGAAATCATTGAAAACGTCGGGGAAGCTCTTTTGATGTTCCACTGGAGGGGTGATCACGTCGCCAAACAAAATATTGTAACTCACGCCCACGATCAGCCCAAGCCACATGGCGCCCCAGCATTGGACAAACTGCATGGGTTGATGATGCTTGTCGGGCTTTGGTTCTGCATCATGACACTCATGGGTCGGAGACAGAGTTGGATCCCCCTGCACTCAAAAGCCCTGCCCGCAATCCTGCTTGGATGGCTGGCCTGTGGAATGCTTCCAACAATCCTTGCACGCACCGACTCCCCCAATTTTCTGCGCACATTGTGCCTGACGCCGGCAGTCGCGACAATTTGTGCCGTTGGATTGGTGGGAATGGTTGGTTCCCTGTCCGGATCCAGGGGCCGAAAAATCGCACCCGTCCTCGCCGTCCTGCTTCTCATCGTGTCCGGGATCAACTGTGCTCATCAGATTTATAAGAACTGGCCGGGTGACATATCGGTCTGGAAGGGATTCAATGGCGACATCACCCAGATTGGATATTACTCGGCGGCGATGGATGATGGGTCGGTTGAAGTCATGGTGCCGCAATTACTCTATAAACACCGTACATTCCAGTTCCTGAACCTGGGACAAAACCATGCCCGACCCTATCATAATTGGAAATCGATGCTGGGGAAAACAGATGACGACCCTCCCGGTCAGCGTGCCATCATTGTGACGGTCCGCAATGGTGTTCTAAATCCGCTGCAGGACCTACTGCCCTCGGCCAAGGTGGATCAACATTTCGCGGCTCCGCACGGGCGCACGTGGGCCCTGGCATTCATCATTGACAAGGACAAACTGCCGTCTCCCCACATGCTGGAGGAAATGGACAGAAAATGGCTAAGACCCATGGGTTACTGAGAACGGCGTGCCCGGGGTTTTACCCTTTGTTTTCGTCTCCCGGGAATGATCTAATGGGTCGCTCATCATCAGGGCAGCTAATCCCTGGTTGATGTCAGGTATCTTGTTGCGATGATAAAAACCCGAAGTCTCTGTAAATCATACGGTGATAAAGCGGCCGTCATTGATCTGGATCTGGACATAGGGGCCGGTGAATGCTTTTGCTTTCTGGGGCCCAACGGCGCCGGGAAAACCACAACCATCAAAATGTTGACGGGTCTTTTGATCCCAACCTCCGGTTCAGCTGAGGTTGCAGGATACAACATCATCAAGAACCCAACCGAAGCCAAACAGGCCATCGGCTACATCCCAGATCATCCCTATCTATACGAGAAACTCAGCGGGCGTGACTTCGCGACATTCGTTGGGGACCTGTTCGGCATCAGTAGGAAGATCCAAGAGGAACGAATCGGCACATATTTCGAACTGTTCCGGCTCGGCCATGCCATGGACGATTTCATCGAGAACTACAGCCACGGCATGCGCCAAAAACTGGTCTTCGCCACCTCATTGCTGCATGAGCCAGATGTCTTGATTATCGACGAACCCATGGTCGGCCTCGACCCCCAGTCCGCCCGTACCATCAAGAAGCTGATCCGTGATCAGGTCGGGAATAACCGGACGGTCTTCCTTTCCACGCACACACTTTCCGTAGCCGAGGAGGTTGCAGACAAGATCGGCGTGATCAATAACGGCCACATTATGTTTCTCGGAACGATTTCCGAATTACGCAGGGAACTTGCCCATGACGGATCCCTTGAGGACATGTTCCTTGACTTGACCGGTGAGAACAGCGAACGAGTCAAGACATGAAAAACATCGAGATTACGTGACCTGAACTCAGGGCTGTGATCGGCATGAAAGTACACGGATTCTCGCAAAAAAATGGAATCACTGACCCCTCAGAAGCCCGAAGAGTTCTGCATTTCGGACTTGGCCGACCCCCGCGGAAAACATGGGGGGGGGGGCGGGGGGCAACCATGTATCCGGTTTACATATTTTCCTGCGCTGGCGAAAAGCCCGAAAAACCCATTTCAGCCAAGCGTGGTGGTGCCGGATTAGATCAGCATGAACCAGCTTCCCAAGTCCAGTATCAGGCCGTGCTGCAGCATCAGGACACTCCCCGGCCCGTTTTCGTTTTTCACGACGTTTGCGGGTATCAAGTGGAAGATTGCCAACAATGCGATCTCGAACCTTAGCAGGCACAAGTGGATTCACATCGCGCTGGCGCTTCTGATCGTCATTATCCTCTTGATGGGCGGGACCATGCTGTTCCTTCTTGTCTTCAGGTTCATGATGGACCAGCCCGTCTTTGGCCCCACCCTGATGAACCGCCTTGTCAAGATGGTATTGCTGGCGTTCTTCTCCATGCTGGTCTTCTCGAATTTCATCATCATGCTCACGACAACATACATCTCAAAGGAAGTCGAATTCCTGATGAGTAACCCCGTTAATCACCGGCGCCTGTTTCAGGGAAAGCTCGCCGAATCCATCGTTTACAGTTCATGGGCATTTACGATCCTTTCACTACCCTTCTTCGCCGCGCTGGGTCATGTCCGCATTACAGATGATGTCCCGGTAATTTCCTATTATGTGGGTGCAGTGATGATGGCTGTCCCCTACCTTATTATCCCAGCAACTATCGGTGCAATCATGGCGCTGGCGATCACCGCCGCATTCTCTCCACGCCGGATGATCCACACAACACTGGTCATGTTACTGATGGGCATCCTGGCAGCACTGGCAGTGAAGCTCACTTCGAGCAATAGCTTCCCGCTCATGATGTCAGCCCGACCCACGGAAAATTCCATGCTGGGAATCATGCGGATCATGGGACTGGGTGACCTGGCCATGCTGCCCAGTAGCTGGTTCGGTCGTGGGCTCGTCGCCCTCGAGGACGCCAACTGGTTGGAGGCTGGGCAGTGGTTGCTTGCCCTGTGGTCAACGGCAATGATGGGTCTCGTTGTCTGCGACTGGCTGGCTGGGCCGTTATATTATCGTGGCTGGTGCAACGCGCGAAGCTCGGGTCGCTCCCAGGAACGCCGGACGCCCGGGCTTTACCGAATGTTCGATCACATGTTTTCATTCTTCCCCAGATCAACACGAGCACTGCTGAGCAAGGATCTGGCTGTCTTTTGGCGCGACCCCGGCCAATGGGGACAGCTGATGATGCTTTTCGGGCTGCTCATGATCTACATGCTATACATACCTTCGGCCATGAACACACACCGCTTCGCTTTCATTGATGAATTCTGGCTAAGCCTATTGCGGCTGTTCAATATCGGCACATCAGCCTTTATATTGAGCATCCTGACAACACGATTTGTGTTTCCCCTGCT
This sequence comes from uncultured Candidatus Sumerlaeota bacterium, assembly GCA_964473105.1. Classification (GTDB taxonomy): domain Bacteria; phylum Sumerlaeota; class Sumerlaeia; order MVZB01; family MVZB01; genus CAYYNQ01. The sequence continues at coordinate 27,486 of CAYYNQ010000102.1, read as the reverse complement.
GAGTCTCGAAGGCCGACAACAGTGGGTCATCGGCCTGGCACCGCTGAAACGCAATCATCTGGTATGGGAAAAGTTTTTCGTCAGCATGATCTCAGCACTAGCCATTACACTGCCACTGACGCTGGTATCCTGCTTGATGCTGAAAACCGATGCATGGATCACCGGGCTCTCGGTTGTCAATATCTGTGTTATGTCATTGTCGCTGAGCGGGCTGGCAGTTGGTCTGGGGGCCCGACTTCCCAATTTTGTCGAGGACAACCCCTCGAGGATCGCAAATGGTCTGGGTGGGACCATAAACGCTGTCCTAAGCATGATCTATGTCGGCCTGACCCTTCTTCTGGAAACACCGTGGATTTACGCGTATATCTACCAGACACCCCCATCAGGCAAGACATACTGGGGCATCCTGTTTATCATTTCCATCCCCGTCTGGATAAGCTTGCAGTTACTGATGATGATCCTGCCACTGAAACTCGGGCTGCGGCACTGGAAAAAGATGGAATTCTGATTTTGATGAGTTTCGGAATCATCCCGGGCTGGACCGGTTCAGCATCCGGTAAAGGCAAAATACACCAAATCCGTTGACGATAAGTTACACATAACCAATCTCTCGGATCGAAAAAACTGAACAGGCCGTTGACAGTTCTAAAGAGCTGGATCTATTATACTTTTATGGGGATTGGTCGATATTTATAGGTATTGATCAATATTCTATTATCGCAGAGGAAATAGGCCGGACTGATTCAGAAAAGAGTTGCAACAGGAGTGTGGCGAGATGATTGGGACCAAACATTATATGAGTCATCCAACCCGCATCACCGGACTGGGGATATGGATCCTAACCTGCGTGTGGGGCCATGTCTTCGACCGGGAGGTCCCAGCAGATATCGTTACCTACCAGAACGGCAAGGTCCAAAAAGGGATTACTGAGGAAATCCCGGAAGATCCTCATCAAATGATTCTGGTCACGTCAAAGGGAAGAATGCGGATCCCTAAGTCTAGGATTCGCTCCCTGAAAAAGGAATCCCTCTCGACCGGATTCATGCATATCGGCCAGGACCACAAGCAGAACGACAATTTCCCCGATGCCATTAAGTTCCTGCAAACCGCCATCGAGCTGGATTCCGGGAACCAAAGCGCAAGGAAAATGCTCGACGAGATTCAGGCCATTCTGGCCGAGCAAAAGCAAATGAGCCGCAAGCAGGCGATCGAACAGATCGAGGGTTTCCAGTTGGAGGCCCAGAAGTTGATCGAGAAGGAAAATTTTGAAGAGGCAAAGATGCTGCTCGAGAATGCAGGGAAACTCGTCCCGACCGATACCCAGAAGGAAGAACTGAGGCTGCTGGTCAGCGACCTTTACCTGGCCTGGGCGGAAGAACGTGAGGATAAGCTGGACTGGATCGGAGCCGAGGAAAAGCTCACAATCGCCCTTGCCGCCAACGAGAACAACGAAGTGGTCATCACAAAGCTCCTCATGCTATGGGAGGACGACCCTGACAAACGTGAGCAATCCGTCATCATCTACGAAACGATGCTTGAACGTCATCCGACCGACGACTCACTGCGCCGGAAGATTGGCGATCTTTATTACGACATGAATGGGTCAGAGGATGCCCTAGAACATTACCTCACGCTCTACCAGAAATCCGACAGCTACATCGGATCGGCCATGGAGGGACGCATGATCAAGCTGCTGGATCGGCTGCACAACGAATATGCCCGCGTGCACAAGGATTATGACCAGGCAATCCTCTACTTCAAGCTGCTCAGCGAAATTAATCCGGATACCAACCCTACAGAACTCCTCTTCTACGAATACCTGAAACGGTCCAGCCAGTTGGCGGCTGATGACCACGCTGGTCAGTTGGAACTGAGCCAGTTCGCGGAACTATACCATCTGGATATCAAGGCCTTGGAAGGTTACCGTAGACTCGCTGAAATACCGGCAACCCATGAGGCTGCCAACAAGGGAATCCAAAGATATGCACAGAAGCACATGAACAATGCCACCGTGCAGTTCAATGCCGGAAATTATGAACTGGCCAAGGTTATGGCTCAGTCGGTGCTCGAGGAATTCGTTGGTATCGAAGGTATTTCCGAACAGGTGGCGGAACTGTCGGGCAAGGCCAATGCCCAAATCGCCAGAAATCAAAGAGAACGGTCGGACCGGGCAAAGGATCTGGTAGAACGTGGCAATGAGTTTTATCAGCAGGCAACATTCCATTATCAGAACATCTTCTCAACTGAGCGACGTGACCTTCCCTATCTTTCCAGTTCACGGAATGAGGCAAAGAAATACTACCGGCTTGCAATCTCCTCCTATGAAGAGGCAAACCGAATTGATCCTGCACTCGCGCGTGACTCGGATTCACTGGTTAGCATCAGGCTTGGAGACTGCAAAACACGCTTGAGCAGCCTGATCAGCGGCCGGGGATCGAGGCCGGGCCAGTTCGGGCGCCCGATCAACACACCGCAAAGGAGCATCCCTTCCCTCAGGCGATGAATACCCGAGCGCTGATTGGCATGACATTACTCTGGGGTCTTGCAGCCTGTATATTTCAGGGGATGGCTCTCTGGGCCGATCTCCATGCCTCAAACGCCAGGAGCCTGCTCAAATCAGGCCAACCGGCGGCGGCGCTTGAGAAAGCCGATTCCGCCCTCCGTTTCAATCCGGTCAATCAACATGCAGCCTATACCCAGTGGGTCGCCCTAAAACGGCTCGAGCGCTGGATTGAACTGGGAGTCAAGGCAGAACGTGGCCTCGAATGGCACCCCAATTCACCGGCCATCCATCTGCTTGCCGGTGAGGCACACTGGCAGAACGGGCACCGTTCAAAAGCTGCCCAACACTTCCGAAGTTCATTGTGGTGCAGGCCCAATCCCGATCGGAGCGCCGCGCAGTTCTGGCTTTCGGCCCTGCTCGGCAGCGCCGATGAATGGGGGATTCAGGACCCACGCCTCCCCGGAATGGCAGTCCGGACCTTGCGGATTGCGGAAAATGATCCTGACCTGACATCCGGGGAGAAAAGGCGGATCATGAATCAGGTCGCCGCACTGCTGGACAGGACAAATTACCCCCTGACAGCAAGGGCCATCCGCCAGACGGGGACAAGATAAAAGCCCCGGACCAGATGACCACCCATATCGGATCGGGATTAATTCGGAAAACTCAGGATATCAAGAAATTTGTTGCGCTCGATCAGGCAGGGGCACTCTCGGCGCCACTGTTCCGGCCACGGGCGGCCTTGACAACCTTACCGCTTCGGATACAGGAGGTACAAACGAGGACTGACCGGGGACTATTTTCATGCATAATCCTGATTTTCTGTAGGTTAGGCATCCATCGACGTTTCGTCTTATTATGGGCATGGCTCACATTATTCCCCGTCTGGGGTCCTTTCCCACATATTCTGCACTTCTGCATGTCCCGGATCTCCTCGACTTTGAAACTCGCGCCGTAAAGACACAAAGGAGGACATCCTAGCGATGTGACCGATCTGGGTCAACCGTAAATGAGAATGGAATTTGCTTGCGCTAAGACCTGAAGAGACAACATGGGATGAAATGGACCCCATCCTAGCAGATCGATTCAGCCCTTTTACATCAACCCCTGATTCCAAATATATAGGCCAATTGGAATTGCGGGAAACTGAATGATCGCAAATAATGAACCCCGAAGTCCGCATGAACTGTATTGTGTGGAAGATGAATGAAGAACCGAACCTGTATCATCACATACCGGATACCAAAATCATGAAAGACACCAGTTCCAAACTACAATGTTCAAGGGAAAGCTCGGCTAGGGCAACCCTGAGGCCCACAACAGGATCATTCAGGGAAATTTCCAAAGACAGATTGACATGCCGGAACATCAAAAATGCTGCCCAAGCCGCCGCCATGCTGGCGGCCAAACGGTCATCCGACCTGATCCCTGCCAGACATACGGTATCTTTAGACCACGTCGCAGCCGAGATTACGATCACACCAGAAGAAATTGTGATCAGCATCCTGATCCGCACCATCAACAAAACCGGCATTGAGATCGAAGCGTTACTGGCTGCATCTACGGCCGCTGCCGCTGCCATTCACCAGATGGAGGACAACCTTGATCCGGCATCCATCACAACCAAGATCCGAGTGATTGAAACTGGAAAAAGGAAAAAGAGCAGGTTCGTGAAACAGCTCAAAGCCGCCGTCATCGTCGCCTCCGACTCGGTGTCGGCCGGCAAGAAGGAAGACCGCTCAGGGATAATCATCCGTGAAAGGTTGACTGCCGATGGCCTGGATGTGGTGGACTATCAGATCCTGCCCGATGACGAAGCAGACATTGCCGAAAAGCTTAAATCTCTAGCCGATGAATCACAGGTCGATTTGATCATCACGACTGGAGGTACTGGTCTCAGCCCCCGTGATCGCGTCCCGGAAGCAATGTCCGCCGTGATCGAACGCGAGGCACCGGGGATTCCCGAGGCGGCCCGTGCCTACGGACAAGGGCGAACACCCTACTCGATGTTATCACGGGGGCGATGCGGCCTGCGCGGGAAGACCCTGATCGTCAACCTGCCGGGTTCAAGTCGCGGGGCCACGGAATCGCTTGAGGCACTGTTCCCCTACCTGCTACACGCTTTCAAGATCATCCGAGGCGGCGGGCACTGAGCGCCGCACTGAATAATCTGAAGGGCATGACATCTGACCAGCCTTCCAGCCCACTTGCCGGTTCACCCGGGATTTCATGTCTTCATCATCTTGTTGCATCATCGATGGCCATCATTGCATCAGCCGCACCCATCCGGAGTTGATAACGAGTGACCTGCGAAATCTCCGTCTCCACCGGATTAACCTCCACCGTTGGAATCCCCCGACCGGCCGCCTCCATAACCGGGCAACTGATATAGGGAAAAACCGCCGTCGACCCCACGACAAAGATCATCTCAAAATTCATCATCGAGAACCGCCCCAGCCCCTCTGTGACATTGGGCGGCAACACTTCCCCAAACAAGACGATATTCGGGCGAACAACCGCATTACACTCCCCACATCGTGGGGGTAGTTCCCCGGATCCTGAATAATCGTCAAGGATCTCGCCGGAAGTGTAATGCCGACGGCAGTCCGTGCAGTAGAGTTCATAGATATTCCCATGCACCTCAAGCAGATTATCGGACCCTGCCCGGCGGTGCAAACCGTCCACATTCTGGGTCATCACATGCACATCGGGCTTCTCTTGCTCAAGTGCGGCAATATACCGGTGCGCCGAATTGGGCTTCGCTCCGACACAGGCCGAGCCGATCTGCATCAGATACTTCCAGGTCAATTCGGGCCGCTCCTCAAACATCTGGCCACTCAGCGCGATCTCAATACCCATGCCTTCCTCTGTGTCCCGGTCATCATACAGGCCGCCAACACCCCGGTAGGTCGGCATGCCGGAATCGGCAGAAATTCCCGCCCCCGTGATGAACAGAACCCGGTCGGCCCGGTTCAGAATCGATGCAACTTCATGAAGTGTAGCGGTCAAGAATTCTCTCCGCAGGGGCCACCGGAAGACGGCAATCACAAGACAAAAAACGGGAAAAGCCACCTTCCGCCGAGGGCTTGCAAGATTTAGGCGACCTGGACCTCAACCTGTTTCGGTTCTGCCGCCCCGGCCTTTGGAAGTAAAATTGTCAACACACCATTTTTCAATTCGGCCTGTATCAACCCCTGCTCAATCCGCTCGTTCAACCTGAACTGGCGATGGTAACGAAGCTGCTTCCTGTCCTGCCAAATATCATCGGCCGGACAGGGCTGCTCCGTCCCGGCAGCAATCGTCAGTACATCACCCTCAACATGGATATCGATATCTTCCTTCCCGATACCCGGCAGGTCCACCGTCACGACCAAGGCATCATCCGTTTCATGAATATCCACAGCTGGCACAACACATCTCGCATCCTTCCTTGCAAACTTGGGAATAGACCCCGCAGCACAGACCCCGGTCACCATATTCTCATACATATTACTCGTTCCTTTCTTGAAGTTGTTTTTACCGTCTCGACATCAGCATACGATTACGCGCCATTGACCTTGATATGTCTTCGCTTTACGGCTTCGGCCCTCGGCAACATCAGCGTGAGAACCCCATTCTGGTATTCCGCCCGGACATTGTCTTCTTTTACCTTGTCCGGCAGCGTGAAACTGCGTTTGAAGCGTCCTACTGAGCGTTCACTTCGATGCTGAGTTTTGTGAGCATTATGTTCGGCAATCCCCGGCTTTATGCCTGAAATAATCAATTGTTTATCGATAATCTTGATATCAAGTGATTTGGGATCAATCCCCGGAGCCAAGGCCCTGACATGGATATTTCCGCCATCCTCACAGATGTCAACCTGCGGATGACAGGGTGAATCCAGCGGGGGAAAGAACACCATCGAACGGTTGAGGGGCGAAAGCAGCCCGGCGTAATCCGATCCAGGCAAAAAGCGGTTGATTTCCCTGCCCCATACACTAAACAAGTGAAAAGCATCCCAATTTGTAGCCATCATATTCATCGTCCTCCATTGCATCAATTCGTTGTTGATTTTGAATCGGGATTTGATCAGACCCCTTTCCGAATCATCTTATGGCAGTTTATAAGATCAAGTCTTGTGCCAACGCCGACGGAAACGAGCATAAATATAAATATAAAATGTTTATTATCAGTAGTTTATGATTCATAATAAAGGTTTTAGTCCGACCTGTCTAACCCGAGACTTAATGTCATCCTACAACCTTCTCGGATCCGGGGGGACATTACGCCACAGATGTATCATTTAAATATTCAACATGTATCATTATAATACATATAAATATTTTACACTACTGATATATAAGGTTTTATGGTATTATTAATAATCATACGATGAATTGTCCCCCATAAGGTTTTTCAAGGGACACAGCTTGAATTAGGATCACAACTGACTGAATGCACGGGCGATGATCCCATGGTATCCCCGACCCGCGTGGCAGGCTATACCATCGATTTTTCTTCCCGGATATCCTAAACCCGGACTGTGTGTTTTTCGGATTTATAAGCAGAAATGCTCTCAGCCCATGCATTTCGATGCCCAAGATACCCATGCCCTACCGAAAGGCAGCCCGCAAATCCTTCTCAAGGCGGGTCAGGATCCTTGTCAGAGCCGCGTTGAGGCCGGTAATCAGTGACTCCGCATTCCGCCCCCCCAACACAATGCCTTCTTCATAAGTGTTCATGAAAAGCACCTCATGAGCGCCGCGGTTATCATGAGTCAATAGAAACTGCATGGTCATGACCGCCAAGGGCTCCTCCCCGTCCCGGTAATCGCCGTACAGGGACTTGATCGAACCTGTCAAGGCATGGGTTGGTTTCAGTAGCGTCCGCTCATCAACTACCATGCCAGTAACCCCGGAATCCTGAAACCAGCGAGTTACCTCCTCGCTGATCATATCCTGCGGCGGAATGAAATATTTGTTGTAAAAATCCGATTCAAAATTGAATTTTCCATTCTGGTAAACAAGCTCATTGTTTTTGTAACGGGGTGAAATCATGCAGCGCTTGACCTGCAAGACAATATCCGGTGCCTCCGGCCCTCCCATATTACCCGGACGCTTTATGGATATGACATGAAAGACCCGTTCGGGATATTCACGCTCAAACTGGATGCAGGAGGCAAAAATGAATGCCAGGAATATCGGGCATAACAGGGAGACTCGGCCAAGGAATCCTGATGATTTCATCATTTTTTCACCCTCCTGGGTGGCGGTTCGTTGAGAAAAACCCCGCCGGGATCCTTGCGTGCGTTTTGCGTGATCTCGTTCAGGTTCCGGGCAATATGTTCCAGATTCTCAAGAATAGCCTCGATCTGTGACCCTTGACGGCTGACCAGATTGTTGACCTGAATCAGCACCGTGTTCAGGCGGGTCATTGCCTCGGGAACGTTCCGGGAAGCCTCCTCGAGGTTCCCCATCGAGACCGAAAAATCCGCAAGTCCGGTCTTCAGGTTCCCATCAGAGGTCAATTTTTGAATATCATGGCTGATCTGCTGGAGATTACGGCTGCTTTCACCAAGATCCCTGACCAAGGTCACGATATTCTCCTTCATTAGGTCAACCAATTCACGGGCACTCTCAACTGTTGTCGCGGTATTGGCCAGGATCGAGCCCAAGGCCGGGTCCGATGTGATCTTCTCCAGACCCTTGCTGATTGCAGCAAGGTTGCCGAGCAGATCCTTCAACCTTGCCCCAAGCGTGTCAGCCTGGCTGGGATCAGCCTGATGACTGATCAGGATCAACACCTTGTTCAGATTGTCTGAAATCGAGCCGACGTCAATACTTTCAAGCGTCTGGAATACAGTTTCAACCGAGGTGCTGACCTTGGCAATCAGGCTCGGCGCTGATGGGAGATAAAGGTTCTGGGCATGCCATGATATCTCCAGGGGCCGATCCTCCTCGGGATCAAAAAAATCAATCCCTAGATAAGCGATCCCGGTTATCCCCAGTTGCGTTAGTCGGATTCGCATCCCTTCCCCGGCTCGCTTATCCAAAAAAGTCTGGTCAATAACTCTGTCACGGCCGTGCAAAGCCTCCTTGTCCAGTCGCATCAACACGTAAACATAGCGGCCAAACCCTTCAACCATGTTCTCCGAACCGATATCCCGGTAAACTTCACTGACCAACTGGATGGATTCCACAGAACCAACATGCACCCCGCGGTATTTGACTGGAGAACCAACCTCAAGCCCCTGCACCGATTCGTCGAGATAGGTCTCGACCAGAACGCCCTGATGGAAATAAGTCCCGACTCCAAAGACGATCAAACCCGCGACACCAAACGCCATACCGATAATCACGAAAAGGCCGATCTTGAAATAATTGGCTTTTTGGCTCATTTCTCAGCGTGCTTCCTGCTCGAGAGTTGTCATTTCGGTTTCCGCCTGTCGGGCAAAAAACTGTCGGACCCACGTATTCTCGCTATGGTCTCGAAGGTGCTGGGGGCTACCTTCTGCAACAATCTTCTTCACCCGCTTGTCCAGCATAATAACACGATCCGCAACGGAGTAAATACTGGGTAATTCATGTGTCACGATAACAAGCGTAATACCCAGAGTACGGGAAAGGTAGATGATCAGGTTATCCAACTCGGCGGAAGTGACGGGATCCAACCCCGCCGAGGGCTCATCCAGGAACAGGATATGCGGGTCCAGAGCTATCGCACGTGCGATGGCCGCCCTTTTCTTCATGCCTCCACTGACCTCAGCCGGCAAGTACCGGTCAAACTCACGTAAGCCGACCATCTGGAGTTTCATCCGCCCAACCAACTCCCGGGCATTCATCTTGAGGTCGGTAAACTCCTCCAGTGGAAGGCAGATATTCTCAAGCAGCGTCATCGACCCGAACAGCGCCCCACCCTGGTACATTACGCCGATCCTACGCAGGGTGTCCTCCCGCTCCAGACTGCTCGATGTGACAATATTGTTTCCGTTGATCCAGATATCGCCCTCAGCGGGTTCATACAACCCAATCATGTGCTTGAGTAAAGTGCTCTTTCCACATCCGGAACCACCCATCACGGCAAGGATTTCACCTTCAAAGACGTCGAACGAAATATCGTCAATGATGACTTCATCGCCAAACACAGCGGTGAGATTTTCAACACGGATGATGGGATCCCGGTCATCCTCACTAATGGATTGGTTTTTCGGCATAAAGATACTCAAATTCCCAGGTAAAAATACAGGACGGCAAAAATGCCGTCTGCAATGGCAATCAGTACAATACCGCTAACGACCGCCCTCGTGGTCGAGATCCCCACCGCACTAGACCCGGACCGGGTCTCCAAACCACGGAGGCAACCGATTGCCGACACCAAAAACCCGAAGAAAATCGATTTGTAGAGTCCGCCAGCTAGATCCAGCCAGCCGACAAATCCCGTCACCTGATGATAAAAAGTGGCGAAAGGGAACCCTAGCGACTGATAAACAATCAATGAACCGACCAAACCGGACAAGATTCCATAAATTGTCAGCAGGGGGGTCATCACCACTGTACCGAGGACCCGTGTGACAACCAAGAACCGGACCGGTTTCAGACCCATCGTGTCCAATGCATCCAGTTCCTCGTTGATTTTCATCGTGCCCAGTTCGGCGGCAAAGGATGCGCCGGTGCGTCCGGCAAGGATGATTGCTGTCATCAACGGACCCAGTTCGCGCACGAGTGATATGCCCACTAGATCAGCCACAAAAATGTCCGCCCCAAACTGACGCATGGGCATCGCCGACTGAAACGTCAATATCAAGCCCAGCAGAAATCCGATGAGTCCTATGATCGGCACGGCATCAGCACCCACCCGTTCGGCGACGAGAAAGGCATCCCGCCAGCGTATTCTCCCGGGGTTCAGGACAGCATGAACCAAGGCGCTGATTAACTCCCCTACATAAACGACCTGGTTGCGGATATCAGTCAGAACCCCCACCACTGAGCGGCCTGTATCATGAACGACGGAGCTGGATTCAACCCGGCCAGACTGCTCCCGGTAATCCGAAGGATTGAACGAATCCAGCAACTTGGTGAACTCGTCCCTCAAACCTTTTATTTCACAGGTGAGATTCCTCAACGCACACTGGCAGCGCATATGAAAAAGAAAACCCAAACCTGCCCCATCACAATATGAAACATCTGTACAGTCGATGACCAACGCGCCATACCTGCGGGTCCCCAAGGCATCCATGACAGAAGACCAGACACGGCCTGTGGATGTGGCATCAAGTCGACCTTCAAGCCGAACCACCACGCGCCCATCCGATTCTATCCGCATCTGGGAGGTCGCGATCACGGGCATAAACCCCCTCGTGTGGTGATAATCTTCCCAAGCTTCACGGCGTCAAAACCCTTTAAGCTACCGCCATGCTTTCAGGGAAAATGGCGCAAAGCAAGCAATGACGGGTATCAGGGGCAGATAATTTCTCCGGGTCGCGGGAATTCTAGAGATGTCAGGGAACCTTGATGTCTGCCTTTGATCCTGTGGAATGAACCCGACACGGCCGGAAAGTTTTCAAAGATCGATTCAACCGTGACATTCTGTGGTTCAAGACCGAAAATAAACATCTTGGACGGCTCGCCTAAACCCGTGGGCAAACAAAAAACCATGCACCCACCGCCTCCGGCGAGCCATAGTCACCGGATAAAATTGTTATTATTGCACCTGCTTTGAACCGGCTCGAGCCCAAAGGACGCAAGGCATGCTCCAAAATACCCCCCCTACAGCACCCATGAGCATCATAAGCGGGATTTCCCTGGACCCTCCATTGCCCCCGAAAACCGGACCGAGCACCGGAATGATGAAGGTGAGAAAGGCAACAGGAATCAATTGTGCCATGCGAGGTTTGCAACATGTCCATCTGATGGCCATCAAGCATGATGAAAGAGCTGCCGTAAGGGGGACAAAAATAGCTGTCAACAATGCAGACCACCACCAGTACATACAGTGGTATGCATGACCTTCCGGATCAACCCCAAGCGGGATTCGAATTAACCCGGACAATAACAATCCAACTAGCGCCCCGGTTGCCATACCGGATATTACCAAGTCCCTTGATCTCATCACTTCCCCCACTGGCCCTTACTGACAACATCTGGATTCGGGCCGGATTCGACAGCTGCCAAAACCGCATGAAACCAAGGACAAGATGGGGGCCTTAAGAAAAGGATATGTTCCGAAATCACACCTTATTGCATATGCCGGCAAGACATAGCAAGGTCAAACAGGGGGATTACGTGAGCAGGGGAGGCTTGCTTGTTATCCTCTAGCCCAAAACTTCTTGGGCCTCCAACCCGTGCATGATGTGCGAATGTCCCGGCTTCAACTCCACGGGATGAGAAAGGCCAACGCACATGCCCGTAATTTTATCTGGCATCCCTACTCAAGGTCCAAATAAAAGCACAGGCTCAAGGTATGTCCAGATAGGCCGTGCCATTCTCGACAATATACTCCGCACCCGCTGCACGTGCAGCAGCCTTCAGGGCCACATCGAGCATGTTCTTCTGGTCCGGACCGTCGACAAGGCGATTCATGATTGCGTCACCCTTTTTATCACCGATTGACATGGTGATTCTCGCACCGCGACGTTTCAGAAGAACCTTCGATCCATCTTCAAGCGTAGTGTTCATCGGCTTGATGACCGCATCGACATAGTACACTCCGATACCGGAGTTATCCTTCTTCGCCGGAGGCAGCAGTTTATCCGCCTCAGGATCAATTTCAGCCAGTTTGTGTTTCATATCATTCCCTCCCCCTATTTTTTAGAAAGATAATCGTCTATAACTCCCCGGAAATGACGAATATGGTCGGCTGTACTCCCGCAGCAGCCACCGATGATTCCGGCGCCCGCCTCAAGTAGGGGAACAAGTCCCGCACCCATCTCCTCGGGTGTTTCCCGGTATACAACCTTGAGGTTCACCAGTTCTGGCAACCCCGCATTGGGCTGCACCATGGTGGGCTTGCCAGTCACTGACTGGTAGGCGTGAACCCCCTCAAGAGCACGCTGAATCGTCATTCCAGTACCGCAATTCAGCGCAATGATGTCCACTCCCGCACCAACCATGAACTCGGCAGCCTGTTCAGGAGCCACACCCATCATGGTCTTGAATCCCGATTCATCCGCAAGCATATCATAGGCCATTGAGCCGATAATGCATGAAGCACCCGCTTTTTTTGCAGCCTGAATCCCGATCTCAAGTTCTTCAAGTGACGTCTGGGTTTCGATGATGACCGCATCGACACCACCCTCGACAAGGGCCCTGGCCTGTTCATCAAATGCCTCAACGACGTCGGACTGGGGGATCTCGCCGCCAACTTCCTCCATAATACCCCCAAACGGCCCGATGTCACCGATCACGAAACCTTCCCGGCCACCAAAGGCCTCACGTGCAATCCGCGCCGCCGCCCTGTTGATCGCCTCGACCTCACCGTCAAGGTTGTGACGGCGTAACATGATCCGGCATCCGCCGAACGTGTTGGTCAGGAGGCAATCCGATCCCGCATCCGCATAACCTTTCTGAATTTTCAGCACTTTTTCGGGGTCCGTTAAGTTCCATCCTTCACCGGCACCACCGGGCTCGAGACCGGCATACTGAAGCTGTGTTCCCATTGCGCCATCACCCAGCAGTGGTTTCTCCCCGAGTGCATCGAGAAGTGTTCGCCTCATTTGTTTCCCTTTAATGCAAAATGAATCGTCTGGTAGACCATTCTCCACTTGTGATCCTGATGACTGCGCTCACACAGGCAACCTGCCGGGTTAATGTCGGGACTCCATTCAAGAACCCGATCCAAGGACTGACCCTGGAGGGGGACATATGAACTGGCCTGTTCCCAAAACTCATCGGGATGCTGGATGAACTCACACATCTCCTGATAACCCGTCTCTCCCTCAACAGGCCGAACTCGACCGCTTTCTATCAGATAATCCCCGTCTTGCCAAGTCAATGTTAGGTCAAAATCCAGCACGATGCGAACACCCATGTTGCTGCAGGTGTTACCGTTCATCCGAAAGACGGCTCTCGTTTGCTTATTTCTTCCATATTCAAGATCCAGGAATCGGTCCGACCATTTTTTCAGGATGTGAGGTTTAAAGGCGTATGCATATTTCATGGCCGGTTCATCGTCGTGCCCTATGGTGGCCACTGAACCCCTGGAAGCCTGCCCCGGGCCATTCAAGTCTGCTGTGCCCGAATTCGCGGGTTCAGCAAGCTGATGCGGCGCCCGTCGGTAACGACACACATCAAGATCACACCGGTAACAAGGAATGAGTTCCGGTAGGTTTTCAACACGATCAATGTGTCTTGTGACCCCGAATACAGCCAGCATGGATTTCTTTGGAACCAGCATTCCTGACCAGAGGACCTCAAGTGGCCCCGGAAGCGGGCCCTCATGATGTTCCAAGAAAAGCTTCACCAAGTTGGGCTGGCCTGCAATATCCCAACCGGTATAACCCGGACTGTGATGTGGAAGGACAGCCATGCCCTGCGGTTCCAGCTTCTCGCACAATTTCTGTCCTGCATCAGATATCAGTTGTTCGACCACAGCCGAGCCGTAGGCATCCAGGAACCAAGACTCATCAACACGATCATCCTCCCACATCCGGGCTGTCTCATTGCTAATCCCCCTGCCCGCGCTCACAGCGACGACATGGATCTCATGGGCGCCGGCCTTGTAAAGCCTGTCCGCAAGTTCTTTACTCTCCAGTCGGCAGTCATCCATGATTTCAACGACGGCGTCCTGGACCTCAATCTTCGGAAAACTGCACCCCGCTACCCAAGGCATCCCCCGGGCATGGTACCACGACTGAGCGCCATCCATGAGTGACCTAACTTTTGTGTCCGGCTGTCTCCCCGACGGAAACCCCAGCAACCGCATATACTCCGATTCACGGATATCAACACGACCAGGAGTATGGGTTAATCTTGCATTCATTGCCTACTCGAGGAAGCCGGCATTGGATTTCCCCGGAAGGATTCTTGGGTGGCCCGGGGAAGCCCACCTTGAAAATCCCTTTGGGTCAGCCAAATAACATGCGTCCGCGTTCGTCCCTGTCTCCAGCAGTGTTTTTCAATCACGATCATCGCTTATCTAGTCACCACACATTGGTCTCCAAAACTGGCCCTAAAAAAGGGCCATGATTTCCTCTGCCTGACGAAAGCCTGCATCTTCCTGGGTTTCACCCGCAAGCGGACGGCCCTGATTCAGCGCATTGATCAGACCTGTGACGTAGGGGTCATGATCATCCAGCGGCATCAGGCCATTCCGCGGGTTAGCCAAGACAAAATCCAGGCCACGTTTGCCAGCCAGATTCAAATAGGCCTTTTCAAGCTGGCCCCGTGCCTCTTTCGGTGAACCCCATGCAAAATTGGACAACCCCACCGAAAAATGAATGCCCTCAAAATCAGGGTCGGCCGAGATCATTTCCATCGCATCCAAACCAATGTTGACAAGGCCGTAGGTGTCCGCACCCACCGGCGCCAGTCCCGTGTCGAAAATCAAGTGCTCATTGGATCGACCCGCCTTTTCGGAAAGAATTTGGATCCACTCTTTGGCGACATGATAGACATCGTCCGGCGTAAAACACTGTTCCCCGCCGCTGTCACAGAACTTTTCCGAAGCCATCACAATCACCATTGTGTCATATTCCCGGATCATCTCGTAAAACTCATCGAGGCGCTCCCTCGAGGCCGCGACCGAGTTGAGGATTGGCCGACCGACTTTAGACGCGTCATAGTGTTCAAGCGCAACCCGATGATAATTGATGTTCGGATTGTCAAAACAGAGTGGGATCGATACGGCCTCCTGCAGGGCCGGGACAAGATCGGGCAGGAATGCCTGCATTTCCTCCGGCCGGACCATTAGCGCTTGGGTCCCATCGATATTGACATCCAGATAGCTGGAACCCAGCTCGGCCTGCTTACGGGCAATTTCCTGGTATCCTTCCAAACTTCGCGCCTCGAAGGCCCGCCTGGAACTGGCATATGCATTATTGATTATGTCACTGATAATCCTGAACGGCGACTCGGACATTTCCTGGACTCCCTTGTTTTATTTCAAAATCGTGCAGGGGGGCTCATCGGCCCTTGGTCTCCCTGATCTTGTCGACAGAGGTAACAGCGTGCGAATCCGCAACGGGCCACCTGTGATATCTCATCTTAATATCCTTGATATTTACAGTGTGACGTCTTTACTCTTTAGACTGCCGTGCGCCACGATGCCTGCTTGAGTGATCACGCCCAAGATAGGTATTCGCCCAACTGGACGTTCCGATCAGGCCCGCATCCTGAATGACCGGTGCATGATCCAGCATCTGCTGCTCACGCCCCTCATACTTCAAGCGGTCGTATGCACGCGCCCAGATGCACTCCTTCTCGTCCGTAACCTCACACAAACCGTCGCGTGTCCCCCCACAGGGTCCATTGCGCTGGTTTTTGGCACATTGTGACTCGGGACAGAGAAACGTGATGTCGGGCAGCGAACAATCTCCGCAGTCTCGACAGTCAAACATCATGACCTTGCAGCCATGCTCGAATTTCCTCAACAGACCCGGTCCCTGCATGATATTTTTGCATGATCCGTAAAAACGTTTTCCAAGCCTGAATAGGCCCTTGCCTGGAGTAAACAGGATGTCATGCGTCAGCTTACCCATTGTATACGCAAAGTTGACATTCCGTGTCTTTGTCCGGATTTTCAGCGATGCGAGGTAATTGGGATTGACCTGCTCGGGCTGAATCAAACCGTTGGATTCATCCCTCGCAAAATAATAGAACTCACCGGGCCGCGAATAGCGGATTTCACGTGCAAACTCGACCCAGTCATTGTTCCCGTATGACTTGTAGGTGTCCAAGACCTCCCGCAACGTATCGGTCTTGTGAATCCCCCCCAGATAGACGGCCCGGTAACCCATGCCCCGGAAAACAGCCATCTGCTTTGCGGCCAGTTCCATGAAGAAACGACGGCCCCTGTCCTCACTCTTGGCCTGCTTTTCACACACCTCCAGCAATTCATCTGAAACCACAACTCCGGGAATCTTCATGCCGTGAAAGACCTTCGCAATGCGAGCATTCAGCAGGTATACGTTACCAACCAGTGGCGTGTCGGCCATCCCGTTCTGCTTCATGTAATGAAGCAACTCGTGGGACTTCTGTGAATCGTAGCCGATTTGGCTAATGATGAAGCGGGCGCCGCATTCGATCTTTTTCGCCAGCTTAAAATATTGAGGCATGACCTCGTTCTCGTGCAGCTTGAAATTGGTAGCAACCGCACCCGGGAAAAAATCGGTCGCCCGCAAATTGCGCCTATTCCTGCCGCCCGGGCCCGTGATGCTCAGTCCCTGATTCATGTCATCGAGCATTTTAAGCAGCCCGACCGAGTCAATGTCGAATACCGGTCGGGCCTTGCCCTGGTAACCGTCGATCGGGTAATCCCCGCTTAGGGTTAGGATGTTGTGAAATCCCTCGCTGGCCAATAACCAGGCCTCCCGCTCAAGGCCGTTGCGGTTCAGGTCCTTGCACGAAAGGTGGATGATCACATCCTTCCCAGAATACAGGAGGGGCTTCCCCAGACAGATCGGGTTCAGCATTGGATTACCCCCGGCGTTATCCGTAATCGATACCCAGTCGATATCATCAATGGAAACGACATCACCGGCAAAATCACGCAAAACACGGGACTTCAAATCCTGCATCGTCCCGCGGGTTGACACCAATTCGAGACCGATTGCAAACTGTCCGGAATCCTCAAGTTTTTCCTTCAACGAATACATGACGCAATCACTCACCCTCACTTAAATCCAGACATGCGGACTTCCAAATATAATGGCAGACTCCCTTGACCCCGGGCTGAGTCGCCCTGAATTTCATCTCAAAAACATGGCCGTAACGACACCTCACTCCCCATCTTTAGAAATGCATATGACCCGGTTCTGTAAAAATCCCATCTGCCAAGGCCATCCATATTCGGTGGTCCAAACCCATATCAGCAACGAGAATGAGCGCATTATATAGTATTTTTTTGACTTAAAATATTTTAATATGCACAATATTTGTTAATGAAATACCATTTTCGAGTCTAAATCGTCCCGGATCAACCATATTCTTGGGTTCATCAGTTGGCCCGTGAAGTTAAACTGAATCCCATGGATTTTTGGCGTGTAAAGCACGATATTATTACTTTCACGGAGGGACTTCGCCCCCGATCAAACGGACCAGGAATTGCGTCATGTCATTGAAGTATCAGAGAATGGCCACCCACCCGACTACTTTTTTGGGGATCACCGGATACCTGCTCCTGTTCGTCGGATGTGTTGGGAACTTCACCTGTCATAACGCCCGGCCTGATACCCATTCAGATAAATGGGGAACTACGGAAATCAAGGCTCTCCTCAGTGCGGGGCCCATGGTTGGCTATGTCGATGTAAATGAAGTCATGCTTTGGGTGCAGACACGGGAGTCCGTACCGGTCCGTATCCGCTACCATGAACAGGAAAACCCGGGTGAGGTTTTTGAAACCCTCCCAATGGACACCCATGCCAGCAAAGGCTGCACTGCACACATCCTGATCATCGACCTCAAGCCCGCAACGCGGTATAATTAAGAGGTATTGATCAACGGGGTCGTTGTGCCCCGCCCCTACCCAACATCATTCCGCACGCGCCGTCTCGGTTATCATGGGCCCAATGATGAACCGGACGATTTCACGGTTGCACTGGGCAGTTGCGCCTATATCAGAGACTCCGGCCTGCTAACCAAAAGAAAACCGCACGGAAGCGAATATGAAATATTCAGGAACATCCATGAAAAACAGCCCGACCTGATGATCTGGCTGGGCGACAACTTCTATTTCACCCCTGCCGACTGGAACACACCCACGGGCATGCTGAAACGTTATTCGAATGGCAGGGCACTGCCCGAACTGCAGCCGCTGCTCGGGTCGGTGCCGCAATATGCGATCTGGGACGACCATGACTTCGGGCCTAACAATAGCGATCGTGGGAATGTCATGCGCAATGCCGCGCTGGATGTCTTCAAGATGTTTTGGGCCAACCCGGGTTACGGTGTCGCGGGCCAGACGGGAATCACAACCAGCTTTGTCTGGGAGGATGTACAATTCTTCCTGCTGGATAACCGGTTCTTTCGGTCCCCAAACCATCGAAAGACGGGGGAAAGGACCCAGCTTGGCAAACACCAGGTACAGTGGCTGATCGACGCACTGGTCACCAGTCGTGCGAGGTATAAGGTCGTTGTGATGGGTGGGCAGTTCGTGACCGAACTCAAAACCCATGAGACCTACTCCCACTACCATCCCGAGGAACGTCGGGAAATTCTGGATTTGCTGGCCGCGGAAAAGATTGAGGGGGTAATCTTTCTCTCGGGAGACCGCCATTATTCAGAGGTCAGCCGGCTTGAACGCAAGGGGCATTACCCGTTATACGACTTCACGGTCTCGCCGCTGACGTCGGGGGCCTACACGAACGCCGGGGAAAATGAAAAAAACATGGAACGTGTCGAAGGGTCACTGATCGATGTCCGGAATTTTGCATTAATGAGTTTTCGGGGGCCGTACGATAACCGACGTTGTGAACTGGATTACTTTGACACCCGGGGAAGACCGCTGTGGTCGACAACGCTTCCGGCCGGGGAATTGAGATACGGAAAATAAGATCCTTCAAGACCGGCATCGGCATCAAGGACAATGGAGGGCCACATTGTCCTTGATCCTCGATCCCGAAACGATAGAATTCCGGATTGGTTTGCGGGAGAGCAAGATACAACAAATGCGCCCTTGCGAATAAACCGGGGAAATTACAAATGGCAAAGAAAAAAGGGAAAAAATTCGAGGATGCCCTGCCGGACCGCAATCTGGACTTCTCGGCCTGGTACAACGACCTCGTCCGCAAGGCCGGCTTGGCAGAGCACAGCGATGTGCGCGGCTGCATGGTCATCAAGCCCTATGGTTACACGCTCTGGGAAAACCTGCGTGACGGCCTCGACCGCCGAATCAAGGCCACCGGACACCTAAACGCGTATTTCCCACTGTTCATTCCGGAAAGTTACCTGCAGAAGGAAGCAGATCATGTCGAGGGTTTTGCCCCCGAGGTGCCCTGGGTAACGCATGTGGGCACAGAACCGCTGGAAGAACGATTGGCAATCCGCCCTACATCCGAGACAGTCATCTGTGCGACATACGCAAAGTGGGTGCAAAGCTACCGCGACCTGCCGGTGCTTGTCAACCAATGGGCCAACGTGGTGCGCTGGGAAAAACGCACGCGGTTGTTCCTGCGCACCACAGAGTTCCTCTGGCAGGAGGGGCACACCTGCCATCGCACCCGGGAGGAGGCCATCGAGGAAACCCTGAAAATGCTTCGTGTCTACCATGACTTCCTTGCCGAGGATTTGGCCTTGCCAACGGTGATGGGCATCAAGACTGACGCCGAGAAATTTGCAGGGGCAGTCGACACATACTGTGTTGAAGCACTGATGGGCGACGGCTGGGCCCTGCAGGCAGGGACAAGCCACTTCCTCGGCCAGAATTTCGCAAAGGGTTTCGGCATTGAATTTCTGGACGAAGACAATTCGCGCAAACATGTCTGGCAGACAAGCTGGGGTGTCTCGACACGCCTGATCGGAGGGTTGATCATGGCCCACGGCGACGACAAAGGCCTGAGACTTCCGCCGAAGGTGGCCCCGATCCAGACGGTGATCATCCCCATCCTTTTTGACAAAACCAAGGAGGCCACACTGAAAGCTGCGTCACAAGTTCGCGAAAATCTTGCAAAAGCCGGGATCCGTGTTCAGCTAGACGACCGTGAGTGGCATTCCCCCGGATACAAGTTCCACGACTGGGAAATGCGTGGGGTTCCTGTGCGGATCGAAATCGGGCCGCGCGACATTGAAGCGGGACAGGCAATGGTTAGTCGTCGTGACCTTCGGGACAAACAGCCCGTCCCACTGGACGAACTTGCCTCGAAGGTGCATGAAATGCAATCCAAGATCCAGCTGAACATGCTGAATCAGGCAAAGAGATACCTGTCCGAAAATACACGGGATGTCGAAAGTTGGGACGAATTCAGAAAGGTAATCGAGGAGAAGAAAGGGTTCGTCCGCTGCGGGTGGGACGGGACGGCCGCGACCGAGGCGAAGATCAAGGAAGAAACCAAGGCGACGATCCGGTGCATCCCGCTTGAAAGTGGCACCGGCAGGAATAATTTGCGCGATATCCACTCCGGCGACCCGGCAAAATACACCGCGCTGTATGCCCGAGCCTACTAAAATCCCCAAAGGCCGGCAATTGATCATCAACCCGGTCATTCCTCATCAGCCGGGCAGTCAGGATGGACATCCAGGATCCTGCAGCCATATCCGTTCGGAAACTGTCCTATTGATGCCCCGGGAATCCTCCCATGCATCGCTATTTTTTCCTCAATCCCATGCCTCATTGACACTGCGATATCACGCCGCCAGCCCGGCAGGCAATCCTGCGCAATTTTCTTCGAAATCGAACCGTCCAAATGCGTTTTTTCAGCATCCCGACCCAATAACTGGAAATGAACATTCCACTCGGGGACAAAATACGCCTGACCTCGTTGACGCCGGCTTGAAAGGACTCCGCGGGTTCCTGCCTCCCCATTCGTGTCATCGTGTATCAGCAAGGTCCACAGGGAACCCTTCTCATCCAAATCATTCCAGGCTCTCTGCAGCGCCTTGAGTTTCATGGTTAACTGTTTCTTGAGTCATGTTGCCTGAAAACATGCCCGCCGACTGGCAGGTTGTGGGCACAATGTGCATATTCCCGGGAGTTTCCCCAGTTCACTCTGCCGTCTTACGTGTAAACGGAACAAAGCGGACCGGAAGGACTTTTCTTTGCTTGAGTGTCCCGTCTTCCTGCTTTTCCAGCACCGTCAGATCCTGACCCCGGCCAGGATTGCCCAGCGGGACAACAATTCTGCCGCCGGGAACAAGTTGTCCTACCAGTAGCGGCGGAACCGGCTCAACCGCTGCAGTGATGATGATTCCATCATAGGGTGCTCGAGGGGGATAACCCAGATAGCCATCGCCGCAAATGACAGTAATGTTCATGTAACCCATATCCTCAATCCGCTTTGCGCTCGATTTTGCCAACTGATCCACAATCTCAATCGACACCACCTCACGGCAGATCTCCGCCAGAATTGCCGCCTGATAACCCGATCCAGTCCCGATCTCCAGTATCCGGTCATCCGGCCCGACATCAAGCAGTTGTGTCATGATCGCGACAATATAAGGTTGGGATATGGTCTGTCCGTAACCGATCGGGACCGGGTAATCGCCATAGGATTTCACCGGGTCCGATTCAGGAATGAACAGGTGACGCGGGACACGTCGCATCGCGTCCAGCACCGCTTCATTGTCAACGCCCCTGCGCTTGATCTGGACCCGAACCATCGCATGACGGGCTGATTGATATTGATCATCCGTGCTGAATCCCGGCCATTGGCCAGGCCGAGGAATCTTCGCGGTGGTTTTGGATTCAAGAAGCAGGATCTGCTGGTGGGAAACGACCGTCCCCGATGTTTCAGGCATGTGAGTCGTAGTATCGAATATGGGATCGGAGGGCGAGGGCGGCAAAGCCGGTTTCTGCTGGGAACAACCCAGAATTGTCACAAATGCGAAAAACGCGGATGGGAAACTGGTCTGGATAGTATATTGCATTCAACTGCTCTCCCTATAAACATGAACCTGACACATCAAGCCCACCCCTCAGACATGTGAGGCCATATCTGGCATTGATAAGCCCCCGAGAAAGCACTGGGACTGGCCAAATAGGGGTTGGTATCCCGCTCGAATGGACATGATAATCAATTGACATGGGGGAGCGCAAACGAAGATAAGTCTTAAAGGTTCCCGAAATACGGGATCACTTCATGGGCAACCCCGGTAACAGGCAAGTTCGATTGTCATCCACCCCGATCCGGCGTAAGCTTCCATGCTTGGGAAACGCCCTGTTTCCATTTCCGTGAGGATTGCAGGTTGAGCGCATTGGAATTCGCAAAAATCCACAGAACCTTTCCTGATCGCAGACTTGATAACCCGGCAGAAATGCTGCGCAACCAGATGGAAGCATGGCTAGTGGGCAGCGACATCTCGGGAAAACGTATAGCCATCGGTGTCGGCAGCCGAGGCATCGACCGCGTGTCCGAGATCGTCGCGACCGTGGTTGGGTCACTCAAGAACCTTGGGGCAGCCCCTTTCATCATCCCGGCAATGGGCAGCCACGGCGGTGCCACCGGACAAGGGCAGGCCGATGTTCTGGCGATGCTCGGGATTGATGAAGCAAAGATCGGCGCACCAGTTCATGCCTCGATGGAGACAATTTGTATCGGCGAAGTCGAGGCTGAAAATATTCGCTGGCCCGTCTATATCGACAGGCATGCCCATGACGCCGACGGGGTCATGGTTGTCAACCGGATCAAGGCCCATACCGACTTCACCGCGCCCGCCGAGAGTGGAGTCCTCAAGATGCTGGCGATTGGCCTAGGCAAAGAAACGGGTGCAAGGATCGCACACGGGCACGGCACACTTGGAATGAAGGTCGCAGTGACCGACATGGCGAAGCTGATCCTTGAATCGGTGAATTTCCTGGGCGGGGCCGCACTGGTCGAGGACGCCTATCATCACCTCGCCCATGTCGAAATGGTGACCCCCGACAGGTTGATGCAACGAGAACCTGAACTGCTCGTTAAGGCAAAGTCATGGATGGCCGACATCCCGACAAACCAGCTCGACAGCTTGATTGTGATGCGAATGGGCAAGGAGATTAGCGGGACGGGGATGGACACCAACGTCATTGGCCGCAAATACATGACCGATGATGAGGATGTCCCTGGAATTGGCATTCGTCACGTGGGCGTCTGTAGCCTGACAGAGCAAACCTACGGCAATGCGATCGGGATCGGAACAGCAGACATGACCACCAGCGCGCTGGTCGGTCAAATCGACCGGAACATGACAGCTTGCAATGTCATTGCTGCAGGTTTCCCCAGTCGGGGGAAAATCCCGTTGATCCTGGGAACTGAAAAGGAAATGCTGGATACAATGATTGACTTCAGTCGTCGTCGTGGAATTGATTCCCCCCGGTTCATGATCATACGCGACACGCTGAACCTAGATGTACTATATGCCACCGCCCCGGTCGCCGAGGAACTGGAACAGCGGAATGACATCCGTATTGTGGAGGACCTGAAGACAATGCGGTTCGATGGGGACGGCAGGCTGAGGATTGGATGGTAAAAGATAATCGAGAAGAATAATCAAGGTTCCCCCGCGCCGTATTTCATGGACATGGCCTGATCCAGAAACCTTCTTCCACGGCCTTTGCGAATCAGTGCGGGAAACTGATCGCCTCAACACGGATTTAAAAACCGGTTTCAGCCATATGAATTAGTTCCTACGATTTCGTCACGCCCTTCTCGCAAAAAAAGTAACCTGCTCGGCTTCCTGCATGATTTACACGACCCCTATCTACCCCCGTTTCCTTTCCGATTGACTGGTAATCGGGGACTGCTATGATCTTGGTTCACAGAGGTGGGGGTCATTAGCTCAATTTGGTAGAGCAGCGGACTCTTAATCCGTTGGTTGTAGGTTCAAGTCCTACATGGCCTACCATTCTCTTCAAGTGCAATTTTAGTGAATTCAGGTCTTCACATCTGAATATTCATGCCCCGGCGGTTCCTGAATTTACTGAATCAGGACAGAAAGACTGCAGGATTGTCCCCTCGGCGCTGTACCGGATCTATACGGAATTTTAAAAACACGGCATCGATGAGCAACGGCGGTTACGGGCCAGTCAGTACGTCAAAAACCCCCGGGGTTCACCCTGATCGAACTACTGATCGTGGTGGCGATCATTTCCATTCTAGGGTCTATCGCCGTGCCGAACTTCCTTGAGGCGCAGACACGGTCAAGGGGTGTCCTGAACCCTCGCCGACTCAAAGGCCATCGGGTTGGGCCTGAATGTGTCGACACCATCGATCATGATCATCAGTTCCCCATCACCGGACATACGGAACCCTTTTGCATCGAAAACTGGGTGTCGGGTGTTTTGATTTTGTCATGGTAGGCGACGGTGAGGATATATATATGGGCAACCTGCTCATATCACCCGTTGGATACCTGACCAATATTCCATTCAATTTTTTCAATACCAATTCCGTGCTCACCATGATGTTTGCACAGTCTGGGAAAAATGTCTCCGCCGTCTTTTCGGGCTATCCGTTAGGACAGCCACTGGCCTCTCATGTTACGATAAGACAATTTGAATCCTGCCGCGAATATCTATCCTGATTTCTGGCAACTGGAAAGCGCAGAACCCGAGCAACGGCACAACCAACCCCAGGCAGATTTTTTATTATCAAGATGGGCGGACAACAATACCCGGCCCGGTGGAACACCGTCAGGCTAACTGACCCGCCCCTTGAACCGCACCCGAATCCCTGTGTCAGTTCCGAACTCGGCCAGATGGACAGATCAACACGTAACCTCCAATGCCGGTGAACTGGCGCCGAGTTCCTCCACATATCCATATTCTTAAAACCACCCAAAACAATTAAGATACCGGAAAACGCTTAGTTATTTTAAAACAACATTGTAGATGGGATCTGGGTGGGGTCAACCGAGTCGGAATACAAAGGATTATTTGCTTCCCGCCTGAGATGTGATATAGTACCGGAGAGTGGTTTCGATCTACTCAATGGGTATGACGTGATTCTCAGGGAGGGAGGTGTGACTGTAGCAAAACCACCCATATTGATCCCAAGCAAGGTTTAGATTGAATCAAGTGGTTACCGCCCGATGGGCGGTGTCGCGGCCCTGCCCCGAGATGGAAGGGCGGAATGGCCAGCGGTTTGATTGCATGACTGAGAAGGCAACACGCGATCACACAGGAGTTGCATGTCAGGAGCTTGGCAGTTTCCGGCAGTCTCGATTGTAGTTAGGAAATTTTTTTGGGTATGGATATTTATAAGGAATACTGAAAGAAAGAGGTGACCAAGATCATGCGGAAATTTATTTTATGGATGGGGTTGGCTTTCTGGCTGGGGACTGGGACGTCCCATGCAGCGACACAATTCACCGAGACGTTTGATGCCTTGGGAGAAGCCCACGGAGAATTTGGACTGGACGATGCTTCAAGTGTTTGGTGGCCCGGCGAGGATGACCCGGCGCTGATAACGGGCGGGATGCCGCCTGCCTGCGACCCGGCAATGGGGGGGACCAATACCGACAACTGCACTCTCGAAAACCACTCGCGTCTGGTTGACTTGGGCAATGGTGATTGGGCCTTTTACCATGTGAACTGGGCATTTTCCGCCATTCCTTTAGGGGGCGGTCAATTTGGGAACAGGGGCTCATCGGGCATCCTGAGCAAGGCCTCCTATCAACGCGGGGATAATATTTATTGTGTCTTCCAGACATTCGGTGATCCCGCAATCGCACCGGCAGGCGAACCCTATCCGCTCACCGGCAACAACTTCGGGCCCTGGATGATTGGCAATACCGAAAATGTCCAGGGATGGGGAACAAACCTGGCGGGACCCCATAATAACTGGCCTGAAAAAAACATTGAACTGGGAACGAGCCACTGGATCGGATGGAAAATGTACCTGGAGGAGGGTGGCGGCGGACAACTCGACATGACCGGGCCCGAACTCGCGGCCATCCCCAGTACAGGTTTCCGCAAGGATGCAATCCAGTCGGCGATGCCTGCGGGCACAAGCTATGCCCAACAGAAGCTGAATGGAAGCTTCTGGACCAAGGCCACGCTGGGGAACACCACCGGCGGAAAAATGGAATATTGTCTCGACTATACCTTCGCAACGGCGACCTGCAATGATGCGGGTGGATGGCGGCCGTTCCGGAACACTGGCGGCGGCGCTATCGATACAATTGGGGACCCCATGAATTCAGATGGAGGGGCGGGGACCTCGACGGTCGGCGGTGGCCCTAATGTTCACCTCGGGTTCAGCTCGTTTAAACACGCGATGTATGACAACATCACCGTGGTGAATGATTCCGCAGGCCCGCCAGCACCCAATGCACTGCGGACAGACTGGACGACCTACAACTGATCAACCAACTTGGATTTTCCGCCCTGTGGCGGCAATTGAAAACCATCCCGGCTGCCGGACGAACCAAATCTTCCGGCAGCCGGTTTTTTCTTGTAAAGTCGGGGCGCCGGGCAGAATCACGACGACAATGAATCAACCCCATGGGACCAGTTCGATCAGATTGCCGGAGGGATCGTTGACAAAAACCGGGACGGCGTCATACATCTTCTTCCAGCCGTTGACCATGTTTGTCGCCAATTCATCCTCCGCCGGAACCGCATCTTCACTGAACAGGATCTCTATCCCCGCCCGCTCGAGCCGACTCCTGATGGCGTCGGGGTCGGATACCATGAACGCGGCATGGCGGTGGATATACCTTCGGGTGGTGAAATCCCGTTCACCCATGTCGATGAACAGTTCATCGCGGTTTATGTGTCTGGATGCTACGATCAAGTGCAGTTCCTGACCACCGCAATGATAAAACAACCCGGGAAACCTAAAGGCGGGGCGGGGCTTCTCCTCAAGCTCCAGGAGTCCACCGTAGAACCACCTGGAATGATCGAAGTCGTCAACCAGAAGTGTGACGTGGTGAATCCCGTCCAGGCTCATGCAATGCATGTCTCCCGTCGTCATGTATTCCCGTAGTCCCTGGTAACCTGCATCACCTCGGTGCGGATCCCATCGGGACCGTCGAAGAAAACTAGCTTGCGTTTCCCAAAATCAAGCTCTACTTCCATGGGGCCCATGATGAACTCCACCCCATCCTCCCTGAGCTTTCGAACAACTGTATCGAAGTCATCCACCTCATAAACAGCATGGATGAACCCGTAAGGGATATCCTCGCCGGTGGCATTCTCATAGGGCATTTTCTCAAAGAACA
>CAYYNQ010000101.1:0-12451 GCA_964473105.1 uncultured Candidatus Sumerlaeota bacterium | reverse complement strand
TATTTGTCTTACGATCTCAGGCATTCAGATGTTTTTTCCCGAACCTGCGACGAAGCGTCATCCGGTGATTACAGTTTGCTCCTGAAAGCCTCGCCCGAGGACGAGTCTTCCCCCAGGATCGTGGGAGGCGAGATCGCCAGGACCGATTTTCCCCAAGACGTCCAGATGTATTATAAGATATCGCTTAAAACCTGGCTCAGCGAGCTGGATTCAGGTGCTCTTGTCCTGCGGGAACAGTTCTTTGACAAGCATGGCGATGTGATTATGGAAGTTCCGCTGGACCATATTTCCAGACTGGAGCAGGGATGGACGGAGCATCGATATCAACGCAACATTTTTCGATTCGAACTCTTTGAATCTGCAAGGTCACTGGCCCTGTATGCAGCCCTGGACAGCCAGACGGTTGAACCGGTGAAGGGTACAGCTTATCTTGATGACGTGGAAATCCTTCTTCCCTGAACATGCCTGGGGGAGCGGGTTATCATGGGAGACTGGGGCGATTCCCGCTTTTCATGGATGCCTGTGCTGACCGAGTCATGGGAGGCGCAATAAAAGACACAATGTCCTAATCTCCACCGGAAGCTGCATGGAAGATATCCCCCAGCGAGACGGTCCCGTTTGTGGGGTCATAATCGATGACATGCAGGTCCTTGCCGGGTTCACTGGGGTCCAGGATTCCACTGTGGTCGAACGCCTCGTTCGGGCCGGCCGATCGCATGAAATATTCCTGGGTCTTCAACCGGTCGTATGCGCTTCCACCCCAGCGGTGTATATCAAAGGGCAACTCAAGGGCGGAAAGGCGCAGGTTGGAATCCAGCCCGACACCGACCCATCCAATCTTCCGAAAAACAAAATAGGGAACATCCGATCTGGATTCTCCCGTAATCAGGAACCAGTATTGTGACATGGGGAATCCGTAAAGGGCGGTGATGGGCTTGGTGAAGGGGTCATTCGGCAGGCTGGTGAGGTAAGAGACAGGCGTTGTCAACTGGGGAGAGACAAAACCGTGATGCCACTGGCCGTCTTTTCCATTGGCAAATGTTCCCGGGAAAAGCAGGGGGGGGGAATCGTTGTAGTCCACCATATAGGTGCTGATTGCGGTCGAGATGGCCCGCATGTCCGCCTTTGCGCGGGAAACCTTTGAGCGGGTCTGCGCCTCAAGGAAATTGGGAACGGCAATGGCTGCCAAGATCGCAATAATGGCGACCACGATGAGCAGTTCTATCAGGGTGAATCCCTTGTCATGTGTCCCTGCTGATTTCATTTAGCGTTCTCAATTGTGCCGGGCGGGATTTTGAGATTGATGGGTTCCCCATCAGGGTCGAGGACCTGGATGCCGACGAATGTTGCATTACGCCACCACGGTTGAATTGTCTTGATCAGGATGCGGTTCACCCCTTCTCTGCCGACCAATCCGGGCAGGGTCGTTCCTGGCGCAATGCGTCTCGATTCGGGTTTTCCCGCTGTGTGTACCGGTTCACCGTTCCACCACAGGAGGCTTTCAAAATTCGTGCCCAGTTTCAACTGCAGCGGGCGGGGATTTTGAAGCGTAAATTCGGCATGGACGTAATAGGCCGTCGGGGGTTCGGCATAATGGCCGATGATGCTGACCATCCCCTGCTGATTGGCACCGAATCTGTCCTTCCAGCGCAGCGCCCGCCCGTTCACGTCATGGATCTGTTCCAGGTCAACGGCGGGTTCGCTGACCATGGGCCGCTCCAGGTTGTTCTCGAATTCATCATAAGGAAACGGGCCGATCAATTTCCAGCGATTCAGGTAACCCTCGGCCTCGGGCTGGTGGGGATCGTCACCGAGTTCTCTGAGAGCGTCCGCGATTTTATTCAGGTCGGCTGCGTGTTCCGATTCCCGGATCCATGAACGCAGGTTGTGTGATGTATAGGGTTTGTTCGATTCATTTTCCCGGGATATTTTCACCAACCGGTTCACATGGGCCTCGAGGCCCGCTCCGCCTGCGAAGCAGGCCAGCCCGCCATGGGCCATGCTGACGAGAATCCGGCCGTCGCGGTCGATGCACAAACCTCCCAGCCGGGGTTCGGCCTGCAGCCTTTCCTCCCACAGGATCGCACCGTCATCACGATCCAGCGCAAGGAGCCACCCCTGATTTTTCCGGGTGCGCGGTTGTGGTTTTGTCGCGATGGCCAGGACGGCATCCCTTGCCAATGCTAGGCCGAGAACTTTAAATTCCATGGTATGCAGAGCCGATGCCTCCCAGAGGGTATCGGCGGAGGGGTGTTCCCCGGGATTTTTCAAATGCGTCTTGACCCGGGCAGCATCCATGGCCCGGGGTACACCCGGCACCGCTGTGTTCTGTCCGGTCAAATAGACCAGTCGTCGGGTGTCCCATGCCGGGGTAATCATCGACAGGGTCAGTTCCTTCTCCGAGATTCCACCGTCCTGTGTTTGACTGAAAAACTTGAATCGATACCCATTGACGATGGGTTCGACCGGAGCATAACGCAGGCGCCCTCCATGCAGCAGGAAACCCTCACCAAAGACACCGACTTCCTCGCCACCAATCCTCCGTTGATCACCGACTTCAGGGCCCACGTAAGTGCCGGTATCCGGATCAAAAGGCGCCAGACCAAGGGTATTCCCCGCTCCGATCCACAACTTTCCATCAACCAGGGCCAGGTTGCCCTGGGCGGAAACGCCTCGGCGTAATTCACTGTTCAGGTGGCCGGATGAAAAGTTCTGCCATCGGATGGCCCCGGTCTCGGCGTCCAATGCGTAAACATAAGTCCCATCGTAGTCGACGATGCCTGCCGCGGCATAGGCCACACCCTCATGCACGAGAACACCCGTGTTGACGGGCCAGGTTGAACTCAATGCCCCGTAGACCATGATTCGGCGCTCGATGGGTGCGGCACGGAATCGCCACAATAACCGGCCGCTTACAGCTTCGAGACAATAAACGGCACCATCACCTGAACCGACATAGAGACGTCCCTCCCAGATCGAGGGTGGCTGGAGGATCGGCCCTGCCGTCGGGAACTGCCAGACCGGCGAACCACTGAGCGTATCATAGGCGCGAACCTTGCCATCGTCGCCACCCAGAAAGACCATTCCCCCGGCCGTGACTGGTACGGTCGGGAAATAGTCGAACTGTGAATTCGTATGCCAGATCGGGCAGACGCTCAGCGACACCGTTGCCGGGGAACTGCCGTCGTGCCGATTCCCCCCCCGATAGGCATGCCAGTCCTGTTCGCCCGACGGCAGCGGTGCAACCCGGGAAAGGTCGGTGTCGGCGCGTTCCAGCCGCTCGATTTCAGTCGCCGACTGCTTAAACTCGAAATCCCCAGCGGAGCAGAGCGAGATGCGGCCGATCAGTGTATAAGCGCAATCACAAAGCCAGGGGCCGACATACAGCAGGCCGTTGGCCCCGATAACCCCATCGTTGCAGCCCGGACGCGGGGCATATTGGTTGAGCGTCTTGCCGCCAAGACGATCGTAACGATTGATCCCGTCGGAAAATCCCCGCTGAAAGAAGGAATCGGGGGTGGCAGTCAGCCGGGTACAAAAGGCGCCTTTTGCGAATCCTATATCTTCAATCGATTCACCCGTTGATGGATCGAGTTTCATCGTGTGGGCATTGGGACCGATGCCCACAAACAGGTGATTGTCGGTGTAGATCACATTGGAGCTGTTGGACGTACGTTCGCGGTTCCACATCAGGTGACCATCCTCGACCGAGAGGGCAACCAGATGCTGGCGTGACTGGGCCTGGAAATAGAGACCTTGAGGGGTGTAAAGCGTGAAACAGGACGAACGGAATCCCGGATTGCCGTGTGGAATGCCGTGTCCACGTTGATTGATGAGTTTCAGGACATGGGAATCATCATTGGCCCAGAGGACTTTTCCGGTCAGGTCGTCAAGGCAGCCGACCCGCCGGTCCGGGGCATGAAAAAAGACCTTTCCTCCTCCCATGGCCATGCCGCGGGAGTCGACCGGGGTATCCTCCTGGTGAACCCAGCGGAGCCGGTCGGCCTCCAGGTCATATGCGAACAGCGTGGCACCGAAACCCCAGGGAACCCGTTTCTCATAATAACCCCGGCTGAGTGCATTCCAGTCCCAGTGTGGCATGGACGTGCGAATTCGGGTGGTTTCAACACGATCCGGATGCCCGCCCGCCAGGCCGTAGAGAACACCATGGCTCATTGCGATCCATTTCCATTCACCACTGATTTCCTTCGGATCGATTTGTTGCAGCTCTTCGCCTGTCTCGGGATTCAACGCGAGGCAACCCTTCCCATCGTCCGGATCAATCAGGTAAAAAACATCATTGGTGGCGATGAAGGCCGAACGGTGCACCATGTAATTTTCACTGAGTTTGCGTGTCCATAAATGGGTGCCGTTATAGGCATTACGGGCAAGCAGCGTGTTCAGCCAGGGCTCCTCACGTGCGTGGTTGGCGATATGACCCATGGCAAAAAAGATTCTTCCGCCGGCCGTGGTGGTGACATTGGGCAGGGCCACGTGAAAGGGCCGGCCCATCCACTGGGTTATGTAGGGTGCCTTGATCAGCTCGTCGGCGGAAACCGGGTTGTTATCCGGTGCATGGTACCACTGGCTCCAGTTGTCGATACCCGGGGGGATAGGTTTGACCAGTTGCACCCGGCCGTCCCCGCCATCCCGGTCAATTTCAACCTGGGCCGCATTACCACCCGTCCCGGATTTCAACCATCTGTCCAGCCGGTCGTTGATCATTATTTGTATTGATTCGTTGCCTGCAAGGACAGCCCGTCCTCGAGGACGCAGGACACGCATGATCTCGGCGAACGACAGGTCATCAACCCTGTCCTTTGCAGGGTTCAGGATGATAACCAGGTCGATGAGGTTGTCGGCATAGGGCAGCGGATTCAGGGTTCCCTTTTCAACAATAATCTTTTTGCCGTAAAGACCCTGCTGATCAACATCCTTCCGGGCCATTGCGACAGCCTCGGTGTTGAGGCCGATCACGTGGACCATGAAATCCCCGGACTGGGCCAGCTTCAGGCCCAGATCGCTTCCTTTTGCACCCAGGATCGAGCAGATACCATGGGAGACTCCTGTCGTCTTGACCATTTCATCCGCCGTCACGGCTTCGGCCTGCCGGTGCATGACGGGACTCCAGATCAGCAAGCAGATCATCATCTTCAGGACAGGTTTCATGATTCAGAACTCATCCCCTGTATATCATCAACTTCCCCCAGGCTGTCAATACGTCCCATGTTGTAGCGGAACCAGCAGTCGCCCAGGTGGGCTGCCTCCTCCTGGTTATGCGTGACATGAAGTGTGGTCACGCCGGTGTGTGCCTGAATTGATTTCAAGAGCTGATACATTTCATCCCGTGTGTCGGAATCCAGGGCGCTCAGGGGTTCATCCAGGCACAGGACGTTGGGTCGAAAGGCAAGGGCGCGACCCAGGGCAACGCGCTGAGATTCACCGCCGCTGAGGCCATGGGGATGTCGATTGAGCAGGTGGTTTACGCCCAGCAGTTCGGCGAGTTCCTCCACGCGGGCGTTGATCTCCTGCCGGGGCCATTTTCGGATCTGCAGGGCGAAGGCGAGGTTGTCCCGAACTTTCATGGTCTGAAACAGGCAGGTGTCCTGGGGCACGTAGCCGACACCACGTTCAGCAGCCTTGAGTTGACTGACCTCGCGCCCCATCAGGCGGATCGTTCCGGCCGTCTGGCGGCGCAGGCCGCAAACGGCCTCCAGTAAAGTTGTCTTCCCGCAACCGGTTCGTCCCATCAGAATGGCATATTGGCCTGTCGACACTTTCAGGGCGATGTCCTCGATTGTAAAGCGCCCCAGCCGGACGGTAAGATCCCGGATCTCGATCATTTCAGATCCCCCCAGTGCCGGGCGATCGGTTGATTGCCGAACATTCGGACGACAACGAGTACCACCAGCGCAGCCAGAACCATCAGCATCGAGACGGCCACCGCCGCCTCAATGTTCCCGATACTCAGTTCAAGGAAGATGGTCGTTGGCAAGACCTCGGTATGCATGCGCGTGGCCCCGGCGAAGACCAGGATCGGGCCGAATTCACCCAGGGCGCGTGACCACGCCAGGGTCCCCGCGGTCAGTACACCCCGACGGGCCTGGGGGAGCACGACCATCCAGAACGCCTGGCTGCGGGTTCCACCCAGCGTCCGGGCGACCTGCTCTTGTCGCGGGTTGATCTGGTCAAAGGTCGTCCGCATGGTCCTGACCGCAAAGGCGCATGCAACCATGAACTGGGCGAGGATAACTGCCGGGACCTGATAGGTGATACCCGTTTGGATCCCGAAAATCTCCAGGGCCAGGAACTGAAACAGCTGTTCCAGGGATTGACCGAGGCCGGTCTGGAACAGGATCAGCAGGCTCAGGCCGATCACCAGTGGGGGCAGGACGATCGGGATATCAAGGATGGCATCCATGAGGTTCTTGCCGGGAAAAGGGTAACGCGACATCAGGTAACCGATGGGGATCGCGATCCACAGTGACAGGATGGCAGTCAGGGTGCATGAAATCAGGCTCAGCTTGATGGCATATCGAATTTCACGGCTGGCCAGGGCCGACTTGAAATCATCCAGCGTGACAAAGCCGGCATCCGCGATCAGCATGGCGGCAATCAGCAGGATATACAGTGCGCTCAAGCCAATGAATGTTGAGATAAAAACCCGGTCCGAGCCAACCTTCCTGTCCGTGGGTTGTGACATGGATTCCGGTGCAGGAGGTGTTGACCCGAATTCATTCATCCCGGGACTCACTGTTTCCGGCTATTTTCAGCTTGAAGTCAAATCCGGCCTGCTGGAAACGATCGATTGAAGCTGAGGTTTGAATGGCATCGAAGAGGCGTTCAGCTGTCAGCCTGTGCTGGCTGTTTTTGCCGATTGCAAAGGTCTGGATCGCGTTGGCCCCCTGCTTTTGAATGGGGATCAGTTCCAGTTTGTCGCTGACAACCACGGCATTGGCCCGGTAAACGACAACCGCGTCAAGCGATCCCGTCATGATCTGGTTGACCAGCAGATCCGCAGTCGGTGTTCTCGTGACCACATTTGCCTGCACGGCGTCGAAAAGACCCTGTTGTTTCAGCAGGTCTGCAGTGAGTTTACCGAGCGCACTTTGCTGTTCGTTGGCAACGCCCACCTTTAATCCCTGTTGAGTCAGATCCTTTAACCCCCGGATCCCATGGGGATTGTCCTGTGCCACCAGGATGACCATGGGTGTCATGGACAAGGTGATGGGATCGCGGAAGAGCCCTTCTATCCCGCGCATGAACGTCCGGTCACAGGAATGGTAGATATCAGGTCGCTGTCCCAGCTTCATCTGTCCGACCAGGATCCCACATCCGTTATAGACCGTCTTGATATCGACGCCTTCACGTTCCTCGAAGTCCCTGATGGTTTCCTGAATCGCAATTCGATTGACGGCCCCGCTGTAATAAACAATCTGGGGGCGTTCCGCCCAGTCGTCCCCCTCGACAGGGACGAAGCCCATGCGGTCGAAAACCGTCCCCCCCCTGTCACGGGCAGCCAGATACCGGGCAAAATGAAGCGCCGTGCCGGGTTGTTGTGAGGATTTGAGAATACCGATGGTCACCTGTTTGCTGAAATCAGCAGCTCCTTCGATCTCGACGGCCTCAAGTTCAGGGTACTGGTTGACAGTCGCATCCCAGACAATCCCTGCTTTGACCGTTCCCAGCTTGATATCATTGGCCACCTCGTTCACCGTCGGCTTGAACACCCCGCGTTCGGTGACCACCGCCTCGACGGGGTCCCAAAGGTTCATTTGTCCAAGCAGAATCCGGGTCTGTTTGCCGATTGATGCGGCATCCGGATTGGCGAGAGCTGTCCTGACATTTTCACGCAGCAGGTCCCGAACTGTGGTGATCCCATCCGGGTTACCCTTGCGCACCCCGATCACCGGCCGCATTCGGGCGATGGGGATGGCCTCGGCCACCAAGTCCTGGTCGCGTGCAATCTCAATGAAGCTGCTGTCACCGGCGAGATAAAGGTCTCCCAAGCGGGCCACGCGGAGCCGGCTCAACAGCGTTCCAGACCCGCCATATTCAAGCCGGATCATGGTTCCGTATTCCGCTTCATAAGCCCTCGCCAGTGCCTCGACCGGATTCTTGATCCCGGCGGCGCAATACATCAGGAGCGACTCGCTCGTCGTGGTTTTATTGCTGCTGCGCGGTGAATCCCACAGCAGCACCGCGACCAGGATGGAGACGACCGCACTTGAAATCAGGATTGGTTTCAGAGGGCCCCGCATTTCAGGTCCCCCTCCCGCAGACGGCACAGTCGGGCTGGCGGGCAATGGTCACGGTCTGGAAATGCATTTTCCGCAGGTCGAAATAGATGACCTTCCCGGCCAGTGAAGGCCCCATGCCGGCCAGCAGCTTGATCGCCTCAGCCACTGCGATGGAAGCCGCCATCGCCGACACCGCGCCAAAGACGGGGAACTGCCGCTTCCAGGAGGATATATCCTCCGGGTAAAGACAGGCAAGGCAGGGGGTTTGCCCGGGAATGATTGTGGTCACCTGTCCCTCCATGCCATAAACGGCGCTGTCGATCATGGGTTTTCCCTGCCGAAAGCATTCCCGGTTCATCAACATGCGTTCGGGGAACAGGGGTGCGCAGTCAAACACGATATCCACCCTTGAAACGAGATCAGCCGCATTGTCTTCGTGGATATTCTCGGACAGAGCCTCCACTTCAACGTTTGGGTTGTATTCCCATAGCCGCTGCTTTGCCATGGCGGCCCGCGGGTGGCCCAATCCATCGTAACGCATCAGGATTTGCCGGTTGAGGTCACCCGGTTTGAGATCGCCGGCATGGGCAAGCAGGACCTTGCCGAAACCTGCGGCCACCAGTTGCTGGGCCACCGGTCCCCCCAGTCCGCCTACGCGTGAGACCAGCGCCCCGGTCTGTCGCAATTTTCGCTGGCCTTCCTCACCGAAATCCTCCAGCCGGATCTGCCATTCGTAGATCCCTTTTTCTTCATCGGTAAGTTGCGTCATGATCAATGTTCCTGCGATGCAGGTTGCAAATTAAAAAGAGCCCGATATCAAGCCAGCCGGCGGGCCCGAATCAGTCAGCAGTGAATCCATGGGAATTGAAGCCATTTCGAGTCATTCCCGCTCCGGTTTAGACCTGCTGGAGCTGGAATGGGCCTTCATTTCCTGCCATGTGGAGATGACCTGTTCCGAGGTGAATTTCGGCCAGCGGCCCTCCATGAAGTCATGGGATATCTTGCTCTGGTCCATGCAATCGGTGATCATCACCGGATAAAATCCATCCTCCATGGCACCCATTGCCGTGGCAAACACACAGCCCCCGGTGGCGATTCCGGTTATCAGCAGGCACTTGATGCCCTTTGCATTCAACTGATCCGTCAGGCTGGTTTTATGAAACGCATCCGATAAACTCTTGCGGATCATGATGTCGCCCTTTCGGGGCGTCAATTCGTCAATTGTCCTCGAACCCCAGGTCCCCTCGACGATACTCAGGACCCATTCCCCGTTGCGATGGGTCCAGTATTCCGGGCCGTTCACCAGCATCTTGCCGTTTCTGTCCTCATGAATGTACTCGGCGTAGGCGATCGGTAATTCCAATTGACGCGCGGCAGCCAGCAGTTTCTGCAGGTTCCGGGTGGCCTCCTTCAGGTGAGATACAACCTCGTGTTTCGAGGGGTCCGGCGGGATGGACCGGTCCGGGCGGCTGCATTGGCCCTCGGTGGAGACCATCTCATTCTGCATGTCCACCACCATGACCGCCGAGTATGCCGGGTTGACCAGTTCCTCAAGGGTCATCAGGACATGCACGCCGTTGATGTTCTTCTCTGCCGGCAAATTGGCCTGCACAGCGCAAATGAGGACAAACATAACTGCGAACCTTATCATTATCCCACCCTTTCCCATCTCATGGAGGATACCCGGTGATTCAAGCACACGTCCCTATCCTGCTTGATTGTATCATCCTGATGAAGAAAATTTCATCCAGAATATCAGGATTTCGGATGACACGAGCATCCTATACCAGCCCTTCTTCTTCAGCGATTTCGGTCAAGGTATCAAAGAATGCCGGTGCGAGACTGTAGTCGACCCAGACCCGACAGGCCGGGTTGTCATCGATGACTTCCGGGATGATGCCGCAGGATATCCCGGCGACCCGGGTGTAAAGGATGCGTTCCGGCAGTTCCGCGGGGATATCAACACCACATACCTGACGCCAGACTGCGGGTGCGGCATTGCCCTTCAGAAGGAATGTCGAGGCCTGTTGCTCGACGCGATAGACGCAGGCAGGATGTGACTGAAGCGCTGCCTCGGCCTTTGCAACGAGTTTTCCATTCGACGGGGACTCGATGATCACCTCGTCCTCACCTACGCGGGCAAGAAGCGATCCTTCATCGTCATAAATGACCCCGTAAATTTTGTCGGGCCACTCAATACGCCGGGTTTTAAGCCATTCATATACCCCCGGGCCCTTGATCCCGACTTTCTGGTGATCGTTGAGGTCAATTAAAGCGATTTTTTCCGACCGGTTGCCCGTTCGATTCTCGATCGCTTCAATCGCACTTCGTCTTGTTTGTTCGGCATTCATCAAGTTATCCCTCACTTCTGCCGGGTATTTCCAGGGTCGTAAAAGGGCAGTTCGACAGAGCTGGAAAATACGTTCATATTTTGTATATTAGCATTACGGAGATTCCATACATGATCGCCCGATCGAGCGTACAGGTTTTGGGTCTGTCTCCTTCGGAAAAACCGGATCAAGGAGAAGTGTGAATTGAGATTAAGTTTTTTTCTGGCAATTGTGGTTCTAATACCTTTCCGTCCAGCCTACGGATCCGACTCGCCGGCCACCGGTGCCCCGTCAGTTGTTCCGGATCCCACCCCCACCGGATCGATTCATTACATCAATCCGGATATCCCCGAGGTCCGGCGGCCGATATACCCGGGCCAACGATATCAGGCATGGGTGCCGGCCACATTCGATCTGGCTGAACGGGCCCGGTTGTCCGTCAACGCCTTGACGCGGATGCTTAATCCAGCCAGTGACTATTTCCCGTATTTCATGGTCTTTCTCATGGCTGAACCACCCATGTTCATACATTATCCGGTTGAATATGGAATGCAGGAGATCTACTTCGAAGCCCTCACGCTGGCTCGCACCATCTGTGGCAGCGACCAAAATTTGGATGTCGAATACGAGGTTATGAAAAATTTCCTGAAAATGCGGGGACCAGACGGGCTGCTTTATTACCCCAATACAGGCCGGCCATGGATGTTGCCCGAAGGAAATTCCCAGAAAGAGCTGAAGCAGATCCCCAATCCCATCGATTGCGGGCTGATCGGCCTGTGTATATACGCCCGGCTGGATCCCTCAGGTCCCTGGCATGAGTTTGCCAAGACCCATGCGAACTGGTTGAAGACAAAGACAAGATCCCGCATCCAGGGTTTTTACGGTGCGCCGGAATCCCGACCCATCGGGGGAGGTGCCGGGCCGGTTCACGTGATTCAATTATTCCAATATGGCCGCGCGATGAATGATCCGGAAGCCATCGAACTGGCCAGAACCCATGTGCGTTATTGTCTGCGGGATGCAAAAATGTATGCAGGGGATGGGACATGGTTGACTGACTGGCCCAATGAACCCAATGGCCAGCCGGGGGGACAGGCGTCCATGGCTCATTGCGGGGCCCGGGCCTGTGTCATCTCTTATGCTATGCAGATAATTGGGACCGAGGACGAGGAATTGCTGGGTCTGGCCCTCAAGGCTTATGACTATGGGGTCAGCCGGATGGAATCTTTATCGGGATTTATTCCCGAGGCGCCGTTCATTCCTTCCGAGGAACAGGTGCAGGCCGGCTATCGTGCGACCGAGGCCCTCCCTTCGCCAATCAACTACTGGGGAATCCCGGAAATGACGATGGAGATTTGCGGACTGGTCGGGATGATTCATGCGGCTGTTGAGTTTTCAAAACGGGGTACCGATAAATGGGATGACGTGGATCGATGGGTGAGAAATGGATTGGCCGAAAATCAGTTGACCCAGGTCCAGTGGCTGACCGACGGGCGCTTGGACCATTCAGAGGTCCAGTGGCAGGATCGATTCCTCGATTTGATCAAAAGAGGCTGGAATACGACGGACCAGGTGGCGGAAAGATGCCTGGGCAGCTGGGGTGGGGTTTCCTCGGTCAATGACTTTGTCGGCAGGCCGGGTGATACAGGCATCACCGGCCAGAACTGCTGCTCAGCGGCCGGTGCCCGTGCGCTTTATCACGTGTGGAGGGATATGCTTTCGTTTGATGACGGCCAACTTCGTGTACATCTGCTGCTCAATCGCGCATCGAAATGGGCTGACATTGACAGCCACATCCCCTATGCCGGTCGTGTCGATGTCAGGGCCAAGCAGGACCTGGATCTGGAATTACGTCTTCCTGAATGGGTCAAGCCGGAAGAA
>CAYYNQ010000100.1:0-3324 GCA_964473105.1 uncultured Candidatus Sumerlaeota bacterium | reverse complement strand
ACGGTGGAAGCCGGTCTGGCGCCTGCGGTGAATATGGACACCGGCTTCGGCCACCTCATTGACGATTCGACACGTTCACGTGTGCTGGAATTGACGCGCGCGCGGACGTCGGACTTCGTCGCGGGCGCGTTTGTGGGCGACAAGCCGGGGGCGCCATTCAATGCCGACGAATACCTTCGCCAAATGGAGATGATACAGAAGCACGGCGGAGTTCCCGTGATCTTCCAATCCTTTGGGCTCACTGGCCATGGTGACGATGCCATTGTGGCAGGCTACAAGCAACTTGCCGAGAGCGCGGACGCAATCATCGGTTTTGAACTGAGCGACGTGTTCGCGCCTTTTGGTAAGATTTATTCGATGGAAGCGTACCGGGGGTTGCTGGGTATCGAGCGGTTGATTGGCTCCAAGCATTCCTCGCTGAACCGCGAGCTGGAATGGCGCCGGCTGAAGTTGCGCGACGAAGTGCGGCCAGGCTTTCACGTTTTCACTGGCAACGATCTGGCAATTGACATGGTGATGTATGGCAGCGATTATCTTTTGGGTTTGAGTACGATGGCTCCGGATGTATTTGCACGCCGCGACGCAGCCTGGGCGGCGGGCGATCCGATATTTTACGAACTGAACGACTGGCTGCAGTATTTGGGCTTTTACACCTTTCGCGCACCTGTGCCAGCTTACAAGCACTCGGCGGCGATGTTCCTGAAACTGCGGGGTTGGCTGGACAGTGATGCGACGCATCCCCAATCCCCTTCACGCCCGAGTAGCGACCTGGAAATCCTTCGCTCCATTGCCGATCAATTCTCCCCGTGAAAACCGCCCGCTTGCCATTGCCCTGCCTGCGATGTCCGGTCTGCTATGGCTGAATTGTTTAAACTCACGCGTCTTCCTTCGCTGAAAACTGCAACGGATTTCCGCGCGCACGTGGCGGAGCTCGGCGTGGAGATACCCTGCGATGATAACCCGGATGTGGCAGCCTTGGGAGAATCCTTGGAGGTGGTAAAGGTGAACGGAAAGATCGTCGGCAACCGGTTTGCCATTCATCCGATGGAAGGCTGGGATGGCACTGCCACCGGCGGACCTACGGACGAAGTGAGGCGCCGTTGGAAGCGGGTCGGTGAGAGTGGCGCCAAGCTGATTTACGGCGGGGAGGCGATGGCGGTACGCCCGGAAGGGAGGGCGAACCCGAACCAGTTGATTATCACGAAAAATAACCTTGGCGGACTTTCAGAATTGAGGGAATTGCTGGTTTCTGCGCACCGAGAGAAGTTTGGGAACGCAGAGGATTTGGCGGTGGGGTTTCAATTGACGCACTCGGGTCGCTTTTGTAGGCCAATCGACAAGGCGCGGTTTGAGCCGCAAGTGGCGTACCGGCATCCAATATTAGACGCGCGCTTTCAGGTGACGCGTGATGACCAAGTGTTAAGAGATGATCAGGTGGCGGACTTGGTGGGTGATTTTGTTAGAGCTGCTCGGGTTGCGCGAGATGCGGGGGCGGACTTTGTGGATATCAAGCATTGCCACGGATACTTGCTGCATGAATTCCTTGGCGCTCATACTCGGCCGGGGCGTTACGGAGGAAGCATTGATAATCGCACACGCATCCTGCGTGAAATTGTGGCTGGCATTCGTTCTGATGGGAACAATATTGACTTGGGCGTGCGCGTGAGCGCGTTTGACTTGGTGCCACACCGGGCCGACCCGCAGCAATCCAAGTCGGGCAAGCTGGGGCCGGGTGTTCCTGAAGAGTTTGCGTTGCCGTACCCGTTTCAGTTTGGCATCGATCATGAAGCGCCGACGAGCATCGATTTGTCAGAAACATTCCAGTTCATCGAACTTTGTGCCGAATTGGGTGTGAAACTATTGAATATTTCAGGGGGCTCACCTTATTACAACCCACACTGCCAGCGACCAGCGGCGTATCCGCCCAGTGATGGTTATCAACCAGCCCATGACCCCTTGATTGATGTGGCTCGGTTGCTGGGCGTGGCACGGCAACTACGAACAAGGTTGCCCGCAGGGATGATGTTGATTGGAACGGGTTATAGTTATTTGCAGGAATTCCTGCCGCACGTGGCAGGGGCAGCAGTTCGTGAGGGTTGGGCAGACATGACGGGGCTGGGTCGAATGGTGCTGTCATACCCACACTTGCCAGCGGATATCCTTGGCGGGAAAATGCTGGAGAAACATTTAATTTGTCGCACCTTCAGTGATTGCACAACAGCACCACGCAATGGTCTATTAAGTGGTTGTTTCCCGTTGGATAAGTTCTACGCCGACCGCGCTGAAGCGACTGAGCTAAAAAGGTTGAAGAGGGCCAGATGAGTGCGAGCAACAAGCTTCACCACCATTTAAATCTGGCGTCAACGGGTGGCATGTTTCCATCAGGCGGTGGCAGAGCCCATTGCTTCATCTGCGCGGCTTCTGGGAAAACATAGAATTCCACATGGTTGTCGCCAAAGAGCATGACGTGACCACGTTTTCCAGAGCGAGCGTGCCACGTTACATTGTTGCGCGCGGCGTTCGAGCTCTTCTTGGTCTTGGCTCCGCCGACGTCGAAGCTGTCATCAAAAGGCCAGTTCCAGTCGCCCTGCATAATTTTGTTGGCCGAGCTCATGCTGATCTCGGCAGTGGTCAGTGATGTTCCCCAGTAGTTGGCGGCACCATTAGGGGACACCTCGGTGACTTCGCCCAAGATATGTTTGACACGAAACATGTCATCGGCCACTTGTGGTTGGTAACTGGTGCCCAAGGCCTCGAAACAATTGCGAACGTTGTAGGCCCCGCCACCTAAGTCCGACGGGCATTTGAATATCTCTGGATTCTTCAGGTATTGGTTGAGCGGCCGTTGGTTTTCTGGAGTGTTGGAGCCATATAATGCCGCCACGCGCGGCGGGGTGCGGAAGGTGCCCATTTTGCCACCTACACCGGCAACACCGCGGACGGTGGGTAGGTAGTCCTCGTTCTCCTGCGCGTACATTTCGTAGGCCGTGCCAATCTGCTTTTGGTTGCTCTCACATTTCCGCTGGCGGGCTTGGGCTTTGCCTCGGGTGAGGGCGGGCAGAAGAATGGACATTAGGATGCCGATGATCGCTATGACGACGAGTAACTCTATGAGGGTGAAACCGTGGTGCCGACGCTGTTGCTTCATGGTTTGACGTTCCAAGTACTACTGTTTGTTTACACTATACGCCAAAATCGTGTGGGCGACAAGCTCGCAGGAGGAGGTTAACATTTTTTAACGTTTTGTTTGAGCGATGCAGTCCCTGCTGTGCTCCAAGAAAATCTTTCAAATTCATCATTTGACAGCTTTTGATGGCCGCCGTA
>CAYYNQ010000099.1:0-2677 GCA_964473105.1 uncultured Candidatus Sumerlaeota bacterium | reverse complement strand
CCGGAAGAGTATCACCTGGATCCTTCATTAAAGAAATGGGCTGCGGGTCTGGCAAAAAACCCGTTCGACCTCAAGGTTGGCAGCGTCTGGTGTCATTCCCTATGGGATTCGGTTGGTCTGCAGGTTAGTAAGATGGAAATCCTTGCGCCTGAAGAATCGGGGAACTGACAACCTCATACAGTTGCCGGCAATCTACTTTATCTGCTGGGCTTCCAGAAATAGTGCCTTGGAGAGTGAAGTGAAGAAATTCTGATAAGGTTCAGGATCCGATATAGCCTTTAGTCCGTGTTGGGCGCTGGCTCTGATCAATAGTTGTTTTTCATCTTTACCGTAGGGACGGATGGTGACGGTCATTTTTAGCCTGTAACCGTCCAGTCTGCTTGCATTCACGATACCCAATTCAGCGTCGGCATTTTCGATGACAAAACCCAAGTCTTGCAGGGTTGCCATCACAGCCCGGGCAGATTTATTCAAATCGGTTGTTTCAAAGGCGCGCGTTTGTATTTGCCGCAACCGGACGGCTTGTTCAGCACTAAAAAGTTCATCTTTTGATGACTCACAGGAGCAAAATAGCCCGGCGAATATAACGAGAAAAAATAGCTGCTTTAACATGAACTTAAATTCCGTGAGCGGTGAGGAAGAGTGATTTGGCTAATCGATCAAAGAATTCCTGATAATAACTTGGTTCATTCAGGGGCTCCTGTTTGCTTACATATCCCCGATCGTCATACACAATCCTCTGGAAAGTGGCCCGGACAATGATCTTTCCTTTTTGTGGACGAGTTACTATCGACGCTTGGATCTTCTGGCGGGCATCAATCTGAACATCCGTATCGAGAAAAATGGCTGCCAATACCTTGCCTACCACTTGATCAGTTTCCACTGCAGTCCGGTCTTTCTGCGCGTTGATTAAACCAACCGCACTCTCACTGGCCGTTAAATTAAAACCCAAATCCTGGAGTAGTAGCGCGCAACCTCGAAGAATCTTTTTTTCATCAGCAGTTTCAAAGTAACGGCTCTGCATTTGACGACTTTGCATGGTGCCCTCATTCCACTTAAGAGCGTCTTCGGGTGTAGTCGTTTCACACCCAGTTATATATAGAACCAGAACCAGACTAT
This sequence comes from uncultured Candidatus Sumerlaeota bacterium, assembly GCA_964473105.1. GTDB lineage: Bacteria > Sumerlaeota > Sumerlaeia > MVZB01 > MVZB01 > CAYYNQ01. The sequence goes on along the minus strand of CAYYNQ010000099.1, from coordinate 1,558 downwards.
TGAGTATCGTGAAAGCCGGCTTAATCACTTGAGTCAAAGGGCTAAAAGCGAGATGTGTGATAGGCAAACTCTCTTACCTTGGAATTCTCATCAAATTTGATAACGACCGTCAGGGTTTTTTGGCTCTTTGATGTTGATCCCGATGCTCCGAATGTCAGCAGAGGAATTCCTGCCGCACTTTCTGATCTTGTAACTTCGGTGGTGATTTTATCATAAACCCAAGTTTCTCGCATTTGGGCATCGGAGGTTATGATATTGGGTGAGCCAAGAGTTGTGGCTACTTCGGCTCCAGACATGCCTTTCTTGATTTCTTTTTGGACTGTGCCGACAGTTAGATTTCCGTCACTTGATACATCTGCCTTATGGCTGGGCGCCATGCATCCATTGAGGCCAAAACTCAAAACCATAGCGATTGCAAAGAATCTTAATTTAATGCTCATTCTCATTACTACTATTATTATGTTAGTGCTATACTGTTCAGGAAGGAAATAGGTTACATTCTTTTTTTTCAATGTTAAATTAATTCTTTGTTGAGCTTTAAAGATGGAGTGATTCCGTAACCTTTTAGGCTGAATAATTTATCAGAAATACTTGCTGATTAGCGAAACATGAACCGAATAGCTATACTGCTTTTTTTGTGTTTGTTGGTTTGGGTTGTTGAAGCAGCAAAACCCAACATTCTATTCATTGTTTCAGAAGATAACGGGCCTGAGATTGGATGTTACGGGGCTCCGGTTAAGACGCCTCACCTTGATAAACTGGCAGCAGAGGGGACTTTGTTTCGCAATGCGTACGTTCCTCAAGCAGGGTGCTCACAGTCACGTGCTGCTTTTCTGACGGGGCTTTACCCTCACCAGAATGGGCAGATTGGGTTGGCCACTTGGAAATATGCGATGTACTCAGGTAAGATAAAGAACGTGGTGAAGACCCTTGGTAAGGCGGGTTACCGCACCGGCATTATCGGTAAATTGCACATCAACCCCAAGAGCGCCTTCCCATTTGATTTTAAGACCATCCCCAGTGCCAACTTCAGCCGCAAGAATATGGCCGGTTATGTTGAGAATGCAGCAAAGTTTATCAAGCAAAGCGACCAACCATTTTATCTGCAGGTAAATTATCCTGATGCCCATCGCCCTTTTATAAAGACGGTTGATAAACTTCCGGCGAAACCCCTAACGGGCAAGGATGTGGATGCCATTCCTTACATGGGAATCAATCACCCTGAGTTACGCCAGCAGACTGCTGACTATTACAATTGTATGATGCGCTTGGATTCATACATTGGTGAACTACTCAACGCTCTTGAGGCAGCTGGAAAATCCAAAGACACTGTGGTGATTTATATTGGCGATCACGGCGCCGATCTTCTGCGGGGGAAACGAACCTCTTATGAAGGTGGAGTAAAAATCCCCATGATTATACGCTGGCCCGGGGCTAAGAGTGGGCAGAAATGGATGTTGCTAGTCACGACTCTCGATCTATTCCCCACCTTCTGCGAAATAGCCGGAACACAGATACCCAAGTCATTACCCGGTCATTCCCTTCAGTCCATCGTCTA
>CAYYNQ010000098.1:0-3042 GCA_964473105.1 uncultured Candidatus Sumerlaeota bacterium | reverse complement strand
CATGTCCCCGCCGTCATCGCCGATCAGCGTGTCATAAATGCCATCGGCATTCGGAGTCACGGAGTCCGTGTCACTGAAGCCCGACCCCAGCTGGTTGCCGCCGGTCTCTGCATCCCAAAGCGTGAACGTCACGTCCACCGGGGTCGTTATGGGCCCTCCAGAGGAATCGGTCAGCTGGCCCTTGTAGCTGATTAAGCCCGGGACGCTGAACGCCAGAGTCGACATCAGGGGGAACATCCCCAGAATGAGCAGAAGGATACGGTATGAACTTCTCATCTTAACAGGCTCCTTGATATGTATGGGGCGAACTTGTGGGCGTATTGTGGCCTAAGGGCAGGACAGAATCAAGCGGCGCCTATTGAAAACTCCTTACAAAATCTTCAATCGATTCCCCCGGATCTTCTTCCATTGTGGATGAATCCTTCAGATCAATCCTGCTCCTGGCGGCGGGGCTCAGGCCAATCTCTGCGCCGAGCTGCTTAACCAATTGCAGATACTTCTGGGCGATACCCACTTCTGGCCGCTGCCTGATCACGCCCGTGGGCGATGTATACGTGGATCCTTCTTCCTCAATGGTTTTTTCCGCCTGGATGAACCTGTAATAAGCCATGAGATAGGCCGCGACCGTTGGTGAGTCCTGTCGGCGAAGCCCGAGCGACTTGAAATCCGTCTCGATCCTGTCCCACTGGTCGGCGGCCCTGAAATCCTTCAGGAAATCTGGCTTCAGAGGCACCTCTTGTCTCTGGATCTGCTTTTTCTGATTTTGGGGTCCGGGTCTGGCATCCATTTTTCGATCCTCTCAGTTTTTAATGATCATCGTGAAAATTACGCGCGCGCGTCTGGGGGCTCGGTCATGACGCCTTCCCAGTGTGGAATTCGGGACGCCCTCCCCCAACCCAGATCAACGATGTTCACAAGCAATACGCTTGATCCCGTGTCGGCCTGATCCAGATAACCAAACGAAATTACCCATCGCATCTTTCGCTGCATTTTTCCGTTCATACGATTAGCCGCTCCTTGAATAAACGCCCATGATAACTTTTTATTTTCCAACCCATACCTTCGGTCGTGTTTTATTCATAAAGTTCCGCAAATCGAGCGAGACACCCCTTCTCGACTATCTTGGCTTGTTCATCTCGAGTATCTTTTTAACTTCTGTATCTGAAATGGGCGTAAAGGAGGGGTCTGGGGAGAAATTATTATTTCCCTCGAAGAGGGATGTATTGTTATTATTATGTTTTGTTATGTTTTGTTTTGATGGCGGGTTGCTCTTAGCAGACTGATCCTTAGCACGTTTCCTCGAAGCAGGTTTGGAACCATTTGCAAATATTCTTCCATGCCTCTTGAGATTTCCATGCACAAATCTTGGACAATGGTCCGGCCAATCATGAATGACGAGCCTGTGACGATCACATCTATCCAGCCAGCCCGTTTTCACCAGGGATTCGATCAGCATATCCGGGTCATGTTCCCACTCGATACAGGCTGCAATATCCTCGTTTGACAACCTCCCGATGCCGCCATCGAGAGTCTCGCGAAGGGTCAGGTGCCAGATGGATTCCAGGGCACCCTTAACTTGGTATTCGGGCATTCCCAATTGTCGTTTAAGTTTCTTGTATTTTAGGAGCGTGTCGGCTGAGTGTAGCATTTTGTAAATTTATAACTCCATGAAGTATGAACAGCGCCATGGTATATGCCGCTTATATTTTGATATGGACGCTTCTTTCTGCTGAGCACAAAAAGAGTGTGCCATATCATGTGCCACTTGCTTGGGCCTAGTGGTGTCTTGGGAGGGGCGTCGCTGTGGTTCGGACAGTTTTAATTTGTTACAAATCAAGCATTGACAGTATCTTGAGGCGTGCCTGTTAATCCGTTGGTTGTTGGTTCGAGTCCAACCGCCGGAGCCAGCTTCCAAAAACTCAAATCACTTAATATCAGTAGCCTGCTATCGAGTATGTTTTAGACGCGTAATTCCTCTTTGTCTGGAATATGGCTGGAATAACTGCACGGTTGCTGCATTAACGCTGCATCGGGGTTTTATGGACTTAAACACACCGAAGAAGCGCCTGCATTTACCTGCCCAGACCTCGTCATGATGAAGTGCTGGGTGGTTCCAGCCCCGTTCTCGGAAACATTCCGGAAACATTCTCCCCGGCTGCTTCGGCGGTCGGGGATTCTTTTATAAATCAGAAATATCGATCTCATGCCCCGCCTAGAACAAGATATGCTATATTGGTCAAGCACATGAAAGGCAGTGAATAATGAATGGCACAGACAAAAATCAGCAAACGGATCGGTCGCCCACCGCTGGATATCGACGAGAAAGTGGTCGAGGATATGGCCTTAGATGGGAACGCGATCGCCCATATCGCGGATTACTTTGGATGCGATGAATCTACCATCAGAAAGCGATTTTCCGGATTGGTGGATAAAAAAAGGGCGGGCAAGAAGCTGAAGCTGATGCGGATGCAGTGGGAAGCCGCCGAGAAGGGCAACGTGACGATGCTGATATGGTTGGGCAAGCAGTATCTGGGCCAGACGGACAGGCGAGGTGAGATATGGGATGGGCCGAAGCAAGAATTCAAGGGAGCCGTGATCGCTGCGCCGGATTATACCCCGGAGGAACAGAAGGCGTATGAGAAATATCGGAAGATGGCGAATGAGGGGAATTAGGATCTCTGGCGGTGGGCTTAACAACGATGATGGATTACTTTATCTTGATGCAACTGTTAGAGTAGATACAACGAAAGAGGCTCTGTATATAGCAGAAGCGGGAGATCAGGAAGGGATATTTAATTTCAATACCTATGAAGAAACAAGAACCAAAGACGGAATCAAAGCTATCGACGGAATCGAAGCCCTTGAAAAAAGTGGAGCTTATGACAATCGAGCCGCAGATGTCGCGCGACGAAATACGGAAAAACTTGATAGCTTATTTAGAGAGGCAGGGCTTGAAGGTTCTACCGTCACCGCTCAAGCCGTCACCGCCGAAACCGTAACTGCCATCCCCCCTTACGGATAGGGGACGCCGTTGACCAAGCA
>CAYYNQ010000097.1:0-76509 GCA_964473105.1 uncultured Candidatus Sumerlaeota bacterium | reverse complement strand
CTGACCATCCTCTCAGACAAGCTACTGATTGTCGCCTTGGTGGGCTCTTACCCCACCAACAAGCTAATCAGGGACGGGCCGATCCTGAAGCAACCGAAGTCTTTAGTCATGTAGACCATAGTCAGCATGACCGTATGCGGTATTAGCCCGGGTTTCCCCGGGTTATCCCCCACTTCAGGGCACATTACCCACCTGTTACTCACCAGTTCGCCACTCTACTCACACCCCGAAGGATGCTTTCTCGTTCGACTTGCATGCCTAATCCACGCCGCCAGCGTTCATTCTGAGCCAGGATCAAACTCTCCAAATGAAGTTTGAACTTTTGATTATTCGTTAGGATTTTTTCTATCCAGGAATCAGGTATCCGGATCCCGACGATCCCCTTAAGGAACCATCCTTCCCCGATACCCGACAGAGTACCTGCTACCTATTCAGAGATCCCGCCGCTCAGGACGGAACTCTCTTGGCTCTCTATTCAGATTTCAAAGAACGAAACGGGTCTCAGCAAACCCACCTCTTAAGGGCCCGATCGAATCGGTTCAAATTGCCTAAGGAAACACGTGCGTCTCCACATGGCAAGACTGATATAATACGCCTCCCAGACAAATTGTCAAGGCCTCTAATTAATAATTTTTGACACCCTGCCCCAACCAAAATTCCCGTCCGCCAGTATCCCCTCACAACGGACAAACTATGACTTCGGCCTTCAGGCCTGTTTTTTCCAAACCCCACCCAAGCCCGGTAGGATATCTGCCGGAAATGATTGGGATATGGGATGGTTCCCCCTGCTCCTCACCGGGATCTGTGGCCCGGCGGGCATTATCCTGATGGAGCTTGAGGAGAGGGCGGCGACCGGAGCCCAACCTTATATGTAGCCTATAGGGCTAATCTACCAGATAACCCCGGGACAGCCTCAAATTCGTGGTGAACTTGTTCTTTTCAAATGATCCTAGATTTATCGTCGGATGGGGCACCTACATCAGAGGTCTTGTTGCAAACCACTGACCCGAAGGTCTTCAAGATGATTTTCATATCCATGAAAAATCCGCAGGACTCGATGTAATTCAGGTCATAACCTGGTTTCACCTTCACGTCCTCGATTGATTCATCATACTTGTGATGAACCTGCGCAAGGCCCGTAATTCCAGGCTTGACGCACAAGCGCAACGGATATCCCTCAAGTTGCTGACTTAGCTGGCTGATAAAAACAGGCCTCTCGGGTCGTGGGCCGACAAGGCTCATTTCACCCTTGAGAACATTGATCAACTGGGGGACTTCATCGAGATGAGTTCGTCGTAAAAACCTCCCGATAAAGTCACTCTGGGGTCATTCCGGGTGGCCCACTGCGCACCCAAACGCTCGGCATCAATCTTCATGCTTCTAAACTTATAGATCATGAATGGAATGTTATTATGCCCAACTCGGACTTGGCGATAGAGCACCGAACCTCTCGAGGTTATTTTGACCCCAATCATGATCAACAGCATAACCGGGGAAAGAAGCAGTAAGCCACAGATGGCGGCAACCCAGTCAGGATGGCAAGGCCCATGCCAAGCCAAATCACCCCTCCAAAACTCCTCAAAAGTCACTCCTCACATTATATTTATAATATTGATAATATTGGCTTAAATATGATTTTTTAACTTAACACGCCCTGAACGTGTCGGGCATGTAACAAAACGTGACCAAACCCCATGTGCAAGTAAGTTTCCAAAAAGAACGCCCTGATTATGCAAAATATTGCATTATCAGACTCTTGATAACTCAAGTAATCATATAAAGTATATATTTTCAGCTATTTGTGGTGATACGCCCAGTATATCTATCCATAAAAAGCGGTTATTTGTTCCGCAATTTGCGCCGCAGGCATTTTTTTTGTAAAAACAGCTTCCACGCCCATTTGTAGAATGGTCGTTCTCCATTGGGGAGTGGTATCGGATTCAGTGACGACAACGATAGGTAATGAACGCGTCATTTCATTTTTTTGGAGATGTCTGACGAATTCTGTTCCATTCAGGCCCAACATCTCCAGATTCATTAACAGGAGGCCTGGCGTTCTGGCCCCAATTGCCAACAATGCATCATACCCGTTCCTAAAGGAAGCAACCTCCCCATGGCTGAACTGTTCCGAAAACGCATGTTCCATCCGCAAGAGAAATCTCGTGTCATCATCCACCAGATAAATGATCGCCCCACCCCTCCCCAAATCCGAATCATCCCCAATATCCAGCAATACCGGCGGAACAGGAATTTTTCGTTCATGCAAAAAATCCAGCAAGCTTTCTTTTCTGACGCGGCGATGTCCGCCCGGCGTCCGGTAAGAATTCATATAACCCTTGTCAATCCATTGGTTGACCGCCTGCCTGGACACATTCAGCATCTTGCCGATCCGGAAACTCGAATATTGCTCCGATACGGTAGGCATTGAATAATTCTCCTCCACTAAACTAAATGCGCATTCAGGAATAACTCCAGTTTCGTCCAAATTTCGTGGGCATTCCTATCTCCAAACCAGGTTGATTCAATAAACGAGACCATCGCAAATTCCTATCAGGCCAATGGGCCGAACGGTCGTATTCCAGTTTAATAGACATATGGCCATTCCAGACTGCCTCATTTTTGCCCTTATATGACATATTTCACATTCCCGGCAATATTATTTTCCCGGGCTTATTCAATAGTTCTCAACCCAACGACAATGCCGGCATCACGGATCACGACCTTGAATCCCATGGAATTAATTTCTGATTTTTAATACGGGGCCATTCATTCAAGATGATTTACTTAATATGATAATATCCGCATACTATTGTTTGCAGTCGGGGAATTTTCACCTTCATGGCACTAAAACGGACCCGTTTAAATCCCTCATCCCCCCACACCGTATTGTCCAAATTCATCAGGTGGAGCCTTAAATTAACGGCCAGCCTGATCAAGTTCTGGATGATGACATTGTTTTTTTTCGCCCTGATGATCTTTGTGAGCTACACGGTGGTAGGCCACTATATCAAGGGCAGCGACACCCTTGCTCCCAGCCTGAACGGACTCCCAATCAACAAGGCCATGGATGCGTTGAAGGACTACCGAATTGGCCTTATCCTGGAGGGTGAACAGCCCCATAAATTTATTCCGGAGGGACATGTTCTCAGTCAATTTCCAACACCGAAAACTCGAATCAAGCATGGATCCTCAATCCGTGTTGTGATTAGCAGCGGGGCCCCGTTGATATCGATCCCGGACCTCCGGGGACAAACCAAAATAGCAGCCGGGATCAGCCTACGTAAAATCGGCCTTAAAGTCGGCCATCTCACCCTCGTCCCCATGAAAGATACCGAAGGAGGCCAAGTGTTAGCAACCGACCCACCGGAGGGAACCGGGGTTACCGGGGAAAGATCGGTCAACCTTCTTGTCAGCAGCGGCGAAAGCAAGGACTTGACACGAATGCCAAATCTCTATGGCTGGACACTGGCCGAGGCGGAGGAACTCTTTTCAGAATACAATCTGATGATCAGCAAACTTGACACCGCGCCCGACGATCGAGTCAGGGATGGGGAAATTCATCGCCAATCCCCGCCCCCCGGAGTGCGGATCAACAGCAAGACAAGGCTTGAGGTGACTGTTTCACCCCGGCGGGAAAATCAGGCCGAGGAAAAATTCGACGATGCATACAAACTCGACTGATGGAATTGCCATCCGGTTGCCGGGCGTTAAGCGACTCCCGCCAAAAAAAGACGCTGAGACAGGATTCTGTCAAAGCCCCCCCCTGCCCGAGCCCAATGTGGCTGCTACCCGAGCGACACGTTTCATGCATTTCACGTCATGGACACGAATAATATGTGCCCCCGCGAGCACAGATGCCGCAACTGCGGCGGCCGTGCCTTCGATCCGATCCTCAACAGGAGCATCATCCAGAAGTTTCCCGATGAAGGACTTGCGGGACGGGCCGATCATCAGGGGATATCCCAGCCCAAGATAGCGGCCCATATTTCTGAATATTTCAAGATTGTGGGCCAGCGTCTTGCCGAACCCGATTCCCGGGTCAACACATATCTGCCCCGCCTGCACCCCGCCATCCAGGGCAATCTCGACCTGCTTTCCCAGGAAATCCATGATTTCCCCGGTCATATCGTGATATTCCGGATCAGCCTGCATGTCCCGCGGATTCCCCTGCATGTGCATCAACACCACACCGGCACCCGATTCCGCAACAACCTCGACCATGTCCCTGTCGAACCTTAAGGCACTGACATCATTGATAATGGTGGCACCGGCCCGGACAGCCGCCAATGCAACACCCGCCTTGTAAGTGTCGACCGATATGGGAATATCGGTTTTTGCCCTTAATCCCCGGATGACGGGAACAACCCGTTCCAACTCATCATCAAAAGCAACCGTTTCTGCGCCCGGTCGTGTCGACTCTCCCCCGATATCCAGAATATCAGCACCCGCGTCCACGAGTTCCAGACCGTGCCTGACCGCATTCTTCGGAGACAAAAACAAACCGCCATCGCTGAACGAGTCCGGCGTGATATTGACGATGCCCATGATCAGAGGTTGATCAATCTGAATTGAACCGTCCTTGACTCTCCAAATCATACTTATATCCCAAGTCCCATCACACATCACCCGGCTGCCGATGGATGAACATATCCACCACACCCTTACCGGACATCGTGGCTAATAAATTCAATTGTATTCAAAAACACCAGAAACACCCCAGCGACTAAGTGACTATACCTGTCAATTGAAATGTTGGGTGAAAAAAGATCATTGATCTGGAAACTGAAAGCAAGGAAAAGCCACCCAACCAGGTTCAATACCTGAAATCTACGGCTCATTTCGTCAACCAGGCATCGGTTAACCTGAAGGAACCATGCCGGTAAAACCCAGACGAAATGGTGCCAATGAAGCAGAGGCGAGAACAACGGCAGAAAAAGCAGTGAAAGTTCCAGCAAACGCAGAAGATTAGCTCGCCTGAGCCAAAAAATCCAGGCCATTGCAACATAAAATATGCCTATGGCAAAAGAACAGGTCATGTTGACGCCATTATAAACCGCCTGTTCCTCTGTACTAATGGTCCGACCCATCATGTCCAGAATAAATCGTCCACTCGAAGTCGAGACTCCTCTCCAATACCAGCCGATCTCGGGAAGAACCTCCGTGAAGAAGTGCCATTCACCACCCAGTTTACCATTTGTCAGCAGGGCAATAAGATATAGGACGATGGAAGCCAATCCCGCAAGCAGGAGTTTCCATTGGCGCCCAACCAGGAAGGGGACCACGAGCAGAATCGGCACCACCTTAGACAGGATGGTCGCAGCCCACAAGATCCCGGCAAGGTAATGGCGGTTTCTCACCATAGATGCGACCATCCCGAGTATCAGAAAACAGTTTAATGCATCGATGTTCCCGACCAGAACATTCGTAACTAAGGGTGAAAACCCAAATACGCTTACAGCACAAAAAAGCGCCCAGTTTTCCTGCACGATCCTGCCACCCTCCGAGCAGGCATACACCGGCCGCAATCCCTTCCATGCCAGCACCCAGCAACTCGAGATGAAAACCATCTGCAGGCACTCCCAGAGTTTCCCGGCCAAGGGAAACTCAAAACAACCCAGCCAGCAAAAGAGGTATGCCATGGCATGAGGATGATTGAACTCCATCTCAAGGTGATTACCATGATAGATACTCAACCCATCGAGCAGCGCACGACTGGCATACCAGTGCTTGTTAAAATCCGAGCCAATGTGCCCCCATGGACGATATATCCACCAATAGATAATCTGGTATGCGACAAAGAACCACAGAAGAAGGCACAGGATAAATACCGTGCTTCTCCCTTTTCGACCTGCTCCATTCGGCCGATCCGCTGTAGAGTCATGTCCGCTCACATTGATCTCCTTATCGATGGACCTTCCGCCTGTTGTGCCTGTTCAAATTCCACCGCATTCAGCCGGCTCGGGGTGGTGAATACAGAGACAACGGTCAGGAAGATCACCATCAGGTAGCCCACGAGGTAGGCAAAATCCTTCCATGTATGATCAATGGAACTGTGTCTCAGGAAAAGCCAAGGCACCTGGAGAAGCACCCAGCCGGAAATCAATCCGACCGCCATTAAGCGCCCATACCTGTGACGAACCATGGCCGAAAACTGGAGAAGCAGCACGGGAAGGATCCAGACCAGGTGATGATACCAGAAGAGGGGACTCAGCAATGGAAATATGATGATGGCGGATTCAAGTCCGGACAAAAATGGTTTCCCACGGGTTCTCAGTACAAAGAGAATACAGATGAAGACAGCCACAACAGCACAAAGGAAGACACGGACCCCGGCAAGGTAGGAATATGGATCGTTCATGTAATCCTCCTCGCGTCCGGACAGCATGAAAATAAGACGAAGAACTGAAACCGAACTCTCCCTCCACCACTCCGGCAATACCGGCAAGATCCCGGTCAAAAAATACCATTCCTCATCCAGCCTGCCTGTCAGTAGCAGCAGAGCCAAGTATGCCACCAGAAATATGCCCCCTCCCTGAAGTATTTTCCATTTCTTCCATAAAAGTAACGGGATCAACAGGAGAACGGGAATCAACTTGACGGAAACAAGCAATCCCCAAACCAGTCCCGCAGTGTATTCACGACCTACCAAAACCAGGGAAACCATGAGGACAATCAATAGCGCATTATATGCGTCGATATTCCCCTCCGACAGGCTGCTCATCGCGGGCTGGTAAAACCCGATGACCGCGGCTGTAATCCAACCCCAGCGCACACCACGGCTTCCGCCCCGACAGGCAGGTGGAAGATACATTCTCCACGCAATATACCAGCAACCCGCAATGGATAAACCCAGAAACAGCTTCCAGATTCTCTCCGCAACGGCATAATCAAAAAACCCCAGCCAGGCAAAATTGAATACCATCGCCTGGGGATAATTGAACTCAATCCACAAATGACTGCCGCGGTAGACGCTCTGGCCGTCGATCAGTGCCCGGGCGGCCTCCCAATGTTTTGGATAATCCACGCTGTCCCGAGACAGCGGAACCCACAACATTGTCCAGAACAGCGCATATAATACCCCGATCCGAATCACCCACATGACCGCTGCCGGCACCCGGCCGGAATCGACACATCCCAAAGCTGCCTCATGGGACCCAGAAAAATCCATGGCTTGCGTTTTATCCATACCCACTTTCCAGTTCCCCAAGCCGACCCAAGCGGCAGGCCGGATGATGATCCATCGATACCGCAATATCCTCCATGCCCACGCCCGTTCACAGCCATCTCATTTCACGAAGAACCCGGGTGTTCTCGATTATATCCACGGGCACGAACACTTTGAAGTCTACCTGCATTTCCGTGTATACTCGAGATGCTACAGAATGATTTAGATCAAATCCCGGGTGCAAGCAGATAATTCACAACATGCAGATATCGGGCAAAACCAGGATCGTGGGGATAATCGGATGGCCGGTTGAACATTCTCTCTCGCCACCCATGCAGAATGCGGCAATTTCACAACTGGGACTGGACTGGGCCTATATTGCAATGCCGGTCAAACCCGATGACCTCGAAAACGCTGTGACGGGAGCCCAATCCCAAGGATTCATTGGCCTAAACTGCACACTGCCGCACAAGGAAGCGCTATTGGATTTGATTGACGAACCCGATCCCGCTGCCCGGCGGATCGGGGCGGTGAATACCCTGCATTTTACGAACCGCGGAATCCTAGGATACAATACCGATACAGTTGGATATGTCGAGACAGTTCGGAAGGAAGCCGATTTTAACTTTAAGGGCAGTCATGTATTTCAGTCCGGTGCAGGCGGTGTTGGACGAGCAATGGCGGTCGGCGCCGCACAGGCCGGTATCAGGAGGCTGACTCTTGCCAACAGAACTGCAGACAAGGCCATTGCGCTGGCGGAATATCTCCGTGATCAGTTTCCCAAACTCACAGTGGATGTCGCCGGCACAGTGAATCAGGCTATGGATGCGGCCGAAGAAGCGGATCTGGTCGCAAACGCCACCAGCCTCGGCATGAAGAACGGTGATCCGATTCCTGTCCCGACAAGAATCCTGAGTTCAAGACATACGGTTTTCGATACCGTCTATGCCCCGGCAAAAACCCCTTTCCTCATCGAGGCGCAGAAACAGGGAGCCAGGCCTGTCGGGGGCCTTGGAATGCTGGCGAGGCAAGGTGCGGCCAGTTTGCGAATCTGGAGCGATATGGAACCTGATGAAGATCTCATGATCGAGACATTGAAACGACATCTGGAATAATTGGAAAAAGGACCGCCTGTTGGAGATACCCTGATGATAAGCCTCAAGAGAAACAAACAGGGAGAACTCGTCAAAGCGAAAGGAAGGAGAGTACAGCGGCGTCACATCTATGAACCCTTCCAAGAAGAGCAATTCAAGGTGAGTCGAGGAAGATTTGAAAATTTCCTGAACTGTCCCCGCTGCTTTTATCTGGACCGGGTAGGCGGGCTCGCCGAGCCGGGAACTCCCGGATGGGCCCTTAACTCTCTGACTGATGATCTCTTGAAAAAGGAGTTTGATCGATGCAGAGATGAGGCTGCACCTCACAGGCTATTTGAACGGTTTGGCCTCAATCATGTAGTGCCATTCAGGCACAAGAACATGGATAGATGGCGAGATTCGCTCCATCATGGACTCCAAGCTCCTCTGGAAGGCACTCCGATCCTGCTTACCGGCGGAGTCGATGATATCTGGGAAAATCAAGATACGGGCAAGCTGATCGTGGTTGATTATAAATCACAGTCAAGTGTAAGAGCGGTTGAAACAAAGTCTTATCTAAGTGGCATGTTCCATCAGGGATACAAAAGACAACTCGATTTCTACGCGTATCTTTTACATAAGTTGGGTTTCTCCGTGGACCCCACGGGTTACTTTTACGTATGCAATGCCATCAGGGATGCTGAAGGGTTTTTTGGCGTGATGAATTTCGAGGAAACCCTGGTAGCTTATCCATGGGACACAAGCTGGATACCCGGGAAACTCACCGAAATGGTCGCCGTAATGAACTCAAGAGAGCTACCAACTTCAAATCCAGCCTGTGAAAACTGCGCATACGCTCGTGAAAGGTCACTCTTGGAAACCTAACCCTAGAAACCAAGAGTATCACAAATATTGACAAGCCGAATATCCTGGATGGGCCAGTGCATATGCACATTCCATCAGGAAATCCCGTCAAGCATTGTTCTGGGCAGTTGTCAAAAGGCAACAGGTTGTGTTCGCGCCCACTTAATGGCGATATCCGGCTAACTCCAGTCATCCCAGGAAACAAGAAAATAATGAATCCGGCCCCTGCGGGATCTCGATTCACAGATCTTCCCCAATATATCCATATGGCCGTGACATCGGCGTATGCTCAAGAGGCCAGAATAAATTCTAATCCCAAATCTATCGTGTACACAGACTTGAGTCACCCGGAACGAGACGGCATACCCCCAAGATCAGCGCTAGGCTGCTGAGTAATATTGAAGCACCCATCAGATGGACCATCCGCATCGTCCCCGGCATCCCCATCCCTAGCATCATCATCCCGATAAAGACCTGGAAAATCACGATCAGGGACGGTATCCAGCAGATCATCCGTATCCGTCGGCGATATGGAGGGATGACATGCCAGCATCGTCCGGAGTAGACAAACACGATCATCATGACAGGAAACGCAAGAAGGCGGTGCAACATATTCAAACGTGCCCCACCCGCCGAGGGCCAAAGGCAGGGATAACCCGTTGCCGCATCAAAACCTAGCAGCATGTATTCTGTTCCTAATCCGGCGGCTCCCGACACCCCAGTATGCCGAACCAACGCCCCGACAAGAGCCTGAAAAAAGACAGCTGCAAACACGACCAGTGACAGGATCATTATTTCAAGGGGCATTGCGCCCGTTGATGCGCCCGGCACCACAGATCGATCTTGGTCAACCTGCCTTATCTTCACAACCAGAAACAACCAGCCGGACAGGATCAACAAGGATGTCCCCAAGTGCGCAGTCGATACAACTGTGGGTAACCGGTAAGCCACCGTTGCTCCGCCCAGCAGCCCCTGGAAACAAACCAGCGCCAGCAACCCGATCGCATAACCCGCCAACCCGAGAATCCGCCTGATTGATTCAAACATGAAGCAGCTGACATATACCGTGAATAAAAGTGCCAGGAAAAAACCAAGGAAATATGCAGCAGCATGAAGACCTATACTGCCCAACCAAGCCAGTCCAGAATCCGTGATTGAAAACCCGCCACCGATCAGGCAGGTCGCTATCACCAGTGACAACCCTGCCTTGAGCCCGAATACGCCCACCGAACCTCCCGGCGTTGGCCATAACAACACAACCAGGAGGGTGGCAGAAAACCCCACTAGTAAACCGAGGTAGCGGTGGCCATGCTCATACAGCACGCCACCCTCCATCTTCGGAAACAACTCGCCATAGCACAACGGCCAGTCCGGACAAGCCAAGCTTGATCCAGTATTATGAACCAAGTTCCCGATCAGAATCAGGCATAACGTAACGAGAAATGTAAACAGCCCCAGGAAAAAAGCTGCTTTTAGTCGATTCATCGGCAGAGTGTTCCGTCAACTGATCCATGGGCGGTCACGGAAAAGATTCACCCGCCATCATCTTTTGGACAATCAGGTTAGATGTGCGCTCATTCCCGACCGTTGTGGTCCTGCCATGTCCCGGATAGATGATCGTTTCATCGGGCAGGACCATGACTTTTTCGCGAATGGCCCCGGCCAGAATATCATAATCCCCACCGGGCAGGTCCCATCTCCCCGTAGAGCCCTCGAAAATGACATCTCCGGCAATGAGGTGTCTGCCTGATTTCAACATGATTGACCCGGGACAGTGCCCATCCGCACGAATTATTTCAAGAACCGTCCCCCCCAATTGCACCGTTTCACCATCGACAAATTCATGCGTGGGGCTGACAGGCTGATACTTTAGGCCGAACATAAGCGATCCATTCATCTCTGCGGACTCTAGCATCGGTCGGCCCAACCCATGAACCCAGACCGGAACCCCCGGAAATTGCGCAACAAAATCATGGAGTCCCCCAATATGATCGATGTGACCGTGTGTGATATACACAGCAGAGGGGTTTTTCAGCCCGGCCCAGCGATCCTGCCAGGTTGAGATGACCTCGAAGCTTGGATCTACCACCGCCCAATTGGAAGTCGCGGGATCGGTGACAAGGTAGGACACCGTGCCCATTGGTCCCCCAGCCCTCCCTTCCACTATCGGTTCCGCGGCGGTCATGACGCATTCACTCTCCCCGGCCCGAAGATTGAAACTGTAGGGCTGCAAGCACTTCACTAAGAATTTCCTCCCGGGCCTCCTCATAATTTTTGATCCGGATCTGCAAGCCCGCAGCACAATCATGACCACCGCCACCCCATCTGGCCGCCAACATGGAAACGTCGATCGAACCATCTGAACGGAGGTTCAGGCGCAGCCCATCGGAACCCAGTTCATGAAAAAGAAGGCTGACACAAACCCCACGAATCGTATTCAACGTGTTTGCCAAATTTTCGGGGGCACTCTTCTCCCCACCAGAGACTTCATAATCCTGATGCCTGACCTCACTCCATGCCAGCTGTCCGCCGCACTCCAGTCGAACACGGCTAAGGACCTTTCCCGACAGCCGAACACTTTCCACCTCTTGACTGCAGTAGGCCATTCGATAGACATGCTCAGACGAAGCCCCTGCCTCAATCAGCCTTGCAGCAATTCGATGCTGTATCGAATTCGTGTTTGAAAAACAAAACGCCCCCGTGTCCGTTGTCAGAGCAACGAGCAGTGCCTCGGCAAGCTGGTGGGTCATCGTGAATCGACCGTGGTCGGCCAAATAAAACAACATTTCTCCAACAGCCGCGCATTCGGGCTCGACCCAGTTGATCTCGCCATATCTGGTATTGCTTCCATGGTGATCAATATTGATGATTGGGGCGCTGGGCTCCCACCCCTCGATACCCCGTTTCAGGTTCGCACAGTCCAAATAGACCACGAGTTTCGGTTTCAGTAATTCATCCGGTTGCTCCCGAATCAGCCCGTAGTCCGCCAGTTCGGTGTAACCGCTCGGGGGAATAGACTGTGAGGCCAAGGCATGCCGGATATCCAATTGATCGAGCATGTAATGCATGGCAAGCAGCGAGCCAACGCAATCACCATCGGGCCGCTGGTGACCAATCAACTGGATCGAATCCGCTTCGTGGACTCGATCCAGTATCCGGTCCAGAATGTCCCTGTCGACCGGCAATTTATCCTGTTTCTGCATAAGCATCCGGGATGAGCCGGCTTCTCTGATGAGGCGGCTTGATAAATAACGCTGGATCAAACTCGTCTAGGAAAAGCACGCTGCTCCCACACCATCGACGGTAGGGTACCACTATGATTTGGGAATCTTTTTTTTCAAGAAGGTTTTTCGGGATCCTCCCTGCGACTCCTATCGTGGGCTCGATTGTCATCGTTAATCGAGAGCCACGGTGCGAAATCAGCCCAGACACATCCGGAAAACGGGACCGCCCGACGGAACTCGCTCCACTGTCCTCGTGTTTGACTGAGAGGAAATCGGCAGGCTTGATACCGGGAAAGTCAGATAGAGTCTTGTTTTTCAGAATCGGTTAAAACAGATGCGGTAACTTTTTCAGGCTTCGTCTTCTGATCATCCATATTCAGCTTGGACAGGTCCATCGAGTTGAACTTCCCACCGTCCACCGCCCGCCTTGACTTTGCGCCCCCAGGTTTTCCGGGCTGCCGCGGCCCCTCCTGTCGGAACCCGCCACCACCCGGATTTTCACGATCACTGAGCTTGTTGATCAACTGTGCAATCGCGTGTTTATAGACTAAATGTTGGCCACCCTTGGCCTTGATAATTACGGTGAATTTATCGAAGCCACGAACATACCCCAGGATCCGATTTCCACCGATAAGAACCATCTCGATCTCAGTGTTGTCCTTCCGCACCTGATTGAGGAAACTGTCTTGCAGATTCATTGTATTCTTGGCCATGTTCGAATTGCCTAATCAACCTATCAAAATAACCAACCTGTGCCCGGGGGTTTTCCTCTAATCCGGCAGGTCCAAGGAGAACGCGAAAGGGGCATTCTTACCTTCTGAATTTTGGGATAAACTGAATATTCACCGTCTTGCCCGTTATCTTATCATACGGATTCAGTTCAATTACTTGCAAGGTATTTTTCGATCAAGCCCACGGCTTTCCTCATGGATTGATTACCTTCAATATGAATCCAAGTCGCGGGGCATTCCCTTCTCAACCAAACCATCTGGCGACGTGCAAAAGAATAGGTTTTACCGATAATTATTTCTTCCAACTCCTCCCGCTTTAATTTACCGCCAAGGTATTGGATGATTTCCCTGAACCCAAGGGCTTTGAAACAATGGCTTTCGGTCGATGAGCAGACGGCCGCTAGGGCCTCAACTTCCTCAATCCAACCCTTTTTCAACATCTTTTCGGTCCGGTTCCTGATCCGATTCCTGAGCGTTTTCCTTGATGTGGACACGGCGACCAGACGGTGGGGGAACCGGGCCTTGGCTGCACCCCACTGGTTCTGCAGTTCCGATATGGGTTTCCCCGTCAGGCCATATACTTCCAATGCCCGAATAATCCTCATCCTGTCTTGCGGTGAAACCCGTTGCGCAGTTACCGGATCCAGTTTCTGTAGCCCTGCATACAGCATGTCCAAACCTTTTGCTTTACATTTCATCTCGAGATCACGACGAACATTCTTATCACGGCTCTTGTCCCCGAAAATACCCCAGCGTAAAGCCCGTAAATATAATCCTGTACCACCGGTATAGAGGGGGGTCTTTCCCCGGTCGAGAATTGACCGGTGAGCCTGATCGCATAAAACAAGGAATTGACTGACATTGAACGCAGCTGCCGGATCAATCATTCCGCAAACATGAAATCGAACCCGTCTCCTGAGTTCTTCCGAGGGTTGCGCTGTACCGATCTCCATGCCGCGGTATACCTGCATCGAATCTGCGGAAATAATTTCCTGCCCACCCGAACATGCCAGTTCATAAGCAAGTTGTGTTTTGCCGATCCCGGTCGGCCCGGCAATGATCAGGACAGGATGATCACTCTTTGGCATACGTAAGAAATCTGACTTCGCCATTAAATTATTTGTGCTCGTTGATTTCCGATCAAGATCACCGTGTTGCTGAAATATGCGACTGACAGGATGTGAGGCGACTTCTTTATTTTAAACAAAAGCGGGATAAGCCATTTAAAAACAGCTTATCCCGCAGTCTTGGGGTGGTCTGCAGGCACCCATCCCGAACTAAGTTCGGGCTGAATCGCCTGCTGCAGAAAAAGAGACTTCTCTCAACTGAAGGAGGTGGGAGGAAGCCTCTCTCATTGGGCCGTCAACCTGGTCAGGGCTGACTCCTAGCCGGTATTATCATTGGCGGTCTCGGTGGATTCAAGCTTTTTTTCCGGCGATTCAGTCGAGGGTTTTCGGACACGGGGAAGCTTCCCATTTTTCTTTTTTAATGTTGATTTCATATGCTTTGTGATCTTGAATCGCTCATGATGATATTCACGATGCTCATGGATTTTCAACTCAACTCCATATTTTCCCGCAACCTCTGACAATCCATCCACAACCTTGGTCTGAAGGTAAGTCTTGAAATCAGAATGAACCGTAATTTCTATCGAATCCAATCTGGAAGAATTCTCCATTTCGGCCATCAGATCATATTTTAACTGTTTCCATAATTGGGCATCACTCAGGATGCGACCGCTTCCGTCACAGTAAGGACATCCTTGAAAGGCTGTACTTGCTAGACTTTGACGAACACGCTTACGGGTCATCTCGATCAGTCCAAACTCGGAAAAGTCCAGAACCGTATATCTGGCCCGATCCTGTCGCAGACATTTGCGAAATTCACGTGTGACCTGATTCTCATGGTCTCTGGGGTTCATATCAATGAAATCGATCACGATCAACCCGCCCAGATCTCTCAAACGCAGTTGCCTTGCGATCGCGCGGCACGCCTCAAGGTTGGTCTTCAAAATCAAGGCATCTTGGTCTTCATGGCCAACTGATTTTCCGCTGTTAACATCAATGGCAACCAAGGCCTCCGTCTCGTCGATTACCAGGGCGCCGCCGCTTCTCAGCCAGACCTTGCGCTTAACGGCCTTTTGAAACTGTTTTTCCACTTCAAAGGTGTCGAAAATATTGATCGCCGAATCATAAAAATGAATCCTGTCACACAACTCCGGAACCATGTCACGACACGATTCGATCAATTGACGCATCGCATCAAGGTCATCGACGAGGATTTCGTTCATATTTGGCCTGAAATTATCTCGAACGACCCGCCCCAGCAAGTCCTTGTCTTCATATAGATTTGCCGGGGCACGACAACGACCAGCTCGCTTCTGGATTGAGTCCCAGCGTTCATGAAGCGACTTTGCGTCCTTTCGAATTTCATCCTCCCCATGTTCTGTCCCGGCCGTCCGTATGATCAGTGATCCATCAGACGATTGGATCTCCTTTAATAATATCCTCAATCGTTTTCGCTCGTCCGGGTCATCAATCCTGCGGGAAACCCCGCCACCCCGGTTGGAATGGGGCATCAGAACAAGATATCGCCCGGGCATCGAGATATAGCTCGTAATCCTCGCGCCCTTCGTGTTGATCTCATCCTTTGTGACCTGGACAATGATCTCATCACCCACCCGCAACGGCCTCTTTTTCCGTGGTGTATCATCCCGTTCCGAATCCTCCAGCGGCTCAATAAACTCGTCATCTAACTCAGAAGCGCCATGATCCTTTACCCTTGTCCGACGGGGTGGTCGAGATCTTTGCCGTTCAGGTCTCCCCCGTTCCGGCAGCTCAAATTCCGTCAATATGTCATTATAATGCAGAAACGCGTTCTTACCGGTCCCGATATCAACGAAAACCGCCTTGAGACTTGGGATAACCCCATCGACTCGTCCCTTGTAGATGTTTCCGACAACTGTACGTGCATCCTGACTCTCGACAAACAATTCGACCAGTGCCCCATCCTCAAGCATTGCCACACGAATACTGGTCTCCTCAACATTGATCAATGTTTGTATTCCCATATGATCGGTATATTTAATCCTTCCCTAGTTGGAATATGCTCGGGTGGATTGACTTGTGCAATGCAACGAGGAACGGACTCGATTTGAACCGTAACGAAAAGGCCGACACGGCCACGATTTGATCCTCATCGTGATTGAGACTAACGGGAAATTGCCTGCAAACGCAGGCCGCGAACAGGCCGATTGGCCGGTTAAAACCCATGATCATGCCGTTGCAAAAAGTCACCCGGTCAGGTCCTGCCCGATCAGCGCTTCTGTCAGGTCTCTCTATGTAACGGCGGTGTAAACCCGTTCTTACTCAATCTTTCCTTCCGGCGCAATGCACCCGTCAAGATCCCCCAAAAACTTTGTTATCAACATTCTGCATCCTTGCTTATACAAAATGCAAATGAAATAATGGCCCTTATATCTAAAAACTTGCTCCGCGGGTTGAATTGGACGATATTTAGATGGTGCCTGGGGTTGCAATCATCGCTCCAAAACGTTGAATCTAATCTGGATGAGTTCCGAATGTCGGTTACCTATAAAGACTATTATAAAATTCTTGGGGTCGACCGAAGCGCCAGCCAAGACCAGATCAAGAAGGCTTTCCGTAAACTTGCCGGTAAATATCACCCCGACCGCAATGGCGGAAACAAACAGATGGAGGACAAATTCAAGGAGATCAACGAGGCGTACGAGGTGCTGGGCGACCCTGATAAGCGGCATCGATTCAATACCTTGGGGGCAAATTGGAAACACGGCCAGCAGTTCAGGGCCGAGGATTTCTCCAACGTCTTCGGCGGACGGATGGGTTCGGGTCAATCCAAAATGGAAACAACTGGAAACCAAGGCAATTTCAGTGATTTCTTTGATACTCTTTTCACCGGCATGTTCGCTCAGCACCACCCGGAATCTCCAAACGCCGGCAATCCATTCGGCAAAGTGAATCATGACCCTTTCACACATGTCAGGT
This sequence comes from uncultured Candidatus Sumerlaeota bacterium, assembly GCA_964473105.1. GTDB lineage: Bacteria > Sumerlaeota > Sumerlaeia > MVZB01 > MVZB01 > CAYYNQ01. The sequence goes on along the minus strand of CAYYNQ010000097.1, from coordinate 59,427 downwards.
CAGGACCCTCTTTCATACAACAACAGGCAACAGAGAGGAGAACAAAGACACGATCCGGCAATGATGTGGAGACCTCACTGACAATCAGCCTTGAGGATGCATATCTGGGGGCGCAACGCTCTATCAGTTTCCAACAAACCGGCGACGACAACACCCCAAGAAGAAAAACATACGGCGTCAAGATCCCGCCGGGAATCCGGGACGACCAAGTGATGCGACTGCGGGGTCAGGGTAACTCGAGAGATCACGGGTCAGCCGGCGACATCCTGATCAGGATCCATATCACAACACACCCCCGGTTCACGCTGAAGGGTGACAACTTGGAGGTGGGATTGCCATTGAGCCCATCCGAGGCGGTGCTTGGGACCACAATCTCGGTCTCAACCATGGATGGGAATGTGGACCTGAAGGTTCCGCCTGGCATCCAGACTGGGAAACGACTACGTATCCGGGGAAAAGGTTGGAAGAAAAAAAAGGACGGCAAGGGCGATCTTTACCTGAAGGTTCATATCCAAGTTCCATCAAACCCCTCAACACAGGAGAAAGATCTCTACGAAAGATTGGATAAGGTTTCCCACTTCAAGCCCCGAGGGTAATCCGCCTCGCGTATTTTACGCGAAATGAAAGCGGAACAACTCCCTGACAGCCCATTTTTTATCGGTCAATTTTCCCCAAAAGGCCAGAATGATTAGACTGAATGGCCATAGGCATTTCAGGAGATTATTAAATCCAACAGGGTCAATCGAGGGAATGGTCGGGGTGACTGGACTTGAATTCTTAATCGGAGTCTTTGATCTTCATTGATTCAACGTTTTACAGACACATTATTATAGCGCTACAATCCTTGCACACGCCACTGAGATCCGCTGGAGGAATTATTTACCCCAGCCATCTTCGCCTGAAAACTGTCGACAGTGGTGGCCACGGAAATTTATAATATAAGGAGTTAAGACGCATATAGATATTGAGCCCATATTTCAGGTTGGAAGGACTAAAAATAAAAAAGGCTTTTACCCTCATTGAGCTTTTAATCGTCGTGGCGATCATCACAATCCTGGCAGCGATTGCCGTGCCCAATTTTCTGGAAGCACAAACGCGGTCAAAGGTAAGCCGACTGATGACCGATATTCGCAGCATCGTCGTGGCTATGGAGATTTACCGCGTTGATAATAATCGTCATCTCAACCCCGCCTGGCCTGAACCTGAACCGACAAACTCCGCCGGCACCGGAGGGCATCTGAAAATGCTGCTACGGGATGGAACCATCGCCCGCATGATAGGAAGCCAACTCACCACCCCCGTGTCATACATATCAGATATTCCCTACGACCCCTTCTGGGCAGGGGTTGCCGCCCATCATTTTGAGTCGATCAAGGATCTTGCAGTCCTGCTGAGTTATGACCTGACCCATACTGCGATATTCGGCTACACGCGCCCTGCCATTCGGCGGGAACAGTATGAAGGCTGGTGGTTTACCTCACCCGGTCCGAATCAGAGCGTCTGGGCTCACGACCGCAGCACGATCTATGACCCGACCAACGGCACCATCAGTAATGGCGATATCCATTGGGTTGGAGGTATTGGTTTTGTCGGTGGAAAGGGAAACACTTACGTCGGATATGATCAATAGGACGACCTGTCGGCGATTGACCTGCCCCCAGAACGTTTACCATCTTCAAATATCCAGCAGCGGCGAAGAGTTGGTTAAAAAGATGGGCAAAGTGGTCGGGGTGACTGGACTTGAACCAGCGACCTCACGATCCCGAACCGTGCACGCTACCAACTGCGCTACACCCCGACGACCCTTTAACCCAGGCAGACACAGGGATTACATTATACCCCCCGTAGCCCCTCCGCAAAAGAAAAATAGGGGTGTGCCTCCACAATATCGAGCGCTCGCGCTTATGCAAAAAACAACCAGTTGACTCCGTCCTGCCTCCGTGGTTAGTATGTCACCGGACATATGTTGACTTCCGTGCGTGTAAGGGAAGGTGGTGCAAAACCACCGCGGACACGCCGCTGTGACCGGGGACGAAAGTCGTCAGAACCACTGGTAAAATATTACCGGGAAGGGACGGCCGGTAGGATGATCCGGAAGCCAGAAGACCGGCGTACGGAAGCCTGTTGCCCTGTTTTTTTCGTGTGTTAAGAGGACAGCGGTATCCGGCTCAATCAGACAGTTTTCATCCGTCTAACGTAGGCTAACCGGCCAGCGGATGAGTGGTCTTGTTCCGGAAATCTCGACACCCTTTTCCACTGCCACGATTTACTCAGCGCAAGCATTTCTGTCCGGGGAATGGGGCCTCTGGTCATTGATCCAGATCTCGTCCCGAAGTCCCGGGCCGTGAACCGCCCGGATCCCCATTCCGGAAAAAGATCATGATCTCCTGACTGGATGCGTGGAATCACATGATGAAGACCTTTGCACCCCGATTGGCAACCTGTTTGGCTGTCATCCTCTCCGTGACCATGCTCCAAGCACAAAATGCGTGGCACTCCAACCACCGCACCCCCGGAAATAACGCCTTGGTTGACATCCCTGCGCAACTCACCAGCTTCAGTAGCGGGGGCCTGTGGTCTCGACCGGACCTCGACATCGTCTCCAATGCACGGGTTACCGTATCGGACCCTTATATCTACAGCCCGGTACACACTGCCAACCCGACAACTGCCGTGATGGTTATTGCTCTGCACGCCCGGACCGGAGAATTGACCTGGCGGTCGCCACCGCTTGACCAAGGACTGTCCCTTCCGTTCCAGTCATCAACCGGCGTTGTCATCGATGATGCCGATAATGCACTTGTCTACGCTACAGGACGCACCGTCTACAAGCTCGATCAGGCGGACGGAAAAATTATCTGGTCGACCGTGATCGACAATACCAATACAACCCCTGGGCTGACCGATTTTGATTTTGTCAACGCCTCACCCCAGATCGGCGAAGGGATGGCATTTATCGAAACCTACGGCGGATTCACCAACGATTCCAAGCAAACCGTTGCACTCGATCTTGTTACCGGGGAGGTCGCCTGGTTCAGGCATGACCGTGGACCCGGGACAGCCACACCACCATTCCTTGCAGGAAGCCCTTCAAGTATCTTCACAACGGCCGGTCCGGACAATGTGATCTGCTACGATGCAGCGACGGGCGCGCCCATCTGGCAAAGCAATATCGACCCGACTGCGCCATGGACGGTAGATCCGTATATCCTGACCGGCTCCATGACCGTTGAGGACAAACGGCTCTACGCAGTGGGACACAACTTCACCGACACTCTGGGAATACTGGTCTGCGCGGATGCTCTGACGGGTGAACTTGAATGGCAGGTTGTCGCACCTATCAGCGACAACCCGCCACTGGTGATCGGGAACGCGGTTTATGTCTGGGGCGGAGGGTTTGCCGGGACCGGTGATGCCCTGCTATGGGCATTCCACCGTAACACTGGTGACGAGATATTCAAGGCCACGATCGTCAGTTTCGGTTACTTGTTCCGAAATTATATGGCAGCTGCCAATGACATCATTTATGCAACCGGGGCCAACAACCTCTACATTATTGACCCGGTCAACGGCAATGTACTTGATCAGATCAATGGCTCCTATACCGGGGGAGTTACCATCGATAAAGTCGGCGGGGTTTACGTGCACACGGCGAGTTTCGGCGGACCCAGCGGGTTGCAAACCTTCGGCGTAACCGTACCGATCTGCCTGACAAGCTTCATCTTGGAATAACCCCATGAAGGATCCAAGGGAAAGATCATTCCACATGTCATGGAAGATCATATCTATCAAAGGGCATTTACTTGTTTGCCTACTGATCTTCATGACCATGATCCGGGGAACCTGCGCGCAAATAAATTTCCGCCCGGTTGTCGAGTTCACCTCGCCTGACGACCCGACCGAACGCAACCGGCTTGCGCGAAACCCCCAGGGCACGCTGATCTGGACCCCGGCCCACGGACTCACGCTTGTCTACTGGCAAGGACTCGAACAGACCACCATCAGTGACCCCAGTCGAGTTTTTATCCGGCAATGGAAAACGATGACAGGATGGCTACCCCGTCAAAGAGTCGATCAATCGATGGCCGTCACGGGCGAAAGCTTGGGGGGACGCATCCCTTCCATCATCGTTGATTCCAGTCAGGAACTACAGGTTTTCTGGCACGATCACCGACACGGATCCGCCGGGGCGGGCTGGAACGACAACCAGGAGATATTCACCGACCGTTTCACAAGCCAGGGCCTTGCCATGAACAACCTGCGCCTGACAGACTCGGGCAGTGTCTCGAACGGTGACAACGGTTTCAATCCCCGGACGGCACTCCTGGGCGACGGACGAATTGCACTGACCTGGTATGATTTTCACTGGGATGTGGACAAGTCCGAGATTATGCTGGGGCTGAGCAACCCTGACGGTTCATGGCCAGCGCTGCCACCCTCTATGGCCAGCCTGCGTCTAACAACCCCTGCGGACCGGGCAGCCGGTGACGAAAACCAACCGTTCACAGTCCCGGATATCTCGGCCGATCCAAATGGCATCCTGCACTTGTGCTGGGTGACGGGCACAACGGGTGCCCCGGCCAGCCTATATACCGGACGTTATGACCCCGAAGCCAAAAACTGGATTGCGATGGGCCTGCACCGGTCCAACGTCAGCGGTTTTTTTGATCCTCCGCGCTGGGTCGAGGAACCCGGAAACGATAATCGTTGGTTGTTGTTTGTTGACCGTATCGCGACGGGCAGTGACGAAATCATCATCCAGAAATATACGGTTGATTCATCCATTCTGGATACGGAGATCCGGGTGACAAACGAGGATGGCCTTCAGCAACAGCCCTCAGCGGTCGTTGATTCCAACGGAAAATTCCACATGGTGTATGTCAGTGCCAATACACCCCGGAGAAGTGTCCGATATATCCGTTATGATCCCCAAGAAAATTTCGTCGAGCATGAGGTCGACCTGACTGAGGAACTCACCGGAACTTGGAACCGTCCGGTCATAGCGATGGGTGGATGCGACGAAATATATGTCGTATGGGAGGACAGTATCAGCCTGACCGAGGGCCAGCTCCATTTCACAAGCACGTTGCCGACGGCAAACACGAGCCGTGCCTGGACAGGTTATCGATAAGATCCCGGGACGGGATCTTCGGCCATGAGAAATTTGAGCTTCGATCGTCCAGAACAGAAAGGCCTTTGCCGCTGAGAGGCATGGGGAGCCCACAATGCAGCGTTATCCTCCCCGTGCAAACAATGAAGTCCGAAGTAGAGGACAATTGATTGCCAGAAACCTGCCACAAACCAGATGATATGAGGGGGGTCACGCTGATCGAACTCCTGGTGGTCGTAATGATCATCGGAATCCTGGCAGCCGTCGCGGTTGTCAATTTCCACGACGCCCGGGAACGCGGCCTCCGCGCTGCCAATGCAGGCAACCTGCACACGATCGCCATTGCGCTACAGACCTATCAGGTCGATCACAATACCCTGCCACCCGCAGACCACGAAGCCGGTCCGTTTTCATCGAGCGGTCCGGAATATTTTCAAACCGGCAATGCCCCAGCTGCGGGGGGATCCTGGGATGGCCTGCCCTGGATCCTGCTTGAACTGAAATACCTAGGTGACTGGCATACCATGTTCAATCCCCATTACCTGAGACTCTACCCAGACGGCGAGACAATACGTGGCGGTCATCCACGCTACCATAATTTCCGTTACGCATATAACAGTTCGGCAGTCAGCTCAGGGGGGCACGAAGGCGGTGCCGGAAATATCATGGAAGGCAACGTGTGGATGGTGAGAGATCTTTACCTTGGCCCCTTGGATGGTTTTTACGGCGGATTGTTCCCGAACTACCCGGCAGACTTCGGCTATCCATGGGGAACTGATCTGGATATCGAGCATGCCCTCTACGCGGATGGAACCGTACGTCTTGTCCAGGGCCGCACCAATACCCACCCGCAATGAATTTGGATTTAATGGAATCCATCTTAAAGTGATTTTTATGCCCGAACGGCAGCAAAGATCCTGGCTTCGTCATCGTCTAGCTCCCCGGGTTCAATGAATAAAGTGAGGAGCGGACTGTGGCCAAGACACCCCTCCCGTTCTGTCTTGGCCTTCCCGGAAGCGAATCAAACACAAAGGGAACACGAAGAGGGCCCCACAAGAATGGGAATTGCCGACACATCGATCTGATTCGGTGCCCCCCCCTTGGGTTCTCTTTACAGGTGACTGGAGGATATAAACTTTCTCTATGGTGGAACCTCGCTGCATTTCCCTGAAATATGCACGAATTACATCGATTCCCAACTTGAATTATGCTTATGATCCCGTTGGATTATGGCCAAGGATCCGTGCCCGAACGTCAGACCGTGTCAAACCGATATCGGAGTCAAAAAGAGCTTGAACTCAACCGTCGGACAACCTGCATATCCCTTGCGTGATGAACTTTGTAAACTTCTGGACTCTGTGCAGCGGATTGGGAACGATGACTGGATATTCAGTCGTCCTGCATCCGGAACCAGCACACTCGTCTACTTTGCCTACAGAAAATCTGCGAGGGATATCGATACCGCCTCGTTCGACCCATGTAGCAGCATCGAAACATCTGCGTTGCGACCGTCCTATTGTATCCGTGTTTATGACCGCCACATCCAATGGCAGCGCTACCGGAAAAACCTGACCCGTCTCGCCGACCTCGGAATCCCGTCACCGAGACTGATCCGCAGCTCATCCTTGCCCCTATTTCGCTGGAGTTGCGGGCCCCGCCTGATTCTGGAAAGCTACCTGAGCGGCCCTCTGGTCAACCGGACGACCATTTCCCGGGAGGTCGCTGAGCAGATTGGATTTACACTTGCCCGTCTTCATAACCACACAGCCCCCTGGTTCGATTCAGGCCGTCGCAGACAACCCGTCGACCGATTCGCCAGGCGCACCCTTAAAAGCATGAGGAACCGCCTTGATATGATCAGAAAACATGCGGCCGTCATGGAACCTACGGGAACGTCCCGACTGATGCATCAACTTTCAGATATTGAATCCAGGACAACCAGTCTGCTGTCAAACTGGGAACCCCCACGTCAACTACCACTCGTCCATACCGAACTTGCAGGCGATGACATGATCTGGCTTCCCCGGGGCATGCAATCTGATCACAAACAGACCGAAAGATCCCATGATCCCTGTGTGGCACTGATCGATGTTGGAGCAATGAGGCATACACACCCCGGGTATGACCTTGAAACCATTTCAAGATACCTACGTTCGGCGGGGAAGAACGATGCCTCCGGGGATCGAGGAGACCGTTCCGAAATCATGATGGACGCCTACTGGAAACACCTGCTTGACCCGGTTGCAAGGGAACGGCATGAGGCTGACCGTTCCCTTTCCTTGGCATTGTATGCCATCCCACGCTGGAGCACCCGCATGAAACTGGCGGCGCGTGATTCCAATTCGCGAAGTGGTTGCCTCGCCGAGGCCGAATGCTTGCGTCAGGAGTTAATCAACGATACGGAACGGAAATGATTCCGGTATCCTACCCCTGGAACCGGTCACGAATAACCACTTCGTCATATTCCAGTTGGCCACCCCGGGAATTGGCCGGCCGGACCGCCTTCCCAATAACCAATAACATCCCGACAACATGGTCTTCCGGAAGACCAATTAAGCCGGACACCGCCTCCTGATCAAACCCAATCATCGGGTTTGAGTCATAACCCATCGCGCGAGCGGCGATCATCAGCGTCTGTGCCGCCATCCCCACCGACCGCATGGCTTCATCGCGTTGAAGCTGGTCACGCCCGCGGTAGAAGTCGGTAATCATCGGCACGAGCCGTTCCTGAACCTCCGCTGGGGAATTTCGCCAGTAACGTGACGGGGCGCGGTCCCAAGCCTTCAGATCCGCACAGAGCACCAGAAGCAACGAGGCATCGATAATCTGCTTCTGATTCCACGCCGCATTACATATTTGGGCGCGAAGCTCCCGGTCCACCACGTTGACAAACCTCCAATTCTGAATATTAAATGAAGTCGGCGAAAGCATCGCAAGCGACAAAAGACGCCGGACTTCACCATTCGATAGTAAATGTTCCGGATCGTAATTCTTGACCGATCTGCGTGTTTCGATCGCCTGGTATGTATCCAAAGTCATCTCTCCTCCCGATCAGCTCGATTCAAATGGGGATAGGCAATTTTATCTCTCCTGATGCAATTCGCCCGATCACCTCGGGGTAGAGCAAGTGTTCCAACGCAAGGACCCGCTGTTGCAGCGATTCCGGTGTATCACCTGGCCTCACCGCAACCTCACGCTGCGCAAGAATCGGGCCCTCATCATAGTCTGCCATGACCACATGAACAGTTACACCCGATACCGGATCACCGGCACGCAGGACAGATTCATGCGGATGGATCCCGAACATGCCTTTCCCACCGTGACGCGGTAGAAGTGAAGGATGAACGTTGATGATTCTTCCCCTGAAATGCCCCAGTACACCCGGGCCCAGACGTTTCATGTAACCGGCCATCACGACCAGCTCAACACCCTCATGTTCAAGCAGATCCAGCATTGCACGGTCAAGCTCATCGGGATTGGGATGAGTCGTTCCGCTCATATGAATCCGTTTCAGGCCATGCCTGGACGCCCGCCGCATAGCACCGGATGCGGAGTTGTTGCTGATCACAATCTGGATGCAAATATCGAGTTGGCCCGACTCAACCGTATCAAGGATCGCCTGCATGTTTGACCCGCCATGGGATGCCATGACAGCGACCCGCAAACCCCGCTCCTGTTTTTTACCGCAGCTGCTCATCGTCTTCTTCGGCGGCGACCTGTCTTCATCTGCATGAGCAGCTCTCGACGAGCCCCCCCGGGCCCGGAATCCTCCGTGCGGCCCACGGCAGCAATGGCCTCAAGCTTCGAGCGGACACCAAGAGTATGCATGTGACATAGTGCAGTCGCCAGAGCATCGGAAGCATGGTCAGGACGTGGGATTTCATCGAGGGACAGAATCGAGCGCACCATTGCCTGGATCTGTTTCTTGGAAGCACGTCCATAACCCGTCATCGCCTGCTTGATCTGCAACGGCGTATATTCAAAGACTTTACATCGGTGACGAGCCGTGGCAAGGATACAGGCCGCCCGGCCATGTGCCACGCTCATTGCCGTCTTCACATTGCGTGCAAAATATAGCTGCTCAATGGAACAGACCTCGGGACGGTACTCCGCAATCAACTCATCCAACCTCGCGTAGATTTGATACAGCCGATCCGCCAAGTCTTCAGACTTGGAGGTCCTGATAACCCCGTGTACCAGGTGATTACCCACCGATTGATCCGAACTCCAGTCAATAATCCCGTAACCAACATCCGCCAAGCCGGGGTCAACACCCAAGACTCGGATCAGGCCCGTGGTCTCAGGCACGGCTGCTGTGAGGCATGGATTTTTGATGGCACGATCCTCGGACATGAGTTGTAAATAGCTGGCTCGGCAGCTGACCGGGTGCCTTTACCGGGGGAAAGTCAGGGATCAGGTGGCGCTCAACTCCTCAATCAAAGCATCATCAACCTCATAATTCGCAGACACAGAACTCACGTCATCATGTATCTCAAGGAACTCGATGAGCTTCATGAGTTTACGTGCATCATCGACGCCGATCGCGATGGTGTTATCGGGAATATTCTCCATGGTCGAGGATTCAACCCGGATCCCGGACGCCTCAATGGCCTGGCGCACATTCTCCTGAGTTCCGGGTTCGGTTAGGATCCTGAAGTAGCCCTCTGCATTCTCCAGGTCATCGGCCCCGGCCTCGATAGCAACCTCCATAACCTGTTCTTCATCCATACCCTCGGCCGGAGCCATGATAACGCCCCTCTTCTTGAACATCCAGTTGACACTTCCCTGCTCACCAAACTTGCCGCCATGCTTACTAAAGAGGTGCCTCATCTCGGGCGCGGTGCGGTTCATGTTGTCGGTGGTTCCCTCAACAAGAATTGCAACTCCGCCGTGTCCGTATCCTTCAAATTGGAAGTCCTCGTAGGAAACCCCTTCAAGTTCACCGGCACCCTTCTTGACCGCACGCTCGATGTTGTCTTTCGGCATGTTCATATCGCGGGCGTTCTGGATCGCCAGCCGAAGCCGCGGGTTGGCATCGGGATCACTGCCACCCATCCGGGCGGCAACCACCAGCTCCTTGATGAGTTTGGTGAATTTTGCACCACGCTTGGCATCGACAATGGCTTTCTTGTGCCGGATGGAATGCCATTTCGAATGACCTGACATGCTCTTGTCCCCTCTAGTTCCGATATGATTGGGTGGAAGAAAACGGATCCACCCGCCCTGACGGGCAGGGCAGTTCATGTTGGCACAATCCAATCGCCGATTCAAGAATGCTTTGCTATCATCGGTCAAGAGGGCATCCTGCCGCTTACTCACAATTGCAATCTGCCCAGTGATCGGTCACACAGTCCAAACCACAGGGTGATGTTTTGATTTTACTGACTTGTCTCGGTCTGAGTTGGCGGTGGGGTATTGGGCGGGTTACCGCCGATCAAATCGACATCACGCTCTCCCGCGCCGCGCGATGCCCGTCTCTTCCGGCTTCTGTTCTTTTTCCTATTCCGAGCTTTTTCTTCCGCCTTGAAGCGTTCACGGACCTCGGGAGGGGTAATCCCTGTCCCCTTCTTGCTATAATCGACCTTCTCGCCAGAACGGGATCGGGAGGTTTTTGCCTTTCCGCTACCGAATGTTCCGCTCGGGCCAGCCTGGGATTTGACATACTGCATGGCCCCTCCGACCTTTAACTCCGATTCACCCCGCCCGGGATCAAGAAATCCGGAATCCCTTAATAATGATGCACCGAGGCCCGAGGGATCCATCCCTATGGTTTCAGTTGTTGTTGTCGGCAGATCAATCTGGAGCGTGGCCGTCGAATCCGTATCCGAAACGCCTGAATGCCATGCACCACCACTACGTACATCCTCGAGGTAGGGCAGAAGTTCCTCGGGAATTTCATTGAGGTCATCCGGGCGAACCATGACTGTCTCATCCTGGGCCATGGTGCGCTTGGCCATAAGATTGACGGGCTCCACGAGCAGCTTGTTCTTCGGTTCTTCGATGATGATCGTAGGTGTCATGAAAAACAGCAAGTTTCGATTTGTCTCCTCGGTTGTCTTCTTTCCGAAGAGATAACCGACAATAGGAATCCGCGTTAGAAACGGAATCCCGGTAACGGATTCAGCCGTATCCTGCGTAATCAATCCGCCGATGAGCCTCGTTTCACCATCGGGAATGATGAGGTAGGTTTCAGCAGTTTCCTCCGTTGTCCCGACCCCACGGTTCCCATCGCCGATATCTTCGACGATCAATGGGACACTGTTCTCAAACTGAACCTCCATTTCAATCAGCCCACGGTTGCTGATGAAGGGGGTAAGCTCAATGATCAAACCCGTGGGGATTAGCGACTGACCGGAGGAACGGTAATTATTATTATATCCTGATGACATATTGCTGCCACTGAAGAAAGTCTGGCGAATCGGCTCATTACGGGCCACCTCGAAACGTCCAAGTTCATTGTTAGCGATCAGGATACGCGGCCGGGCCAGAAGTCGCGTCCGGTTGTCGGATAATGCCGCCTCCAACTGGTAGATCACCCGGTCGCTGTGAGTGAACAGCTTGAAACCCGATGCGTCCGTTGTTCCACCGCTGCTCGTACTACTCCCGGTATCACCATTTTCAGATGAATTGACAGGCTGGGATGTCCCGCCAATGAAATCCTGACTCAAGGTTGCTCGTTCCATGCCGAGACCATCCCGTGGAATACTCTGCCCCAGTGAGTAAACCCAGTCCGAACCGAGTGAGAACGACTCGTTCAACTCGACCGAGAGCACTTCCCCTTCGACGAGGACCTGTTTGCGAGGTTCATCCAAGGCAAGCAGAATCTCCTCGATCTTGGCGTGCACGGAGTTGACATCACGGACCAGAAGTTTGTTCAAATCCTCGTTATACTCAAGCAGTGCGTCCTCGGTCACGAGAGGCTCAAGGAAGGTCTCGACAATTGCAAGTGCGACATCTCCCTCAAGCCCGACATTGGTGAAGTTGTAGACGCGCACATCTCGGTCACGGTCAAAAACCTCGATCAACTGCTCCATAATCCGGATCTTCTCGAAGGTGTCCTTGACAATGATGATATGATTCAACGCATCAACCTCAATGACGGCCGATTCGGACATCACGTTCTCAAACCGCTCGGCAATCTCCTCGGTATCGGCATCCCGAATTTCGAATACGCGCGTGGTCAGGGCGATGTCATACTCGGCGACAATACTCTCTATCAATGCAAGCTTGTCAGGCAAATCGGTCACGATCAGCGTATTCGTGCGTACATCAACCGCCGTAGCCCCGACCTCGGGTGTATTGATTGGGCTGACGACCTTTTCGAGCTCGGTCGCGTCGATATGTTTCAACTTGAAACTGACCCGCTTGACCTGATTGGCTGTAATCCGCTCAGTGAAGGTCTGTTGATCCATGATTTCATAATGCCCATCTTGAAATCTCACCCATTTCCATTGGTTCGGAACGGTGATCTTGTTCAGAACGCTCTCAATGTCCACATCCTGAGCAACCAGATCCATCTTGATGGACTTGGTGTTTCCAATCGCCTTGACATTGATGCCAGTCTGTTTGTGGATTCTGCCTGTGATCAGGTCGATTTCCATTTGCTTGACAATTAGCGTGAGTTTGGGAAGTTCAGGACGTATCAATGGCATGTCCTCCCCCTGCGTGGGCTCACCCCCGCTCGATATAACGTCCTCGCCGCCTCCCGCAGGAGTTCCATTGGAGGAGGTAAACTCAGCCAGGGTTTCGGTGACTCCGGATTCACCCAGACCTTCCTCGCCCCCCAGTGTTGCCGAACTCGGGACATCCTCGGCCGGCATGACCGGAACAGCCGGCGCAGGCTCCTCTGCAGACAGGCCAGCCGCAGCCCCCAGGACAAGCCACAGGAAAAATGGCAGGAGACACATACGAGTTACCTGCATCAAAAAAAGGAACCGTATATCCATCAGCCCTTGATACATGCATTCAGCCTTTCCGGATAAGTTTCAACCATCATCAGAAACAAAGGTTGTGCTCCTGGTCGAGAAACGTGAATTTTGCGCACAAGTCATCCATTGACACACTGTCCAAAATAACGAGATGTTCACCCTGCCCCTTCTTGTCAGCTAGTTTCCTCGATTCGCCGGTGTTCATTGCAAATGTTTCCTTGCTCCTGTCGTCAAAAATCTCGATCGATGTCTCGCTGTTGATCGCAGTTAACCGCCATGCATAAACCAGATCTTTAAGTAGTGGAGGTTTTGGTGGTGGCGTTGGTGTCGGCGTTGGTGTCGGCGTCGGTGTATACAACTCCTTCATCGCATTCATACGTGTTATGGGGGTTATGGCCGGCCTTGGAACCAAGGGTGGCCTTTTCCCTGGATCCGACTCCGTCCAGCCTGTCTCAACCTCCATATGTTCAAGCTGCATTTCAGCAAGTCTTATTTCCCGGGGTTTCGTATACGTTTCGGTTGACAAATACCAGATCGCAATGCCGCAAAGCACGATTAGGGCGATATTGAGATAGGTCAGGATCCGTTCATACATCGATACGCAAATTCTTCCTGCTCGTTGACTCGACTACCACATCAAACTGCGGCTCGGCACGGTACAGATCCAGCCTCGCCTGACTGTGCTGTCTCAACCATGGCCCTTCATCCATGAAGTCAAGGACCAGCGCACGTGTTTTGCCGGGTGCTCTCCTTAGAACCCGACCAACCCGTTGATAGGCACGGGTTGCCGATTTTCCGCCCCCGGCCAAAATCAGGACATCCAAGGAGGGGATATCCAGTCCTTCATCAGCAAGGGTTGTCGCTATCATAACCGGTTGCAACTTCTGTTCCAATCTTTTGAGAGCATTTTTTCGATTTTCCCCGGGAATGGATCCATGGATAAACTCCGCATTTGGAAGACTTGGCAAAAGGATCTCACCATGCCTGACCTGATTCACGAGGATCAGTACCGACAGGCCCGAATCGGCGCTTTGCCCTGCCTCTATTGCGATCACACGATTTCTCTCATGATTTTCCACGATGAGTTCACGGTAAATATCCTGATAGTCCCGCCCTTTAAAGTTGCTTTCATGAACCGGTTGGACATATTTCATCTGAATCTGTGGACGGACCAAAAATCCCCGGGATATCAAATATGAACAATTGGTACAACTTAATTTAGGGCCCAATGCTGCCTCCAGTAACATGTCTTCGCCGTCATCCCTCCAAGGCGTGGCCGAAAGACCAAACCGATAAGAAGCCGATTTACAGGCCATCGCGACCCTGTAAAAGCTCGATGCCGGTAAATGGTGGCATTCATCAAAGATAATTACCCGAACACGCGACAGCAGATCACGGATCTCAAAGCGTGTTGCATCATCAATACCCTCGCTCTGATTCTCATGGTCCATTAACCCAGAAACCCCCGGCGACCCTTTTCCAAGACCCCTTAGGCACCGAATCCCGGTCTGTATCATCATGACCGTCAACGGACGAATCGATGCGTGGCCATCACCCACCTTCCCTACCTCGATTCCGAGTTCATCATCGAACACCCCTGCCGCCTGATACATCAGGTCACGAGTATGTACAAAAAAACAGGTCGGCTGATCCAGTCCCCGGATCAGATGTGCGGCGAGCAGGGTCTTCCCCGAACCTGTCGCCATCTGGATGACCCCAGACCGGGCGGCCAGTGCGGTCTTGAGCACGTCCTTCTGGTAATCGCGAAGCTGATGGCGCACTCCGCAGGCGCTAAGGGTGGGTCCTTGCGGGACGGTTTCACCCTGATCCTCAACATGAATTCTCGAGACTCCACCAGATTCAAGTGCCTCCCGAACCTTCATCCATAAGCCGCGCGGAAAGGCAAGTTTCCTGGAATTGAAAAGTCGGCGCCTTCCATCCCATTGGCCCTTGCGATAACGAGGTGAATATTGATGACCAGGGACCGGATAGGACGTCACCTCATCAACCAGGTTAACAGGAAAACTTCCCGCAGCATTACCTTTGATGCGAACATAAAGGGGGTCAAGGGTTACGCTCAGTTCACCAGCAGCCTGCCGCTTCCAGATCACGCCAATTTCACGGTCAAGATCGGGGGGTGATAATTTGAATATCCGCATGACATGTTCGAGGTTGGACACCGGGGTCTCCCAGCGTTTTGCCTTTCTGTTCCATCGGCGTACACGCAGGCAACGCATCAACCGGACTAATCTGCGGTCATAGGCAAACGTAATTCCCAGAGTGTTCTCGTCAACCAGTTCGAGTTTGACCGAATCAGTTTTCTGTTGAGGAGGGGTCATGTTCGGATTGAGTGATATCGGATCCGTTGGATTCAGCACCTTCAGATTCCGGCGAATCCCCAGATTCACCCACCATGACAGAAGGAGGATTTTCATCGGACTGGTCCATGGCGAATTCATCGGGAGCCTGCTGAGCAACCAGTTTGTCATGATCTCGAGGGTCGGCTCCAGCGTCGAGTGCTGCTGTATCTTCTGAAAACCCGGGAACAGGGTCAACGGATGGATTCCCAGCTGCGGATATTTTCCCATTATCATCCGAGGGGGTTGCCTCAGTCGGGCCCACTGATTCCGCGGTTTTGGATTTTCTAAGGCCTAGTTCATCCTCGATCTGGAGATCCTCAAGAAGTTCACCCATATTCAGCAGGCTATCCTCTGTGGAACCGGATCTCATGTATGTGGAAATGGTTTTCTTTTCCTGCGCCTTGAGCATCGCCTTGCGGCTAAGCGCAATCTTGTTTCCCCGCTCGATCTTCGTGACCTTGGAGCGGACCGTCTCACCCTCTTTCAGAATATCTGCGGGATTCTCGACCCTGTCTGTGTCAATCTGCGAAACATGCATGAAACCCTCCACTCCCTCAGCTAGTTGAATGAAGGCGCCTTGGTCACTCACCCGGACAACCTTGCCCTCGACGAGGTCTCCTGCCTTGAATGATTTCCGAAACTTTTCCATGGGGCTCTTCACAAGCTGTTTGACCCCAAGTGAAACCCTTCGCTTTTCCAGGTCAACAGAAAGGATACAAACCTCAATTTCATCACCACTGCTGACAACGTCCTTGGGGTGTTCAATACGTTTCTCCCAAGAAAAGTCGGAAATGTGTACCATCCCCTCGACACCGGATTCCAACTCAACGAAAGCACCGAATCGAGTTAATCCGGTAACCTTGCCCTTGAAGCGACTGCCCTTGGGGTAACGCTCGATCATCTCAGACCATGAATCGGGAACAAGCTGCTTCATACCAAGTGAAATCCTCCGCTCGGACAAATCCAGAGCAAGCACTTGGACTTCCACTTCATCCCCGGTCTCCACAAAATCCGAGGGTTTCCTTCCGTGGCTGTCCCAGGCCATGTCAGATATGTGCACCATGCCATCCAGCCCCTCCCGCAAACGCACAAAGGCACCATAATTGGTGATTGACACAACCCTACCGCTCACCCTGGACCCAATAGAATAGTCGGCCTCCGCAGCAGGCCATGGATCTGACATGGCCTGCTTTCTAGAAAGCGTGATCTTGCCTTTTTTGCGGTCGATCTCCACTATACGAATCCGGACTGTCTCCCCGACAGTCAGATATTCCTCAGGTCGCGCACTACGCTGCCACGAGATCTCACTACGGGGAATCAGGCCGTCCAGCCCCTGAACATCAACAAAGGCGCCAAAATTGACAAGTCGCTTCACATTCACATCCAGTTCTTGGCCGAGCTCCAACTTGCCGAGAATCTCGCCGCGAATCTTGTCACGCTCCTCCTCAAGCAAAGCTCGCCTGGACACAATGATCCTTCGCTTGTCCGGTTCGAACTCGATGACATATCCCTGAACTTCCCGCCCAATCAGTTCCTCAAAATCTTCAATGCGCATAAGGTCGACCTGCGAGGCTGGCAGAAACGCGGTCGTCCCAATATCGAGGATAACTCCGCCTTTGACTGTACGGATGATCTTTCCGTTGATGGGCTTTTTGTTTTTGAAGCAGTCCTCCGCATGCTGCCACGCCTTCCGCCGTTTTGCCTCAAGATAAGACAGGCCGATCAGTCCGGTTTCCGGGTCCTGGTTCTTGATGATCACTTCGAGGACATCGCCCACTTGAACCGTCACATCACCGCGGCCATCTTCCACCTCCCTCAACGGGACAAAACCTTCGGACTTGTCACCAACGTCCAAGAGAATCCCATCGCTCTTCACTGCAACAACCGGCACCCGGATCAACTGACCCCGCTTGACATTCGGGGTCATCTGGTCCAGAAACTGATCCATCATGGCATCCATCTCATCGGGGGCGGATTCCACCTCCGAGGGATCAAAGTATTCATCGTCCGCCACATTCCCATCTTGATACTCGGCTGTGGGCCCGGGAGGCGAAGTTGCCCCCAGTTCACCCGCAGAGGACCCTTTGAACACATCGCTCCCAGATTCCTCGAATTCGTTTCCCAATTGTTCTTGTTTTTCCGCAGCCATCACGACTGCCCCCTTGTTTCCCAAACTGATGAAATCCAGATCCGGATCACGGTAAACGCCACGGAAACAGGACATCGCGCAGGTAAGCCCAAATCCGCAACGTCACTTGTCCGATTAAACCATAATCTCAGATTGAATCCGGGCACATTCTCTTATAACGACCCAGATCTGTCAACGGGGAATCGCATAAACTACAGGATATCATCGGTATAAATGCCATGCCATGGGAGCCTTCGAAGAAGGGAATGGCATGGAAACGACACCCGCGGCCGTCCAACGGACCGGCCACAGGCCAGACGGAACACCATTGGAGCACGCCTGTTTCGCGACCACATGAAGGCAGGAAACCAACAGGAAAACCGGCACTGAAACAAGTTCGAAAAAACCGGCTGAACCTTTGAATGCCCAGGAAATCAACCCTCCTTAACAGGTTCCACCATGAAATAAATTGAATCCTCACTGCGGATGACCACCTGACATCCTCTGGGCAATTCCCTCTCGGCATGAATTGAACGTGCCGGGAAACGCCTTCCCTTCCACTGGACCGATCCGGTTGGACGCAATGGATGGAGCACCTGAACAATATCCCCCCGGACCGGACGTTCGACCTCTGAGTCCCTCCCGCCGAACGGCTCAAGTGTCAGGATTTTTATTCCTGAACGCCACACCCACCACATTGTGACCAATGCAAGACCGCCTGAGAACAGAATCCAGATCAATGCAATCGGCAGATCCGTGGTGTTCTGGTAACAAAGATACCAAGACCAGACAACCAGACCAAGGCCACATACCAAACTAATCCCGAACGGCAGGAAAACCTCGAGAAATATGAGGGTGATCCCCAGTATCAGGAGCAGGACAATTACCCAAAACACCTATTCATCCCCTTCTGACTCCCATGTTTCTAATTCGGACCATCACTCAGAATTCATGATTTCAGGCCGAACCGCGGACCCACTGCATCAACGCATCACCCAGGTTCGGATCCAAGTGCCCTTTTTCCATCAAGCAGTACCTCGCGAAACCCCATCTGTTTGCAAAGATCGAACACATGATAAATCCGACCATAGCTGGCGCGTTCATCCCCGCGAAGAATCACCGCCTGGTGACCCAGTCCAACAAGGGTCCTCAATTCCCTTCGCAGTTGTTTATCATCAAGTTGCCTTGAAAAAACAAAAACCGCGTTTTCACCCGAAACAACGATCACGGGCGGATTCCTACTCCTGAGACGGTCCTCCGCCGACACAGCCCCCGGCAGACGCACCTCAATCTGCACATTCTCATCCCGAAACGTGGTGGAAAGGATAAAGAAGAAAATCAGAATGAACAGGATATCGCGCAAAGGATTCAGGATGATACTCGCACTCAATCTCCCGGGACGGGTCCCCATTGATGCCCGGCTCATGACACGGCCACATCCCTTCCTGTTGCTTCTGGTTCACCACCCCCGGCACCCATGTAATAACGGTCTACAATGTCCATGACCAAGCTACGCAATTCAACCCTTGTATAATGACGGATACGCGACTGAAACCATTGCACGGCAACGAATGCCGGAACCGCGATGGCCAGCCCCCACATTGTCGTGATCAAGGCTTCCTGAATGCCGACTGACAGCAATGCAACACTCCGCTGCTGTGATGCCTGAAACTCTGATAGCGCATCAATCATGCCGAGCACCGTCCCCATCAACCCAAGCAGTGGGGCAACCGTGTAGAGTGTTGACAGCAGGGACAAACCTGAGTGCAGCTCCTCCTCCACCTCAACCATGGCATCATCCAATGATTGCTGCATGACGCTACGACAGGGGCGGGGCATCGATTCATTGAAATGTTTCAAGGTGAACCAGACCGCATGGGCGAGAGGGGCCGCGTGTCGCGACATACTGTTGAGAAAACCCGTCCTGTCTCCCGGGCTCCGGATTGCGGACACGGAACGGTCGATATCGGGGGGGATAACCCGGAAACGCCTCAGGCGGATCAAACCCTGAAGAATCCCCCCGACCATCAACAGCGAACACGGAACCAAGACAAGCATCATGGATCCGCCGTCAAGCACAAATTTTTCCAGCAAAGTTTCCATTCCTTACAGGCTCCAGCCCAAGCGGATAACCGTATCATATTAAAAGAATCAACGCATAATTAATAATCATATTATCGGTCAACTTAACTGGACATAATGTGGACTGAAATCAACCATTCCCCCTGGTCTGGTGCCGATTCTGATCTGAAGTCGGCCTTGCGCATTGCAACCTGAAACATTAGATTCGGGGTGAAGTTGCCGCCGGATTTAATTCAAGCCCGTGAGAAGGCACCGGGTCGTCATCACCAGACAGGGCCTAGGAGGCACGGGTATAGTTCGACCGGGTTCCGAGGTGAAAACCGGCCAGTTTGGCGGGAAGGAAATGATTGAAGTGAGCGATTCGACAAAAGTCATCTCTACCGACAACCTGATGACCGAGAAGCGGGCCTTCCCCCCCCACCGGGATATGGTTGGGCGTGCCCACATCAACCTGCAGCGGTATGAGGAAATGTATCGGCGTTCCATCGAGAATCCCGATGCCTTCTGGCTCGAGCAGGCGGATAACCTGGCCTGGATGAAAAAACCCACGGTCGCATGTCGTCATCAATGGGACACGGCCGAGCGGAAGGTCAGCCATACCTGGTTCGAGGATGGACAACTCAACATTTCAGTGAACTGCCTGGACCGACACCTTGAAGGTGAAAAAAAATCCAAGCCGGCAATCATCTGGCAAGGCGAACCCGATGAAGACAGCCAAACCCTCACCTACGAACAATTGCATACGGAGGTCTGCAGATTCGCAAATGTGCTCAAGTTGATGGGTATTGGAAAGGGTGACCGCGTGGCAATCTACATGGGGATGGTCCCGGAACTTCCCATTGTCATGCTTGGTTGTGCGCGGATAGGCGCGATCCATTCGGTGGTCTTTGCAGGATTCAGCGCAGACTCGCTGGCAGATCGGATCAATGATTCGGCCTGCAAACTGCTGGTTACTTGCAATGTCTCACTCAGATCTGGAAAGTCCATCCGCCTCAAGGACATCGCCGATGATGCGGCCGACAAGTCCCCTTCCATAAAGAATATCATCGTATATCGCAGGAATGATGAGAACTGTGGCATGAAGGCGGGAAGAGATCACTGGTATCATGACCTGATGTCGAAGTCCTCCGCTTCATGCCCCCCCGAGGCAATGAATGCCGAGGATCCGCTTTTCATACTCTACACCTCGGGATCGACCGGCAAGCCCAAAGGGGTTGTCCATACTAGCGCCGGTTACCTCCTGTGGACCAGTCTGACTCACAGGTATGTTTTTGATATTCACGATGATGATATCTGGTTCTGTTCGGCTGACATCGGCTGGATCACGGGACATAGTTACATCACCTACGGTCCGCTCGCCAACGGGGCAACCAACATCATGTTCGAGGGCATACCGACATATCCCGACCCGGGCCGTTACTGGCAGATCTGTGAAAAATATTCCGCCACGGCCTTTTACACAGCCCCAACGGCCATCCGTGCTCTGATCAGCAAGGGGCCCTTATGGCCCGAAAAATATAACCTAGGCAGCTTGCGGGTATTGGGTACAGTGGGTGAGCCCATCAACCCCGAGGCCTGGATGTGGTACCACCGGCATATCGGAGGTGGAATCCTTCCGATCGTTGACACTTGGTGGCAGACCGAAACCGGCGGTCACATGTTAACGGCTCTGCCCGGTGCGCACATCACAAAACCCGGAAGCGCCAACCGACCATTCTTCGGCGTTGAACCAGTCGTCCTGCGCGATGACGGAGTTGAATGCAACCCCAATGAGGGTGGCAAGTTATGCATCAGGAAACCTTGGCCCGGCATGATGCGCACCACTTGGGGTGACCATAACCGTTTTATCGACACCTATTTCACGATGTTCAACGACATGTATTTCACAGGCGATGGCTGCAGGATTGACAAGGACGGTGACTACTGGCTAATGGGCAGAATCGATGATGTTGTCAACGTGTCCGGCCATCGTATTGGAACGGCCGAGGTTGAAAGTGCACTCGTCAGTCATGAACAAGTAGCCGAGGCCGCGGTTGCTCCGATGCCACATGAAATCAAGGGGCAGGGATTGTATGCCTTCGTCACAGTGGTTGAGGGGGTTGAACCATCGGCTGGACTATGTGAGGAACTTATCCGCCATGTGCGCCGGGAAATCGGGCCGATCGCCACGCCCGACAAACTCCAATTTGCACCCGCCCTGCCCAAAACCCGCTCCGGAAAGATCATGCGGCGGATACTGCGAAAGATCGCCGAAGACCTCGTCGATCAAATCGGCGACACGACCACGCTGGCCGACCCCAAAGTGGTTGAGGATCTGGTCGCCAACCGACTCTAGGCAGCCTGAGCACCGTCATGCCGCGTCTTGTGGTGCAGAAGCAAAAATAACAGAGGGCAGGATAAAGAATTCCAAGACGAAGGGCGGGAAACCTCTCCACTCAGCCTTGGATTTTCCTTGGCTGTAACCAAAATTTCCTGTGGAGATCAGTAACGGGCCAATTTACGTTCAAGCTTCACCTTGCGACGGCGTTCCTTGCGCTTGGCGGCCTCGAGCTTTCGACGGCGCTTGATGCTTGGTTTCTCATAGTGTTCACGCTTGCGGTACTCCGCCAACACCCCTGCCTTTTGGCATTCCTTCTTAAACCGACGCAAAGCCTTCTCGATCGGCTCATTGGCATCTATTTCAACAATCGGCAATCTGCTCACCTGCCTTTCCGACTTGAGTATAACCGTTGGGAATGTCAGTTGCCTGACCCCCCACGCAATCGGAGATTATAAGTGGAGATTGAATCCGGTGTCAACCGGTTATGGGTCTTTGGCCTCTGGTTTTATGCAGGGGGGCAACCCCGATCAGGGTTCGGATAACGAGACCGTTGCATCCCCGGGACGAATATGTAAGATATCGGGTCAACCGCGCTAGGTGGGGAGTTAGCGGTGCCCTGTAGCCTGCAATCCGCTTAGCAGGACTGAATACCCTTCCGAGGCTTTTACTGGTTGGTGGAAGGCAGTTAAGTGGCGTCGATCCAAAGGTCCCGAGCAAGGTTCCGCTTCGAACCGGGTCAGGTCCTGGCGGAAGCAGCCCTAAGAAGTTTTGGAGCTTGTGTTACGGGAGTGCCCGCGGGGAGCCGGCTGATTGTCGGAATCCGGTTGGTATAGGTCGGAGTTGGGGCGCGGTTTTACCCGGCTTTTCATGAAAAGCCGCTTGGCAGACGGTCCCGCCAAGGGGGGATCTGTCTTCCACCCACGCTTGGATATCCAAAGATCGGAACAAGCTGACGATTGCTGGAAATGCCCATTCAACACCCTTGTCAGAATACCTGAAAGACCTATTGAAGGAGACGCTTGATGACGCCCAAGAACGGTTGTCCGGATTTACCGGAGTGTCCCATGGAGAGGATCATCTCCCTTGAGGACGCTGTAACCTTTGCGAGTGACTGCCGCGAGAAAGGCATGAAAGTCGTCTTTGCAAATGGATGCTTCGACATCCTCCATGCGGGCCACATATCATATCTGAACGAGGCATATGCACTCGGCGATGCGCTGATCGTGGGCGTGAATTCCGATGCCTCAGAGCGCACCCTGAAGGGTGACGATCGTCCTGTCATGCCGGACCGGGAAAGAGCGGAGTTGCTTGCAGGCATGGAGGCAGTTGACCGGGTTGTTATATTCGAGGAACTGACCGCAGAAAGATGCCTCAGAGAAATCCGTCCGGATGTCCATGCAAAAGGAACCGACTATTCGGCTGAAACCGTCCCCGAAAGGGCCATCGCCGATGAACTGGGGATCAGGGTCGCCATCACCGGGGCACCCAAGACCAATGCCAGTAAAAATATCATGGGCAAAATCCGGGCTGAGGCTGATGAATCCGGGTAAACCCGGCGTATACCTAGCTTGTCGCTGCAGGCTTCTTATGGCAGGCATCGGGGGACATCAAAAAAAATATTCCTGTCGGAAACCAGGGGAATTCGTTGATAGCATCAAGGTGCTTCCACGAAAAAAGAAATTGGCCGGAGAATCGCGGAGGGCACCCGGGAACCTCGGGGTGTAGTTGTCTCGTGATCGTGAACCAGAAATCCCGGCCGGACAAACTGCCGGGGCCAATAAATACATGCCCAAATTTCTGATTGAACAGTCTGGATCTTCATTATGACCGCCCAGAATCAGGGCGCCGTGGTTCACGGTGCCTGCAGGAAACAAGCGTAGAGTTTCTCATAGGACTGCGCGGCAGCGCTCCAGTCGTATTGCCGAACCCATTGAATCGCACTTCCGCGGAGTGACCGGGATCGGTCACGATTTCGCAGGAGTTCCTCGATATTATCAGCGAGTGCACCGGCATCACGCGGGGCGGACACCAAAGCATCCTGTCCGGCCCTTAAAAGTTCCAGAATGGGTGGGATATCCGTCACCGCCATCGGTAAACCTGCAGCCATATATTCCAAGATCGTATTGGGGCAACCCTCATTCTCGCTTGCCATTACACCGACATCACCCCAAGGCAGGAGTCGGGCGAGATCCAATCTTTCTCCTTCGAGGCGGATCCGCACGGCACGATCGTATTTCGAGAGTTTATGTTCATAAAACAGCTCCAGATGTGCTGGCCCCCCGCCCATGTTGATGAATGCAGGTGAGGGCCCTATACCTTTCCAGCGTCGCGTGACAATTGAGGCGGCCTCCATGAAGTCATCAATTCTTTTTGATTCGAGATAACGTGAAACGTGATAGACAAGTGGTGTTCCGGGGTCAAGTTGCCATTCAACCCTTGGGTCCTCCCCTTCCCGGTCTGGCCGGAAAACATCCAGGTCAACACCGTTTGGTATGACCTTGAGACAGGCAGGGTCAAGTCCAAGCTGGCCCGCCGTTGCCTTGGCCACCGTTTTTGAGACGCAAACCAGTCCCCCATAACCCGCAATGCGCCGCGTCATCGACCACTCCCACGCGCGCAACAGCCCGTTCATTTGGGACCAGTAGCGGGTGTAATCACTGTGATGCTGGATAATGATTCGCTTCACGCCGGCCAATCTCGATGCCGCGACCCCGGGGATGACCGTCGGGGCCATGTGGACATGAACAAGGTCGGGTGAAATCCGTCGAATGGTACGCGACAAACGCCAGATCTGGTAAGGATCCCAAGGAGGCAGCGTCTTGCACGGAATAACCGGTATCCGAAGGGCTTCAATCTCAGCGGCTCGTTTCCCCGCCTTTTTGGTGCACAACACCGTGTAATCATACAGCCTGGGGTTAGATCTTTTAAGCGTGTTGAGGACCCCGTTCTGGACACCCCCCACAGCCATTCGACTGAGGATCCTGAGAATCCGTGGCCTTTGTTTCAAACTCAACCTCCCGCAGACCATAAAATCAGGTCTGCCCATCGACAGACATCTAGACTTTAGTTTGGAATCCACATGAATGGAATCAAGATTCCTGCCCCCACGACACCTTGGGGATCCCGTAATCCGCAGTGTCACCCAAACAAGGATCTGGTTTCAACTTGACACTGTTGATCTCCCAGAAAATAAGCCAGACGACCTGAAATCACCCGGGATAAGTAAAGACGCGAGCCATGTAACACGGGCCGATCTGGCATGACCTCCACGTTAACCGCCCGATGCATCCCATTCAACCCCAACCAGATGACACGCGGAGGTTCGAGCCCGGGGGAAACAGATCGAACTGAGTGGTGGAACGGCGAGGAATGATAGAATCAAAAGATTTGCTAACGGTATAGGTGGGGCTCACCGGTTGCCGGATAGCCGTTGAAAAGAAGGGATGGGCCTGTTACCCTTACGGAGGGTGAATTTATCCGAGGTCAAGACAGGGTAACCGCGCTTGCAAAAATTCCGAAATTATTGCTCAAATATATGCCGACCCAGGCCTTTCCTGCTCATGGGGATCTATGCGGGAAGCGCCTGTGTCCTGCTAAATCTTTTCATGATCGCATCGGGCGGGGCAGATCACGTCGACACCGCCGCAGGATTGAATGCGAACCCCGGTTTGTTCGTCCCGCTAACACCCTCCATCTCCATGGAAGGGGTTCGGACCGAGGTTACATACAATGGCGAAATCCGACAGATCATCCTGGCAGATAGGATGGATCTTGACCAAAGTGAGGACATCGCCGAGTTGAGGAATATTGAGATGAGGTTTTATGAGAATGAAATGAACACGGGAAACCTGAAGGCAGGCCGGGGCCGGATGTGGCTGGCTGCGCGACACGAGTGGGGAATTGCCCAAAATGACATTTACATGAGGGATGACGTCTATTATCAGGGACCCAACGGCATGACCCTTGAAACCCCATACATTTATTACTCCCGCCCGAAATCCACACTCAGGGGTGATGGGGGATACAACCTGAGTTACATCTATCCTGGCAGACCGCCTCTGATCGGAGGAGGCGACCAATTCCAGATCACCCTGAACCCTGGATCCAACACTCTCAGAAGTTATGAGCTTGCTGGGAAGCCAGCACACCTGACAAATTCGGACAAGGAGTCGGGTCGGCCATGAAAAAATGCCTCTGTATACTCGGCGTTTTCACCTTGGCCAGCCTGTTTACCGGATCGATGGTTGAAACTCTGTCGGCCGCACAAAATCCTTCGGAGAAGGAATCCCTGCAAAGAAGTTCACTGGGTGGATCTGTCTTCGGAAGCGAAGGTATCGAGATCAGGGACGTGAAATTCGAGACGATGAGGGCCAACAGTGAGGGAAAGTTGGAGTTCAAGGGCCGGGTTCAGCTCCGGAGCGATCAGTTCGACCTGGACTGTGAACTGCTGATCATCGACCCGCAGAACAAGGAGATGAAGGCAAAGGGAACCCCCCTGAACTTGAGGCAGGGAAAGATCACGGCCCAATGCAAAAACCTCCACTACAATGTTGAAAAGAAGCGCTCCCGGCTGACGGGGAAGCCCAAGATCCTCGAGCGTCAGGAAAAACAGATCATCACCGCCTGGCATGATATCATCACGATCGACCAGGGGAACGAAGGCGTCAGTTGGAACATGGCCCCTGCACCCAATTCCAATAATACCGGGGGGATTAATGTGGAACAGATCAACAGGGCCGAGAACAGTCCGAGTCAAAATGACAGGCCCCGCAAGAAGTCACCCCAGCCTATCGGAGATGACATCCAACTGATCAAAATCCCCCAGCGGGACTGATCATGCCGAGGCAAGTAGTTTTCCTTGGAAACATTCCATGCCGGTTATAATCGGTGTATTTTTATTAATTCAAGGTGTTCTTTCAGGCTAATGTCACCGTCCAAGAAGATAATTGTTACCGGTGCCGCCGGATTCATTGGTTCATCCATCTGCGAATACCTGCTCCAGATGGGTTCACGAGTGATCGGCATCGATTCTCTAACCGACTACTATGACATCCGTTTGAAACGCGCCAACCTTGAGTCGCTGGCATCCTATCCGGGATTTTCCTTTATCGAGAAATCTATCTTGAATGTCGACTGGCCTAACCTGCTTGAGGAAGTCGACACCGTATATCACCAGGCTGCACAAGCGGGTGTGCGCGCTAGTTGGGGCCGTTCATTCAACTGCTACACTGAGTGGAATGTACTCGCGACTCAACATCTTCTCGAGGCACTAAAAGGACGCAGGATCCGGATGGTTTACGCTTCATCTTCCTCGGTCTACGGTGAAACCAACCTGCTTCCCATGATGGAAGAACACCGCCCACAGCCGGTTTCGCCCTACGGTGTTTCAAAACTGGCGGCTGAACATCTCTGCTTTCTCTATTGGCACAACTTCAAGGTGCCAACGGTATCACTTCGTTATTTTACGGTTTATGGCCCGCGGCAACGCCCCGATATGGCCTTCCAGAAGTTCATTCGCGCAGGTTTGGCTGGTCGGCCAATCACACTCTACGGCAACGGGGAACAAACCCGGGATTTCACCTATATCAGCGATGCCGTTCAGGCCAACCTGCTGGCAGCCGAACGCGGACGTCCAGGAGAGGTTTACAACATCGGGGGAGGAAACCGGCTGACAATCAATACCGTCCTCGAGAAACTGGAGGTTCTTCTGGACTGCCCCTTGAATATCGAGCGAATGAACCGGCAGAATGGTGATGTCATCCATACTTTTGCCGATACATCACGCGCCAGGCAGGATCTTGAATTCGTTCCCGAGGTGAAGATGGATGAAGGACTGAAACGTCAGGTGGAATGGTTTCAATCCAACCGGGCTCTTTGGGTCTAGAAACGGCAACCAGTCAAAAATCCGTTCCATCATGACCAAGCAGGATTTCAAACCCGTCTCAAGTCTGATGAAACACTGTCCGGCTGGATCCGAAAGTCATATGGAGTCACGAATAATTTCAAGGATGGATCAATGATTCGATACATGACATCCGGTGAATCGCATGGTCCACAGTTGACCGCGATCATATCGGGGCTGCCCTCCAATCTCCCAGTTCGGGAGGAGGACATCAACCAAGACTTGGCGAGACGTCAGGGCGGTTATGGCCGCGGCGGGCGAATGAAAATTGAAACCGATACGGTCCGTTTTGTTTCCGGGGTACGTCACGGATTGACGATAGGATCACCCGTGACCATGATCGTGGAAAACAGTGACTGGCGGAACTGGACCGATGTGATGTCGCCTGCCGTTGTCGACAACTACGATTCCAAGCGAACCATCACACGGCCGCGGCCGGGGCATGCAGATCTTCCCGGTGTACAAAAATTCGATCATGAGGACGCTAGAAACATCCTGGAACGGGCCTCCGCGCGTGCGACCACAACGCAGGTCGCTGTCGGGGCGCTATGCAAAACATTACTTGGGGAATTCGGGATCAAGATTTTCTCACACGTGACTGAACTTTGCGGTATTCGCTCCGACACATCGGGGCTGACCTTCTCAGAAATTCGTGAAAATGCGGAAAACAACGAGATGCGAGTCGGAAATCCCGTAATTGTTGGTGAAATGATGGCCCTGATTGATGAGTGCCGGGACGATAAGAACACCGCGGGCGGAATTTTTGAAGTCATCGTGACGGGTGTCCCGCCAGGCTTGGGCAACGTAATGAACTGGGATGAGAAATTGGACGGGAAGATTGGCCAAGTCATCATGAGTATGCAGGCCATCAAGGGTGTGGAGATCGGCATGGGCTTTGGAGCCGCCCGCCGCAAAGGCAGTGAAGTGCACGATGCGATATATTATTCGGAAAGTATGGAAGACTGTCTCGAGGGACACGGGCCCAGTGGCGGTTTTTACCGGAAAACCAACCGGGCTGGGGGTATTGAAGGAGGGATGACTAATGGCGAACCGATCATTGTCCGGGTCGCCAAGAAGCCGATATCCACACTGATGCGTCCAATCGAATCCGTGGATTTCAAGACCAAAAAAGCCTACGACTCCAGCAAGGAGCGAAGTGATGTCTGTGCGCTCCCCGCTGCCGGGATCGTTGGGGAAGCGTTAGTGGGCTATGCCGTTGCATGGGCTTTTCTCAACAAGTTTGGAGGTGACGCGATCTCAGAGGTCAGAAAGAACTACGAGGAATACGTCAAAACCCTCGACCGTAATCCCTGATGGTACACCAGTCTGGTGACGCCAAGTAAAAGCCGGGAAGGTCCCGGTATAAAAATTGTATTCAAGGCCGCTTATCACCGCCAAAACCCGCACTTGTTGATCCTTCAGTGAATTTTCCCTCGGGAATCTAAGACTCATGAGCCAACTCGATGTCAGCGTCTGTGTTTGTACGCACAACCCTCAAAGACATTACCTGCGGGCCGTCCTCAGTGCGCTATCTAACCAGACTTATCCCCAGGACCAGTGGGAGTTGATCCTGGTAGACAATATGAGCAACCGCCCCATCTCGGAATGGATTGATCTCTCGGGATTTTTGCACGGGCGACTCGTGGTTGAACGAACCCTCGGCCTGACCCACGCAAGACTTCGGGCCATTCACGAGGCAGAGGGCAGACTGTTGATATTTGTTGACGATGATAATCTCCTGCATGCCGATTATCTGATCAACGCCATGGAAATCATGAGGGAAAAACCCTTCGTCGGCGCTCTCGGCGGAAATTGGCTGGGGCAGTTTGTAATCCCCCCCCCCCGCGGTAGCTACCGGTTCATGCCCTATCTGGCCGTGGCCGACCACGGCCAGGCCCCGATTTGGGCCTTTCATCTGCAGACCTACAAGCCATGGTTCCCCTATGGCGCGGGCATGATCATACGAAAAAACCTAGCCGTTGAATATTCCCGCCAGCTCGAATCAAATCCCAAGCGTTGCGAGTATGGGCGTAAGGGAAATCTTCTGACCGGCGCAGAAGACATCGACATGCTGTTCACCACACTCGATCTCGGTTACGCGATCGGTTATTTCCCGGAACTGTCCCTGAAACACCTGATCCCGGGAGCGAGGCTCACACTGACCTACCTGAAGCGTCTCGTTTTTCATTCTCACCGCTCATCGTATTACCTCCTGCTGGAAAGGGGGATCCACAAAAAACCGAGGCGATGGCCCATGGCCTATCTGGCGGGCATTGTCCGTTGCCTGCTTGAAAATGACTGGCATCCCATTACTTGGTTGCTGACCTTAGAAGTCACGCGGGGAAAATACGCCGCTTACCGAAACTATCTAATGAATCGGAACAACCGCTCCATACAACCCGTCCCGATCAAATAGACATTCTGCCGGAGCCCGCATGGATTTCCTGAAGTCTTTCAATATCAACTTTCTGAATAATCCGTCCGCCATGCCCTGGCCCGGGTCAGCTGCGTGGAAATCTTTTGGGTTGCATGGCGGCGGGGTGAAACGGACAATAAAATCGGCTGTATCTCCGTGGAGAAACGATCCAGGCGGGTCATTGGGCCTTTGAAGAACAAGTCATCCAAAACGTTTGAATGTCACCCGAGTGCTGTCATCGACCAGCCATGTTCCATCGGCGCGGGCACGAGGATATGGCATTTTAGTCACGTGGTTGCCGGGGCCGAGATCGGGAGGAACTGTAATCTTGGCCAAAATGTCTTTGTTTCGGGAAGAGTCAGAATCGGTGATGGATGCAAAATCCAAAATAATGTCTCACTCTACGATGGGGTCCGGTTTTCAGACCATGTTTTCTGTGGACCTTCCGTTGTCTTCACAAACATCAGGATGCCCCGCAGCGAAATTAGCCGCAGGGACCTTTACGAGGAGACCCGGGTCGGAAGGGGGGCCACCCTGGGCGCAAACTGTACAATTGTCTGCGGAGTCGAGATCGGGGAATATGCCTTCGTTGGGGCCGGCACGGTCCTGACCAGGGATGTCCCACCGTATGCGCTCATGGTGGGAGTCCCGGCAAACAAAACGGGCTGGGTCGGCAGGGCCGGACTCAAGCTGCAAAATATCGACGGAGATCCGGGACTGTTCCAATGTCCCGAAACCGGTGAACATTACCGTGAAATATCGGGCAGGCTGGAACCCGTGACCCGGGTCAGATCCTGATTGAAGGCAAGGGCATTCATCATCACCATTCCAGATCATTTAAGAGGGACAGCATGAGTTCACAACAAATCAACCCAGTCACTTCCGTCAAAATGCTGGATCTCGGATCACAGTATGAGACCATAAGGGAATCTATCGAATCTTCCGTCCGGCGTATTATTGAGTCCCAGCGGTTTGTCTTGGGATCCGAGGTGGAATTATTCGAAAAGGAGATCTCGGAATGGCTTGGTTCATCTCATGCAATTGGTTGCGCCTCAGGTTCAGATGCACTGCTAATCGCATTAATGGCCCTGGATTTGAAACCTGGCGATGAGGTCATCACATCCCCCTACACTTTTTTTGCAACTGTTGGAGCCATCGTACGCCTTGGCTTAAAACCGGTCTTCTGTGATATTGACCCGGTCAGCTTCAACATGGATACCCGTCTACTTGAATCGCTGATCACACCCCGCACGCGAGTCATCATCCCCGTCCATATTTTTGGCCAGTGTGTCGATATGCAGAGACTCCTGGACCTGAAGGTCGGGAACGATATTGCAATAATTGAGGACACCGCCCAGGCAATTGGGGCAACCTGGCATGGCAAAAAGGCCGGCACAGTGGGTGATATCGGGTGTTTCAGTTTCTTTCCATCTAAAAACCTAGGTTGTTTCGGGGACGGTGGCCTCATGACCTGCCATGATGAGAAACTGGGTATGAAACTGCGCCTGTTGCGACACCACGGCCAAACCGGCCAGTATATTCATGAGATTTTGGGAATCAATTCCCGACTGGACGCACTGCAGGCTGCCGTCCTCAGAGTCAAACTGCCTCTACTGGAGGACTGGTGCCGGGCAAGGGCAGAGAATGCCGCCCGGTATGGGCGGCTGCTCAGCGAGGCTGGCATCTGTTCACAATCCCCCGATCAGCTAGATCCGACGACCGTATTCCCGGCTGTGACAATCTCTGAAAACCATGTGTATCATCAGTATGTCATCCGCGTGCACCCGGAAAGACGCGATGGACTCTTGGCCTGCTTGAGGGAAAACGGGATCGGTTGCAATGTATATTATGGACTCCCCTTGCACCTCCAGCCCTGCTTTAAGAACCACGGCTACCGCAAAGGCATGATGCCCATCAGTGAACAGGCTAGCCGGGAGGCACTCGCACTCCCGATCTTTCCCGAATTAAATGAGTCTCAACAACACTACGTCGTTGAAAATATTCAAAATTTCTTGTCCGGTCAAAATTGAATCTGTGACGGATTCTCATGACAGCCCTGTCATTCAATGGCGCAACCGTGAACACCATTTCGGCATGCTCGAAAGCCGCCGGGGTTTCTGGCCAATATTCCTCCTGATTCTTGTAGCCTCCCTTTATATCCGATCCAATCAACTGGACATGCCGCCAGTCGATTTTCCGGCCGATCGGCAACGTTCCAGCCATGTTTTCACTGAGCGTATCATGGACGGTTCCGGATCTATCCATGTCGGAAGATCCTGGCTCGAGCTTCAGATTCTTCCATGGATCAGCGGGAAAACCTCCGGCCTCTGCCGGATTTTCAATTGTGAAATATGGACGCTTGCACGCACCTATAACGTCATCTTCAGCATACTGACTATCCTGCTGGCCGCGCTGGCAGTTTTCATGGCCACCGCCCGCCCGGCAACAACCATTGCCTCGCGCCGACGAATCACGCTGTTTTTCACCGCAGCGATCGGCTTGAATCCATTCCATGCCGATATTTCCCGCCTTATCCTAGCCGAACCACTCGCCCTTCTGTTCCAGGCCGGAGCATTGGTTTTCTTCTTCAGACTGCATCAACAGAACCGATACACATACGGGCCGTTGCTCTGCATGATCCTCCTTTTGATGTTTTCAGCCCTTGCCAAGTTAACCTCGCTTGTCTGGCTACCGTCCGTTCTATTGGCCCTGCTTTGCGGACGTCGGCTCTCCCGAAGCACGCGAATCGTGGCTTTGATATTGATCATCGCCGCCACCGCCTTCGTTCTTGCGATGATCAATATCAACCCAGTCCAGATTGCGCTTTCTTTCAAAGACCAGTTCAGGGTGACCTATATCGATTTTGCGAGTTGGTTCGGAACCACACTCTGGGACAAGGTGTACCTGTCCCGGATCGTCCTGGTCTTCACCATGCCGGGTATCTTTTTTGCATTGATCGGCCTCTTCCGCTCGCCGTGGATTTTTCAGGTCACGGCCATCACGGCATTGGTTTGCTTCTATTTACTCGTCAACATCAATGTCTACAACTTTTGTCATCTGCTCATTCCCGGAATGGCACTGGCCGCCTGGGGAATGGATCAGATGTTTCTCCTTGCCGCC
Organism: uncultured Candidatus Sumerlaeota bacterium; assembly: GCA_964473105.1. GTDB lineage: Bacteria > Sumerlaeota > Sumerlaeia > MVZB01 > MVZB01 > CAYYNQ01. The sequence goes on along the minus strand of CAYYNQ010000097.1, from coordinate 26,061 downwards.
ATTGCCTGGAATAATTTTACGGCGCAGGAAACAAGGTTGTCCCGGCATCTGCCCCGCGGCAGGCCGGTGGAAACCTTCATGGGTATCCTGTCTTGCATCGCCCTGGTCATGATTTTATACCCACTGGGCCCCAGACTCGGACATCCGGCTGAACCGCGCCCCGAGATAGAACAGGTAGTGGATGTATATCGCAAACACATCCCTGTCGACGAACAGGCATATAACGACGATATGGAAGGATCTGTCAGCCTGATCACCGGAACCGGTTTCGGCAATATCAGCAAGACCCCAGAGAGCCGGTTCTTTTATTCAATCGACCGTTTTGATCCAAAAGTGTTTGATCTTGCATCCGTCAGCTGGATCCGGTGGGCAAGCCTGCCCGGTGAACCGAACGGGATTTTGTTCGACAATGATGAAAGGGCCGGCCGGGTGCCACAGAATCCGGTCAATCCCGACCGGGAACAACTGATCGAGGAACCGGGGGTCATCTGGCCTGGAGGCGGGATATACCCGGCCAACCGGTATTCCCTGGACGATAAAACCTTGTCGATCGACCGCGGAACCAGCTTCGCACTGGAAATAACATGGAAACACCTTGAACAGACAAGGTTAATGGGTCTCCGATGGTGGCATCTTGGCCTAGACAAACCAGTTCCCGTCCCTATCAGGACAGGCGGTTTTTCCTACATGACAGGAGGCGTGTTATGCCTCCCTCAAAATTCTCACATACCAGTGGAATACATATTTGAAGTCCCCAAATATTTTCCTGACGGGAAATACCGCATCGACGTCTTTCCTATCAAGGATGCATGGATAACGCCGGGGGATAAATCACTGCGGACTCTGCCATTCAATATCGAGATCAGGACACCCGGCGATTCCCCCTTCAAAACGAAGGGAGAATCGATCCGACGACTCTTCCGTTACATCCACCCCCTTGTTCATCATATCCAGCCCACGATCTGGTCCGGTCATCGGTCATACAAAAACATGATTCTACAGGGATACCGACTGACCGGCACCCGGGAGCATCTGTTTACATGCCCGGACAGTCCCTCCGGTGAATACGAACTCCGCCTGAAGGGCGGTGGGACCCGTAGCGCAAACCTGCTGGCGCCACGGGGACAATGGCCCGTCGTCTATATTTACGTCCCGCCAGGTGAGAATGCGGTCGGCTCGATGGTATTTAACTCAAGGGATCCAGAAACATTCAGAATCATGTTCAAATCCGAAAAACCTTTTGAAATGCTGTTCATTCGATCCATAGCCCACGAAGGAACCGATGGCAGGCTGCCAACATGGATGACAGATTTTGTTCCCGGTGATTATGGAAGACAACATATTACGCTCCGGGAGGCCGAACTGGTATACAGGGGACCGCTCAACACGGATTTTCAGGCTCCGGGCCAAATCGATTGAGTTGCTCATTGCTATGATTGCAGGATCCCAAAGATTGAATGTCTTGTTCATCGCACCGGGTTACCCATCGGGAAGGCCTGGTGATTACCGAGGTATATTCGTCCACAACCTGGTCCAGGCACTGAAGGATAAAGGTTACCGGATCACGATTATGACATCTGCAATCCACCCGGAGGATGAGTCATACATAAAGATTGATGGATCTGAGGAAATATTTCGTTTCCGATTCTGGTCTGAAGGGAAACCCCTCGGTGAATACCGCCGGATACCTGTCATTCGCATGATCACCTACCTGTGGTCGGCATTGCGGTGCGGAAGGCGAATTATCAGGCACCGGTCTTTCGACATTCTGCACAGCCACTTTCTGGTTCCCGGAGGGCTGATTGGGTCCATCCTGTCAGCAAGATCCAAAATCCCACACCTGTTGACTGTCCACGGCAGGGAGGCACGGATGTCGGCCCATAACCGAATTGTCCGGCCCATTGCACGCTGGACAGTGAAACGGGCGAAGGCACTGACTTTCACTGCACGACACATCCAGTCTGCCTGCGAGTCCCTCGGTGTTCCCGTGAAAACAAGCCGCCATATCCCAATGGGGATTCGTAACGATTTTTTCGCCAAATCCGCCCATACCAAGACGGATCGGGATATGTCATACACAAGAATCATCAGTACACGCACTCTGCTTGAAGATCCCTACAATATATCTCAGATCCTGTACGCCATGGTGGATGTCATCAGGGTAAACCCCGATGTCCGCCTCACACTTGCAGGGGATGGTCCCGACCGTGAAAAATATAAGGCTCTCGCCCGTGAACTAGGCCTCAATAATGTCGTGAACTTCTCCGGCTGGGCCGACCCTGCACAACTGGCAGCAATGTTGAGAGGCCATGACATTTATGTGTCAACCTCAAGATTTGATGGGGCATCGGTCTCGCTTTTCGAGGCCATGGCTTCCGGTATTTACCCGGTAATCAGTGATATTGAGGCCAACCGTGAGTGCCTCGAAGTCGGGCTCCGAGGGACCCTGTTTCCGATGGATGATCCAGGTTCCCTTGCCGACGTGCTGCTGTCATGCATGCGCAACACAGAAATAATGACCCGAGCTGTCGAAATGAACCGGCGGTATGCAAGGGAGCATTTTTCCTGGCCAGGTATTGCAAAACGATTTGAATCGATTTATATGAAACTTGGGCAGTAATTCCCGGGGCCTGCGACGGGTCGGCCAGATAGATAGCCTGATATGTCCTCCCATTTAAAAATCCTGATTGTTACCTCGGGAACCGTTGCAGATCCACGCTTCGGCGGTGAACTCCGTTCAAGACATCTTGCCGGATCACTGGCGAATTCCGGCCACAATGTCCGTCTCATCGGTTTCGTCGCCCGAAATTACCCCGCATTACGCAAGGAGATCCGGCCCGGATTCCAAGTTGAGCAACAGCATAGTCTCCTCCTGGATATTCCCCTGCTCCTTAACCGTCTGCACCTGATGCCCATGACCGAATTACCTTCATGGTTCGGCCACCTGCGAAACCTTTTCAGGCAGATTTGCACTCTGAACCGTTACGACATCATCCAGTTCGATTTCCCATGGTTCGTCAATATTTACCCCGTAGTCCGGAGTCACGCACGCATTGTATACAATGCTCACAATATTGAGTCTCAATACTGGGAAGGACAGCTGAACGACAGGCTGCTCGGCGGGTTTTGGCGAAAACGACTTCTCGTAAATGAGCGCGGAGCTATTGAAAATGCAGACGCAATCTGCACATGCAGCAAGCAGGATGCTGACTGGATATCTGAAAAATGTAATGTTAATCCGGATCGCATCCATATTGTCCCAAATGGATTTGACGAGAAACGTTTTCGGCCAACGGATCCGGAGAGAAGAAAAACAACAAGGGAGGCCCTTGGAATAAAAAACAGTGAAAAGGCGGTGATCTTCACAGGTTCCGGCACGCCTCCCAACATTGAGGCGGCTCGGGCCATCATGGAAACAATCGCTCCTTCAACAAAGGATCCGAGGGTAAAATACTATATCGTTGGGGACATATGCCGATTGCTGGACGTAAAGGGTGCGATCCCGCCCAATGTGACCCTAATTGGGAGGGCCGACGATATCCTGCCATGGCTGCAATCGGCTGACATAGGCTTGAATCCCATGATATCCGGATCGGGCAGCAATATCAAACTTGCTGAGTATGCCGCGACAGGACTGCCCGTGGTATCAACCGAATTCGGCACCAGGGGTTATCCTGCACTGGAATCCCATATACAGATTGCTCCAATCGATGAGTTTCCCCGCATCGTCAGCGAAACCACATGGCCCAACAAAATCCCGCCCAGCGCACTACAAACCTACAGTTGGAAAACTTCTGCAAAACGTCTTGATGAATCTTATCTGGCCCTCCTGTCTCAACCCGTTTCGGAGTCGGGATCGACGTAACTAGACTCTTGGTTCCATTCCCTCACTGCTCCCTTCCCAACAGCCATCAAAAATGCCGGAGCCCGACCATAAACCTGAATACAGCGATGCCTCCCATATTTTTCATCTTGCGCAGATATTTTGGAATCACTATCCTTGAGTCCACGCTAGGGGTGCCCCGCATATGCGGAGCTGAGAGTAAACCCTTTGAACCTGAACCGGACCATCCCGGGGCAGGAAAGCTTTCGATGGCCCGATTTCCATTTCAAAGCATACAGCTTCCGCTCACCCCCCGGCCAACCCAGGCCACCATAGGGTGAACGAACCTAGTGCGGATCATCTGCGAAATAGGAGAAATATAATGAATAGCCTAAGCATTCGGGATAAAATCGGATTCACGTTAATTGAACTACTGATCGTTGTCGCTATCATTGCAATCCTTGCGGCCATCGCCGTGCCGAATTTCCTTGAAGCCCAGACCCGATCCAAGGTCAGCCGTGTCAAAACCGACATGCGTTCCCTGAATACCGCGATTGAGGCCTATCACATGGATAACAACGGCTGGCCAAGTGGTTTTGGTGAATTTATCGACGGAAACAACCCGGATGGCAGCCACAGCCTGTTTCTGCTGTCGACACCGATCGCCTATATGACCACGGGGGACATACAGGATCCGTTTGTCGAGCGTCGTGATGATAGCACGATGTATACCACATACCAGTGGGACCCGATGACCCGGGACGGACGCATGATATCTGCATGGAACAAGACCCTGGGCCACATTAGCGTCGGTGAGAATGCAACTTGGTGGCTGTTGATTAGTAACGGCCCGGACCTGATGATGGGTTTCACCTCGAATTTCGGGCCGACCGATCCACCCGAACCCGGCAACCCGGAAAGCAACATCCAGGTAATTTTCGCCGAGGCTGACCAGAATCCCAATGCCCTGCTGGGGACAATCTATGACCCGACAAATGGGACAAAAAGTGTGGGGAACATCTATCGTGCCGGAGGTTCAGGCAATATGAACCGCGCCGGTTACCTGGTGATCCAATCCCAGTAGAATTGTCCCTTCCGATTCTCCTATTAATATTGGTCTCCCTCGATGCCCCTGAAATAATACAATTCTGCTAGTAGACCCGATTCCAGTAATGGATCGGGGATTAACGGTTCCCAAGGGATCATCTTTAAACTTGTTGGGCACGATCCTGATACGTAAAATATTCTATCCCCAACCATGGAAAGGCTCTCAATTCAAGCCCCGACAAGGTGATTGATCAATTCAATCGCCTTGCTGAACCGTCTTTCAGGAGTGCCGCTGATCAGATGGAAATTACACTGGATTTTACTTAGTTCGCGCAGGAATAACTTATGCATCTCTTCACGCCGATCCGGACGGTCACGCTGACCATCTGCTTTCCAAGGAACATCAATATCCATTAATAAGTAAAGGTCATAAGGTCTCAACCTTACCTCCTCATGGATCCAAATCGGGGCATCCCCATAATAATGACATGCATAAATCCACGTTGACAGCAGGTTCGTGTCATGGATGACTATAGTGCGATCCATTCTTTCCGCCTCCCCGAGGGCGCCGTCCTCCAGTTCGATCTGATCATGTGCTATGGCATCAACATCCCCCGAAGTCAAAGGCCTTCCCTTCCGGTCAAGGTATTCCCTAACCGCCTCGGCCGACCACACCGTGCCGAAATGACGGGCAAGTTTTTCCGCCAGGGTTGTCTTACCGGTGCATTCCGAGCCGATCAGGATGACATGCTTCATGGCGCGCTCGATGCCTTCATGGATTTATACCAGGTCCACCAGCCGACCCCTGCCATGGCCATGTAGATAATCATCATCGCACGCAACCCGTTCATTTTCTGCAACCCGAAAATGACCACCATGATTCCATCCATGAAGAAAAAGATGATCCAGTTCTCGATGATTTTCCTTGCCAGCATGTAGGTCGCGGTGATCGATAAAACGGCCGTCAGGGCATCCCACCAGGGGAAGTCGCTCTCCAGTTGGTACCGGTTAACCAAGCCCAAGGCCAAAAATGCGACCAGGCTGACGGAAAGGAGAATCAATCCCTGTTCAAGGGTCAGTCTTGTCACGGGAGATTCTTTTTTCTCACCCTCCCCTGAGTGCCATTTCCACCATCCGTATAATCCCATCACGATATAGAAAACCTGGAGCAACGTCTGCATGTGAAGCTGGCCCATGACCGTTAGCATGGTCGCCATGCAACTGATTATTCCAAACAACCAGCACCAGACATTCTGCCTGATACTCAGCACGATATAGATGATTGCAGTCCATACTGCAGTCATCTCGAGGACATTCCCTCCAAAGAATGCCTCTTTTAAATGTTCAAGCATGATTCAGTTACCTTTGGGACTTGAAAACCAGCGTGAAAGAATTGTCCGGGAAGGTAAATTTCGGGTCAATTCCGTGATCACCCCTACCGCCTGTTCCGCCGAATCCACAAAATGGATCAGGTCTCCGCGGCGCTCGGTGACGCCCAGCGTGTTGATCCGCGGGTCCTGGGTGCCGTCCTGTGCAAAAATACGGACCACGGGCCTCCAGAAATCCCCCCAGCAAAGAATCGGCCTGGCCGGGATCATCTTCTTGTTCACCAGCTCCCAGACCATTGCCAGTTCGGCCAGCGTGCCGGTTGAACCGGGCAAGACAATATAGGCATCTCCGAGTTCAATCAGTCGCTCAAGCCGATCGTAAAGGCTGTGTGTCATCACGGACTCCGTGATGTGTTCGTTCAGGTCCGACTTGAATATCGTGCAGCCGACACCAATAACCTCACCGCCATCCATGGCCGCGCCGTGTGAAGCGGCCAGCATCGTTCCGCCGTATCCCCCGTTCACGACCGTCCATCCCGCCCCGGAAACAGCACGGCCCAGTGATTGGGCCGCCTCGTAGGCCTCATCACCGGGAACGAAACTGCTGCCGCCGAAAATGACGATTTTTTTGGATTCGCCACGCTGCACGAACGGATATCTCCCTTCAGGATTTCAGGTAGAGAACACGCTTGCAGTGTTCACAACGCACCACATTCCTGTTCAAGTGAACACGCTGGATCGTGCTCGCAACGAGCTTCCAGTTGCATCCACTGCAGTGATCATTTTCGATTTCCACAACCACGGTTCCGGGGTAGCGTTCCATCAGCAATTCATATTCATCGATCCATACACCATCGATTATTCCAACCCTCTGAATCCTCTCCTCTTCAAGATTATGCAATCGCTCCCGTTTCTCAGCAATCAGCCCATCGAGACGAGATTCCTCCGCCGCCTGCTCGGATCGCATCCGGTCCAGAATACCCTTTTCACCATCACGTTCCAGATCGGCCTTCTCCTCCAGCTCGAGTTGTTCAAGGCCCGTCATCTCCCATTCATCGATTCTTTCCCGGGCACTCGCGATCTCCTGTAGGACAGCGTTATATTCCTTGTTGCTCTTGACCTCCATCAGTTTGGCCTGTTCCCTGTCAATCTCATCCCGTAATGCAAAAACCTCCTTTTCCGCAATCCGGCGCTGCTGATGAGCCCGATCATATCTTTCACAAGCATCGTCGCACTTCTTCTCCTGCCGTGCTCCTTCCCCTTTCATTTTCCGAATCCTTTGGGGGTAAAGCAGCAGTTTTTCACGTGTTTCGACAATCAGTGCATCCACTTCGTTGAGGGAGATCAAATAATCAAGTGTCTTATTCGTTTCATTCATTTGGCCGGGTGTCATGATCCATGGAATCGGACCTCTCATTCGCCCCCTCAAGGTTGCTGAACAGGGCATCCACATATTCCTGTGAATTGAAATCCCTAAGGTCTTCGGGGCCTTCTCCAATTCCTATCTTGAATATGGGGAAGCCAAAAATATCCCGGACAGCAATTAGAATTCCACCCTTTGCCGTCCCGTCGAGCTTCGTCATGATCAAACCGCTCAACTCACAGGCTTCGTCGAATTGCTTGACCTGATTCAGTGCATTCTGTCCGGTTGTCGCATCCAGAACAAGAACGGTTTCATGAGGGGCGTCGGGATAGTGTTTACGGATAATTCGGACAATCTTCCCCAACTGTTGCATCAAGTTCATCTTGGTATGCAGTCGCCCGGCCGTGTCGATCATGATGACATCCGGTTCCGGGCCCTGCTTCACCCCTTCAAGGGCCTCAAAAACCACAGATGCCGGGTCGGCGCCCTCTTCCTTTTTCACAATGCAGGATCCTGTCTCCTCGGCCCAGATCGTCAATTGGTCAGCGGCAGCGGCACGAAAAGTGTCAGCTGCAACCATCATCACCTTCAACCCGCGATCACCAAGAATTTTTCCCAGCTTCCCGATGGTCGTGGTCTTTCCAACTCCGTTCACTCCAACTACCAGCAAAATCATTGGCCGCGCAACGTTAAAGTCCAAGGAACGGTTCCGGTCGCCCAGAATCCCGGCAATGGACTGCTTGAAAAGGGCAGCTAGTCCATCCGTATCTTCAACTCCCTGCCTGATCCCTTCCTTCCGCAAACGGCCGATGATTTTAAGTGTCGTGTCTACGCCAACATCACACTGAATCAGAATGTCCTCCACTTCCTCAAGCATGTCCTCGTCGACTTTCCCGTAGCGTCCAAGAATGGACATGACAGAATCCACCATCGAGGACCGTGTCTGGCCGATCCGGTTCCTTAGACGAGCCAGCAACCCTTTACTTTCGGATTCATTATCAGCATCAGCCCGGCTGGAATCGACACCCTTGGGCTCATCTGCAGCATTATCCTCGGTTTCTGCCCGGCCACACGTACTACCATTCGCCAGGAGGTTCCCCGGCCGTGTTGATCTTTCGCCCGTCCTGCGACTGAACCATTTCAGCATGTCGTTTCCATCCTTCCACATGACACGATGCATGACCCGTCTTCTTATACGTTAACCATGACCACCTGCCAAGAGGATTGATCCAAATTCAAGGCTGAGTGCATCTTGACACAGCGCCCTGGCCTTGCCAGGACAAGTCCCATAAATCGTGGTCCTTCCCAGGTCAGAAGGGAGGGCAAGAAAAATAACATCCGGACCGCAAAACCGACCCATCCATCCAATATTGGACAACAACAAATATCATAAACAAAGGGAAGACATGCAAAAAAACCCGATGATATTGCAGATGGACAAGGGGCATCCGGCTTGCCAAACAGTCAAGGTTCTGCCAGACTGCAGAAGAGCCCTCCCGGACGGAGATGGATCCCTTCATGAACGCTCAATGGACGACCCTTTATGGGGCCACCTTTGTTATTTCCCTGGCTTTCTCCCTCGCTTCATGCAGCGCTGCCGGAAAGTTAGGGTTCAAATGGACCCTGATGGATATCCCTCGAGGCCGGAAATCACATTCCCGACCCGTTCCCCTGACCGGTGGGTATGGAATATTTTCAACATTCGGCCTGATCGTGTTCATGGGAACCATAGCCCCGGACATTATCGATGTTTGGCTGGACGAATCTGCCACGCTGGTCCGTTACGTCGACAACATCCGTGGTGTACGGCCACAGGTGTTCTCAATCCTAGGTGGGGCACTGATCATATTCTGTCTGGGTGCCTGGGATGACTGGAAACCTCTGGGTCCGCGACTCAAACTGGCTGTCCAGTGTATTGCAATCCTGCCCCTGATTCTGGCGGATGTTACCATCAAGGGTTTTCTTCCGGATCCTGTCGGGTGGATCCTGACAATCTTCTGGATCCTGCTGCTGACCAATTCCTTCAATCTGCTTGACAATATGGACGGCCAGTCCGGCCTGGTGGCAACGGTCATATGTGTCGTCCTGTCGATAGCCGCAATTCGAGGGGGAGAATTCTGGCTGCCTGCCCTCTTCCTGTGTCTTGCCGGCTCACTGATGGGTTTCCTGCATTATAACTTTTATCCTGCCCGACTCTTTATGGGGGATGCCGGAAGTCTGACAACCGGATACTTGGTTGCAGTCTTCTCGGTTCTTGTCACATATTACCAGCAGGGAAATCCTTCAGGTTTGCCTGTATTGATGCCTCTGGCAATAATGGGGGTCCCCCTCTTTGACACCCTGTCTGTCCTTTACATTCGCTGGAAATCCGGTCAACCCCTGATGGAGGGCGATCGCAATCATTTTTCCCACAGGCTGCTAGCCATGGGTTTCTCGGTCAGGGCGGCATGCCTGACCATTGCCATGCTGACGGCCTCATGCGGACTGCTTGCGCTGTCCCTGAGAACTCTGGAACTGCCTGACGCGATATTGCATATCGTGGCATTGATCCTGTTGTTCGGGGTTATTGTATCAATGGAACTGGTGAGGAAAAATAATGGTGGCGGTCCATCATGAAACTGATTCATCAACTTCATGACCTTGAGGAGCTCTGCAGGGAGGGAGCCTGCCTCTGTGTCGGCGTCTTTGACGGGGTCCACCGGGGCCACCAGATATTACTGGGAAATATTCGCGAGGATGCGGTCAAAACCGGTCTCCCGGCAACCGTAATCACATTTCTCCAGCACCCGTTGACCGTTCTGGCCCCTCCTTATACACCACAACTGCTTACCACCGCCGACGAAAAAATACGGCTCTTTGAAAAATACGGCGTTGACATATGCTGCATGCTTGATTTCGACACAGTATTCTCCGAGACAACTGCCGAGTCCTTCATTAATGGAATCCTCCTCAAAATATGCAGGATTCAATCCATCAGTTGTGGGATCGATTTTCGATTTGGCAGTCAGGGCCTGGGGAATCTCGAACTTTTGAGAAAACATTCCTCGGAGCAAGGCTTTCGTATCCTTGAGTGTGAAACGTTGATGGAAAACGGAATTCCGGTCCGGTCGACAAGGATCCGAAAGGACATCATGGAGGGTGATTTCGACAGCGCCCGTCTGATGCTCGGACATGCCTACAGCTTTCAGGGAAGAATCATCGAGGGAAACGGTAGAGGACAAGCCATTGGCTATCCGACCGTAAACCTGGCTGTCCATCCAGAGAAACTGATCCCTCGAGAAGGTGTTTACGCTGTAGAGAGCGAGATTCTCGCCGGCAACACAAGACATAATGGGCGCACCAAGCTAAGTGGGATGATGAATATTGGGAACCGGCCGACATTTGATGAATCCGGACATACGGTCGAAGCTCACCTGTTCGACTTCGATGGGGACATCTATGGGAGAGATATTATGGTCACACCCATCTCCAGGATACGTGACGAGAAAAGATTCCCCTGCCTAGAGGACTTGGTCGACCAGTTAAAGCACGATGAACAACTTTGCCGGGGCATCCTGACCTAGGGGGTTTGATTTAGTCACCCCCATGAGGAGACGAGAACCACGGTGAAGAATATTTTTTCACATGGTGGCCCCCGAAATGGCGGAGATTGATGATGTTTGGAAGATTAATCGGTCCGTCAAGGCATTTCGTATTTCAGGCACAATCTCCCGGACAAATCTTATAACCCGCATTCGGCATCAGCCTGACGTTCATTGGGCATCACCGCAGTAGAGAACCGTAACAGCGCCGACGAGGTCGCCCTCATCAGGGTCTGGTTGGCGATGATGTTCAACTGATGACGGTAGTAGTTGGACGTAATTTCATTACCGGCCTTGTAACAATAGAGAACGATGTCCTGACGGCTGTTACTGTTTGCTAGTTTCAACCGAACCAACGGAGGAATTCCATCGTGTTGCACTACAACCTTCTCGCTGCATTCCCAACCGGCCCCCTTGTAGCATACCTCAGGTGGGTGGACTACCCGGCGGTTATCGGGTGAATATACAACAGCCATATTAACAGATCCATTTTTGTTTCCGGACTCCAAATAGGTCCGGGTAATCACGTCATCGGTCTCAAGTATCCGCCTGGTTTCCTCATCGATGGATTCTTCAACCCCATACCAGCCTTCCGTAATCAGGGGAATCTAGGCGGCCTTCAGTGATCCACGGACCGCCTTTCCCCGGTAAAGTGTAACCGAAGACAGAGCAAATAAAAGGATCATGATGAATGCAACAATGACCCGTATCCGGATGTTAAACATCCAGTTTCTCCTTTCCCGTCGTCGATTCGGTGAATTCCTGATGGGGTTCGCGGACCACAGGCTTCAGCCCGAATGAAATAATTTTCGTAACTCCACAAAGGAGCGAAAAGGCAAAAATAAAGATCAGATACCCGGATATATCGTGGGCTAGGCCGATGATGAAATCCGTCCCCCATCTATGATGCGAAAAGGTAGAGTATGAATACCCTTGCAACATTGGGAAGAATGGCAATAGGAATGGCAGACAGGAGTAAGGATGCCCTTCCGCATTGTGGATAAATTACTCATCCAGGCAAACAAAACACCGATGAATATCAGGGATATCAACGATCGAAGTCCGGAGCAAACATTACCCACGGTCACAACCGCTTCACTGAGATAGATTGTTGATCCATCAATAACCGCGGGAATGCCCAGAATCTCGATCATCATGATCGCTATCTGAGCTGCCATCAGTTTCATACTCAAACTGATTTTGGCAATTATCGCCAACGGCAGCGGAACCATGAACAGGAGAATGAATACGGGAAACCAAGGCACATGAGCACACGGCTACCAAACAAAAACCCGGCTAGGCCCCATATTGTCAGAATCATCCCGAACATACCGGTAAAGAACACAAAGGCCAGGCCACTCAACACCAAGATCAACTGTCCGGCCACGAGCAGAAACAAGCCCGGCCAAACCGTCCCACCATACAGGGAAAAAAGGGCGTTTCGATCGCGCCAGACCAACCAAAGAGAAACCACTGGAACGACGAACCCATGGGAATAATAGGAGGCCTCCAAGATCCTACGCCTATACATCCACAAGACAGGGACCCTATGTTCAATAACGATCAGGGTAACCAGCAGGGCTGTCAAAACCCATTGCAGCGGGGTAATCTTTTTTAGAGGGTCCCTCAATCTCATTCTGTCCTGCGGGAACAGTGGCCCATTGGTTTCCTGTCTGGGACCGAGGTGGATATCATCCTGTGCTGTCAACTGATTTCAAGCCATACTGACGTCTTTTCAGCTTGCTGGGCCACCCCGGCCAAAGTTTATCAGGACCCAACATCTATATCTTTCAGGGCTTTTTTCCAGACGGGCAGGTCCAGCGTGTCCCCATCGCTCTTTTTTGTGATATCACATCGACACTGGGCCAGATTGAGATTCTGGCCACACTGGGAGCACAAGCCCCAGCAACCCTTATCGCAGTAAGATCGCTCCGGAAGCTCGGACATGACGAGTTCACGGTATACATCTTTCAATTCCAGTGTATCCCCTTCAAGGACCCGATGCAGCGAATGGGGTCCTTGGCTTCTGTCCATCTCGAGCATCAGTTCCTCCTTCCCGAGCCATACTTCGGAAACATTAATAACCAATTCAACCAAGACTAGCCCGAGACAACGAACACAAAATGTCTCCGCGCGGGTTTTCAAGGACCCGGTTGCCATGACATCTTCGCCCATTCTGGCAAAGGTCACCTCCCCTACGAGATCCTGAGTGAAACTGAATTGAGGATCCTCAAGTTCGAGATCAGCAGGGGCAAAGCATACGGATTCAACCAAAGGATGATGCAGGAACTGGTCCAGTGATAAGACAAGCGATGACATGACAGGGATCGATGGATAATTTGGGGTTTTTTCTCCGGGTGACCGGGAGAATCAATTCATCGGTGAGGGGTAAACCCATTGAGATTCTGGAGAATACGGATGGAGTCCAGCGTTTTCCCGGTACCGAGAACAATCGCTGTCTCTGGATTGTCTGCCAGATGCACCTGTAGACCGGTTTCTCGACGCAACAACTCATCCAGTCCATTAAGTTGGCTGCCCCCACCCGCCATCACAACACCGATATCGACAAGGTCGGCAGCCAGTTCGGGAGGGGTTTTCTCCAGAGTGGACTTGACAGCATTCAGGATGGATGCAACGGGCTCGGTTAAGGCTTCACGTATCTCCTCACTGGTAATTTTTATCGTCCTTGGAAGACCCGCAACCAGGTCACGGCCCTTGATTTCCATGGTCTTTTCATCATCGAGTGGGTTGGCGGAACCAATCTTGATCTTAATTTCCTCGGCTGTCCGCTCCCCGATAAGCAGGTTATACTTCCTCTTGATATGCTGGACGATTGCCTCATCCATCTTGTCGCCCGCGGTCCTCTCACTGATACAAACGACAATTCCCCCTAGGGAGATAACCGCAACCTCGGTTGTTCCACCGCCGATATCAATAATCATTGATCCACCGGGTTCGGTAACAGGGAGACCCGAACCGATCGCCGCAGCCATTGGTTCATCGATCAGAAACGTCTGATCAGCACCGGCCTGTTCCGCCGATTCCACCACGGCGCGTTTTTCAACTTCGGTGATCCCCGACGGTACCGATATGACAACACGGGTCTTTGTAAACGGGATTCGCCGCTGGTATTGCTTTGCCTTCCGGATGAAATAGGAGAGCATTTCCTGGGTAACGGCGAAATCTGCAATCACGCCATCCTTCATCGGCCGGATCGCGACTATATTTCCAGGCGTGCGTCCAAGCATCCTCTTTGCATCGGCACCAACAGCCAGCGGCTGACGAGTACCATTTCGAATGGCAACAACGGAAGGTTCGGCAAGAACAATACCGTGGCCCTTGACGTAGACCAAGGTCGACGCGGTACCGAGATCAATACCAATATCAAGGGAGAAGACTTTACCCATCGCAGACGGCATTATATAATTTAACCCACCACCATATTTCCAGTATCTGGAGTAGATACCCCGGCTCAAAACAAACAAAAGCAGCGATCTGCACTGAATGTGCCGTGACGCCCGTATCACCGCCTGCATTTTTCACCGAGATATAATTTGACATGCATCCCGATGCCTGTCAACTGAAGACTTGGGCCATTTTCATGCCGGAAAGAAAGAATCTTTTTGATTTTCGTTAAAAGCCTTATGTCACACGGATTACCCCTATCAGGGTCTAGCCCTTAGGCTACCGTCAGAGAAACGACTAACGGATCACCGAAATCCCAGGAAAACCTGTTATTCATCTGTTTCTGCCAAATTCCGTCCTTATTTGGAATCCTTTTGTGCCCATTTTTATCAGGTTCAGGTGTCCAACCTTCCTTATTCTTCAGTAGTGTGATGCCATATTTCCATTGTGGGTGACCCCATAGGACTCACAGAATTGGTTCCTAGGATGTGATAGGCTAATTAAGCTGTCCTTAAATTCGATATAAATCAAAACCCACCAGTCTCTCCCCTTTATGTCCACCCGTCCTGCTCACTACAACTTCTCTACAACCCCACTGTGGAACCGACCCCGGACCCATTCAGAGTTACCTTTCTCACAAACCGCCAAGGGGACCATCGTAATTATACTTCAATAAACGGGACATTATCCTCTGTCCTCTCCCTACTTGTGCATCAAGACGGAAGGGAAAGAGAAAAAAAAGCCCCCTGAAATACGGAGAGTCGCACCCTTTGTCCATTTCGCTTCCTCAATGTATTCTGATAATCGGATATTTTTCCATCACATCATATGAACCGGCAACTAGCTGGTAGCTCACCGATAATGGGTAACGGTTCAAAGTTACGGCTGAAATCTGGCATCCGCAACAATGACGGCAAGACCGGATAAACATGCAAGGCGATTCATCACTTGAACCTACTGACCAACATCCTGAAGATCTCATCAAGCGGTTCCCGCAGCGGCGCTGACAAACCGGAAAGGACGGCCCGGGATTTCTCATAGAGTTCCCCGCAATAGGCACGCCCCGCTTCCAGTGCATCGTAGCGGTTGAAAAGACTGATGACAGCATCTATATCGGATTTCAGGGTATCCTTCCTCGGTTTATCCAGAATATCAAACAGTTCACAACGTTCCGCTCCGGTACATAGCTCCGACGTATGGGCAACAAGGAACGATCTTTTCCCTTCACATATATCCGAACCAATAAATTCACGCCCCTTGCCGTCGGTCAGATCGATGATATCATCAATAATCTGGAACATCGGCCCAAGGAAAAGGGCCATTTCCCCAAGCCGAGACAAGTCCTTCGCATCGGCATCACCGACAATTGCTCCACCTTGAACGGGTGCTGCCAGATAATACCCCGTCTTCTCACGCACGATTTCCAGATAATGATCCCGTGAGATTACCCGGTTCCCACGTGCATTCATATCCATCGCCTGACCGACATGTGTATGGTCCAGTGCCGAGACAATCAACTGCATTAGTCTGATCCGCTTCGCGATTGGGAGTTGATCGACTTCCCCCTCTGTCAGGACCCGCATAGTGTGGACCAGCAGGTAATCACCGATGTTGATCGCATGGGCCTCTCCATACCGGATCCAAGTGGCATCCCGGCCGCGGCGCATCACGTCACCGTCCTCCATGTCATCATGAACGAGTGCGAAGTTATGCATCAGTTCAATGGATAAGGCGAACGGCATCGCAACCATGGGGTCGCGTCCCAGGGATTCACAGACCAGCAGGCACAACAGGGGACGGATGCGTTTGCCACGCAGGGCTGGATCGGAGATGTCTGTCCCCAGCGCGTAAGCCATCCCATCATGAAGGTTGGGAACCGACGAATTGCTGCAGGCACTGATGTACCGGCTCAACTCCGATTCAAATAAAATCGAGAGATTATCCATGCGTTCACGGACCGATACAGCTTCATTTTTCCCTGCACTTCTCTGATTCATACACATACACTCATGTCATAAAATAACCAGAACCACACCGGCAAAGATGATTCGATACCAGCCAAATAAGGCCATCCCGTATCTTCTCAGGTACCGGAGAAATGTCCTCACCGTCAACCAAGCAACTATACAGGAGGTCCCGATACCGATCAATAGACCCCATAAGCCACAGGATTCAAGGATTGCATCACCCGAACCGATCATTTTGTAAAACGTCGCCCCCCCCAAGGTCGGCAGTGCGAGCAGAAAACTGAACTTAGCCGCAGCCCGGGGCCTGAATCCCAGTATCATTGCCATTACAATTGTCATCATCGAACGACTCATGCCCGGCCACATCGCGAGGCATTGTGCACAACCAATGATAAAGGCATATCGAAGGGTCATGGAGCTTAGATCCATGCCCGTGTCCTCCGCCTTTGTTCTGTCACCGGCCCGACTCAACCGACGGTGCTCGACAATCAACATCCAGACCCCTCCAAGTGCGAGGGCCATGATGACCGGCATGACCCCAAACAGGTGGTTCTCAATCAGTTCATCAAACATGACCCCCAAGACTGCTGCAGGAAGGAAGGCGATAATCAGTTGCTTCAGGAGTCCCAAACCGGCCGAATCCCTGCCTGCCAGCCCACGCAGCATCGACAGTATACTAGTCATGTAAATCCCGATCACGGCAAGAATCGCACCCGACTGGATCACGATTTCAAAGGCCTTCAGTCCTTCATCATCGTGATTGAGCCCCAGCCAGTGTGCTGCAATGATCAAGTGACCCGTTGAGGACACGGGGAGAAACTCGGTTACTCCCTCAACAACCCCCAAAAAAGCAGCATCAAAAGGTGTAATTTGGTGTGGCATCGCTTGTCCGGAAGCTGAAAGGAGATGATGCAAAGAAACCGGTAACCAGGCACGGTCAGGTGCGTTTTATGAACATAAATTTACACGGAAGACAAGGTTTTTCGCCTAGTAAACCGTGACGATATCACCGTTGCTCGCGGATCCGTTTGTTGGGTCATAACTATGCTCAAGGATCAACTTGTTTGCACGGGACTTGGACAACTGGAAGACCTGGGAACCTGAAGCAATGGGCAAGCCAGCCAGGCTACTGTTCTCCAGCTTGATATTATTCAGAAAACCTCCGATGTCGGAGTCCCCGTCCGGCCCCACACTGACGATCAACGCAGAATGGTTCTCCGAGATACTGGTGTAATATTCATACGGGCTGATCCTCGACCCATCGCGGCAGAACGGATCCTGAGGGATGGAGGGCAGGTAGGGATATGCCCCCCCCGTAATGCTAACAAGACCGCTTGATTCATCGGGTATGCGGAGATGGTCAGCCTGAAAGTTGGCAAGGCCGAGACGAATAACCTTCTGTTCATGAATTACACGGGCAACACGTGTCTTGGTCATGACATGGTTTGACGAGAGAAAAAACATGATAGCCAAGGTAGCGAATACAGCCAACACAACGAGCATTTCGCCGAAGGTCAATCCAGCAAACGGAGGGAACCGGGACTGAATGCTCTGCCTGTTCATAATCACCCCGATAATTCACGCCAAACAAACTGGACCGTCATCCCCGAATCCATAGCAAATTTTCCCGCATCGAATGAAAATGTTCCAGTAAAAACCGGCTAATCCAGTTTGTACTGTTCTTCGGGCATTTCCGGCGGGTCGCCCCTTTTCCCTCCCTGGATCCATTCCTTGCGGGCAAGCATATGCATCCTTTTACGATCCATTTCCGACATGCTATCCAATAACGACAATACCTCCCGGTTTCCTGCCACCTCTTCTCCGAATTCTTGATTTACCTTGGGTTCTGATTTCTGGCCGGCAGCCACAAACTGGTGGCACAGGGCTCCATCCTTGAGGTTGGCCGCCAAACGTCTTGCATAAATCTGGTCATAGGGCTTGTTCTTCGGGATTTCATTGCGAATAAATTCCAGAAGGTTTCCAAGCCGCCTTCCTTTAAAGCTACCCTGCTGCTCCAAAATAGCATCAAGGAAACACCCGAATTCCTTTTCGTCGGGCAATGGATCGACAAAACAGGTAAGGGCATTGTGGGCCGCGGCGTTAATCATCGAGTCCTTTTCATTCAGAGCCTCGAGTAACACCGGAATGGCATCGCTCCTGCGAGTGGAACCCAGCACAGCGATGGCTGCTATCTGTTTGTTTTTCCGAATCATCAACCCGCCACGTGCTTCACCGAGTGCAAACTTGAAATCCTTATCATCCATCTCCACCACTTTTGCCTTGCGTGTAACACGACTGGCAACACCTTGCTTGATCTTCAGATCCATCAGAAATGAGGGGGTCTTCCGCCCAGGCACCTTCACTCGCCCGGCCTGCATCTGGTCGGCGATATCCAGTGCGCATTCCAGGCCTCGATCACCCCCTATCTTCACAAGCGCCCTGAGCATCGTATCGATGACATCATCACGATCCAGTTCGTAAACCCTCCCAGTACCTGCATCAGAAACCTTCTCTCGAAACGGGTCCTGATCATCCGCTACATCGTCATGCATCAACGCACGACGAATCATCGTGTCGAGAAGTGGAACACAAGAGGTATCTCCAATTCCCTCAATCACGTTCGCCAGCGCCGCCATAGCACCCGAATAATCGGCCTTGTGGTTATTCGCAGAAGCTGCGATGGTCTGCCACGAATCGACGCCTAAACGAAGGAGGGCATCCACCATTGGTTGTCTCCACCCATTGGTTTGCCCCCTGAAAAGTGAAATATCCCTGAAAGGCCTGCCCCACATTGCATCAACGCATGTCCCAGCCGCCCATTCCACATCCGATGCGTCAAGCTCACCGGGCCGGTTGCTGAAAAGCTTCTCAGCGATCAGGAAACTTACATGCAGCTTGGCGCTGCGACCCAGCTGAACCATGCGGCCAACAAGCCTCCGTCTCTGCTCCAGCCCCAACACACGTCGCCGTGCAAATCGTCCTAGAGCCGACAGGCAGGCCTCGAGCCTTTCATGAAACCATTTCTCGCCCGGTTTTTTTATGATCCCGGCAATCCGCTCAACCAGCTGCTCACCTGCTTGCGGATGTGCCGAACGACCCAAGGCGTCCAGAATGAAGGCCTCTTTAGTCCGGCTTCTGTTATGTTTCAGGAGGCTGCAGAGAACAGGGTGAAAATCTTGGTGCCCCAGTCCGCCCATGATCCCTGCAATCAGGCGCAATCTGCCCGATCCATCCTCGGACACGCCATCACTTAGCGTGATGATCTTCTTCCTTAGAGACTCACTTTCACCCAATTGTCTGATTGCGCGCACAGCGGTCAACCGGGCCCTTGGACCCAATCGGATGAAGATCCGTTCCTCCGAACCAGCAAGGTTCTTGACCTGTGACTCATCGATAGGGCAGTATTCCAAGATGATCATCAAAACATCGATAATGGTATCTTTGTCCCGCCTGAGGTCACTCGCGCAAAACAGGGCATTAATCTCGGTCAAAAACTGGTGAATATCAGCTTCATCAGGCTCGCCCGTCGCATTTCCATCGGGCAGGTATTCCCTGAGTATAAGCGAGTTCTCTGTGATCTCTCTCATCCAGACCTGATTCGATTCCTCGAATCGGCCGGCTCGCGGATCGCGAATTAAACGGTTATATTGGTCAACCAAGGAGGATGCGGCCCCGGCCGTCCTCCCCTCCGTATGGGAAAGCAACTTGATAATTTTCTGAATCGAGTCACGATCATGCTGCAAATCTGAAAGGGCACGGGCCAACAATCCGACGTTTTTCGACAACGTGGATTCATCATCATCGGTTCTTTCAAGTAACCGGATGATATGCCTGTATGCGCCCTTGAGATCCTTCAGGACCACCTTGGCTCGGCATTCCCGGACCAGCCTTTCACGGGTCAGCCTTGATAACCGCTTGGACCATTCCTCAATGGTCGACATTCGATCCAACCTCCTGCAGGCAGGGGAAACAGTTTCCTTACAGCAAAACTAATCCCGGATATCATAATATGTGGCCATATAAACGGCAAGTTCAACCCCATTGGTAACGACCGGTATAATAAAAGCGTATATCGACCCAACCATAGTCCCCCAGACTCCTTTGACTGGG
The DNA here is from genome assembly GCA_964473105.1 of uncultured Candidatus Sumerlaeota bacterium. GTDB lineage: Bacteria > Sumerlaeota > Sumerlaeia > MVZB01 > MVZB01 > CAYYNQ01. The sequence continues at coordinate 5,437 of CAYYNQ010000097.1, read as the reverse complement.
TTGTTGTTAATCAATCCAATGAGAGACCTCCCGCTAGCCTACAACACATGGAATGGATCAATAACGTGAGCCTTGTGGTGAATCCACCGGTCGCCATGGCCCGGATAGTTTCGAGTCGACACAGAATCTGAGGCTTGACTTTATGCCTTAAGGCCGGATAATCATACATACCGGTGTCGGGTAACAGGGAACGCTCACCGAAAAAATTTATTGATCCTTTGGGATAAAAAAAATGGCCAAAATCCTCGCCGTTGATGATGAACTGGATGTACTGTTGATTGTCAAGACGACCCTCCAGTCTGAAGGGTATGAGGTTGAAACCGCATCGGACGGGACCGATGCGCTGGCCTTAGCCCGAGAAGTATCACCGGACCTGATCCTGCTCGACATGATGATGCCGGGCATGTCAGGCCTTGATGTCCTGAGGGAACTCAAGGCGGATGATTCAATATGCACTATTCCTGTCATCATGCTGACAGGATTGTCCGAGAAGGACAAAATCCAAAAGGCGCTGGTCTCCGGGACTGACTACTACATAGTGAAGCCGTTTGACCACCAAGACCTGCTTTCCAAGATTAACGACGCCCTTCAAAACGCCGACAGGTAACACAACCCACGCCTTGGCCAAAAACCGTGATTCCACATATCCGGGTCATGATGGCCCGGATATCTTTATTGCAACCGCCTCGTCAAAGTTCCGGGGGCTCCAGCCTTCCAGAATTTTGAGTGTTGTGGAGATATCAAAATCCTTGTCCTCGAGTAATCGTCTGATCCCGGCACGGTCAACCAACGGGTTCCTTTGTAGTTTCTCCAGAACCCATGCAAGCGAATACATCATGATCCAGGGTACGGGAATCCAGACCGGCGGTCGGCCCAGTCTCTCACCTACCTTTTCCACCAATTGACGTTGACTCATCGGTTCAGGACCAGCTAGGGTCATGAATTTTCGCTTCGTTTTCTCCGGTTCCTCCAATGTCATGGTCACAGCTTCAACCAAGTCATCTACAAAGACCGGCTGCACCAGGTTCTGCCCGCCACAGATCAATGGCATAAACCGGCAGCGTTTTAGCCAGCGGACAATTTTCTCGATATTCCGGTCACGGCATCCTCCGAAGATCATTGTGGAACGAAGCACAGTAAATTCAAGCGATGACTGTTCAATTACCCTTTCACCCATAATCACACGTCTTGATGTCACTCCCTGATACCTTGTAAACCGGCGGGTCGATGAGAGACAAATCATACGTCGAACCCCGCCCAACTCACACAGTCTGATCACTTCCGGCATGAAACCGACATGGGCCATATGGATAACGGCCGTGCAGCCCGATATATTTCGGGCCAGCCCTTCAGGATGGATCAGATTTCCCCGAATGATTTCCACACGGTCCGAATTTGGAATGAAATGACGGTGTGCCCATGTATTGGACAGACATCGCAGCCGCCAACCATCACTCAGTAATCGTCGGGCCATGCGGCACCCGGTATGACCGGAGGCGCCAGTCAGGAAGAGGGTGCCTCGCTCAGCCATCACCGGAAATGACAAATCCCAGTGCCAAGACTATATTCAGGGCAATGAACATTACGGATATAAGCTGGCTGATGGAGGTTCGGCGACGTAGAAATGCCCAGAAACCCAGGATGCAAACCGCAAGGGCAAGGATGGGTCCAGACCCGGCAGGAACCCAGCCAGGCTGTTGAATCCCCATCATGATATGAGCGCCCGTAATGAGCAGGAGAAGAAAAAAGAGGGAGGCATTGGAAGGATAATGGGCTGTCGATCTCCGCTTCCTTCCCCTGAGCGAAACATCATGGTATTGTGTTCCGCAGTGGTGACAATAGTTGTCCACTGTGAGGATCTCGGTCTTACATGATTCACAAATTCGAAACTTGTCCTCCAGCTCTACGTTGATCGTATCATCCTCAACATGAATACCCCGACGCGTACTCTTAAGCAGCCATCCCGAAAATGCAGCCAATGTATTCCCGAATTGCAGGCCCAGCCTCACACCAACGGCCAAGATATCTCTGCGGCAGGCCGGATTGGCTGAAGAGGATGATTCACCCTGACTTCTATGGCGAATGAGTTTGTCATTCTCCATCCCCTCCTGTTCCACACCGTGCTGGCTTAATGGGAATGTAAGGCGTGAACCGGAGGCGGACGGGGTATGGGTGCTGACCTCCAAATCCATGATCGTCTCATCATTCTGCAAAGCACTAGCTACGCGAACATAACTAACACCAGGTTGATCAATCATATGAGGCTGATTGCCTTCAATCGCCATAATAGTACTCTGCTCAAGGGACCGAGCGATCTCGAATGGCACAGTGTGTCCTGGCAGAATCCTGCAATCCTGTCCGGTCTGAAGCAGGGCCTTATCCACAACATAAATCATCGTCTGATCCACCGATTTCGCGGATTTTTCTTCCCGCCCGTCCATAAACTCCCCACAGTGACTGCATTTCACAGCTATTTCCGGTACTTCATTTCCACAAAACTGGCAATGACGCGGAGGTCGCAAATACCTCCTGACACGGGTCCCGCAATACCAGCACTGCCCCCTAGAAATGTCGATACGTCTGCCACATTGGTAGCAGAACTTCGACTCAGCCACGAATCGACCGCTCATGTCACGGGCCCCTCCAGTTGACGCCAGTCGGCAAGATGCCGCACGGGGCTTCTCAATAATCCTCGCCGCGGGAATCCTTCAAAAGCATGTTGGCATACATTCCGATCCATATGTTTATTTATTTCCTCACTTGGAACAAAACCTTTGACCTGATAGAGATCTCCATCAATACGTAATCGCGGGGCCGAATCGGCGCGCAAATGAACATCCGATGCCTTTTCATCAACTGCCTGCCGGATCAGCATCAGAAGTTTGGGAACCACATCGACATTCATATCATATTTTCTGATATCATGCGCATGTTCCGCTTTGGCAATACTTTCAGATTCGGGTGAGAAACAAATGGATTTCAGGATCATTTTGTTACCATTGCTCCGGACTGACCATGATCGGATGCCAATATCCGCCATAATATTTCCAAGAATGGATATCCGGCGAGGGAAGTCGACCCGACTTGGAAATATATTTTCCCCAGATCGCCTAGAGGTTATCTAAAACAAACCCTAGAGGGGATGCAACCGAATTATGATCTGGCCCTCCCCCCAAGGTCCATCCTCGTTCTGCCACGCGAACCTCGGTTGATCCGTGTCATTTTATTCATGGCCGTGGATGGCATCCTGCGGATTTCGATTGATGAAGTCTTGTTTGATAGTTGTTTGTTAGGACAAGGCGTGCATATTTACTTACTGCACAATCCAGCCAGAATATTTTACTTGGTCGGGGATAAGCTGGGGACCATGACCCTGAGGCTGACGATGCATATCGAAACACCCCTCGAATATGAGGATCAAATCTGGCAACCTGAAAATCATGAAGCATCTGTTGATTAAACCGGGGGACAGCCCTCCTAGAACAGTGTCCGGATCGATCTGGCCACGAAAATTCGGGCAATCACGCCTCATATTACTGTCTGGAATTCTCTTGGTCCTCATGGTATCCGCAAGTATCGTGCTTTACTGGACCAGTCGGACCAACCGGGTCAGGGAGAGATTACTCCAGTCACTTCAGGAAATCGAGTCCATGAACCGTTCAGGACTCCAATCTGCATGGAATCAACGAGTCACATGGACTCCTGCTCCTGATTCTGCAACAGCCATGGCCGTCCTTCCCCGGATGAATCATAAAAAATTCGATGCGATTTATGTTGTTTTTGAAAACGACCGGGTGGACGGAATCATGGCCATCACCTCTTTTGCGGGATTTTACAACGGAAGCCAGATCAATATTCATGAATATCCTGAAAAAATGCTTCCGCGTCGCCTCGACATTGAAGAGCGTAAGGGTCTGTGGAAAATGATCTCGCTGCTTGAGATGAAATCAAACACTCTCGATCCGCAATCCGATGCTCATTCCTGGACCCGCCATGTCCTGGACATAGCCCGCCGCATTGATCTGAAACAAGGCAAACTTGATTGACTTTCCCAACCTTTTCCAACTCAACGGGTCTGGATGTGGATAGTTAATCCAAGGAACACCATGATCGGAAGGAGAAAACAAAGAAATGCCCATAAAATGGATCAGGATATTGATCAAAAATATACTCCCTCCAATACTTACAAATACCTATATAATACTTCGTGACCTACAGCGAAATAATCTTGGCGTTCTTTTCGATGGGAATGATCGGGTTTTCAAGACATTGGTTGAAAAAGCAAAGGTCTATGCCGAGTATGGAACAGGGAAATCGACACTGTGGGTCCTTGAGAACACCGATGCAGAGGTTGTTACAGTAGACAGCAACAGTCATTGGATCGACTTCGTGAAGAAGAAACTGGGTTCACCTAAACGGTTTCATGGGATACATGTGGATGTCGGTGAACTGGAAAACTGGGGAAGACCAACGGGGTATAGCAAGCGAGATAATTTCAAGCGATATACCGATGTCTTGTGGGAGGACGATATCAAGCCAGACATGGTTCTTATTGACGGAAGGTTTAGGGTTTGTTGTTTTCTGACCTCCATAAAATACGGCAATACGGGAACCAAGATAGTTTTTGACGATTACTATTCGGACAGGCGAAATATCTATCATATTGTCGAGGAATTTATTACCCCGAATTTAAGACATGGTAGGCAGGCCATCTTCGAAATTCCCGCCAAAGACGGTATTGACATGGAGACTCTCGATCAATACATCGCATCTTTCAGGCTTGTAATGGACTAATTCAGGGAAAGGACTTGCACAGAAACCGGGTTTCATACAACATGACGGGCTGGCCGATGTCTTCAACTCCATGCCCGGGACAAGATATGAAAATGATGAAAATAATAACCGGACATCACACAATCTTCCTCTGTATGACCTGCCTGTTCACAGCTGTTTCCACGGCCGCTGATGAATACACCATGATGGTCAGCCCATGGGATGAGTTCTCACCCTTCCCAATCGCCGTGCCGAACTTCACGATCGAGGGCAAGTCCAAGCTCTCGGAACCTGTCTTCTCCACTGTAATCATGAATGACCTGAAACAAAGTGGCTTGTTCAAAGGTCCGGACAACCCGGGGTTCGCGGAGGAAACCCATCAACTTGACCTACTGAAGGGGGGGGAGCCGCACTATACCCGTTGGTCAAGCATCGGGGTCTATTACCTTGTCCGTGGCCAATACAGCATCACGGATGATCTTATCAAGATTGTCTTTCGTGTCTATGACACCGTCAGCAAATACTATATCTTCGGGTTTGAATATGATCCGATCAAGACGTCAGGGGCAAGGCATGCTGCACACCGGATCAGCGATGATATTGTCAAGAGGATCATGGATGTCAAGGGTGTCGCCCGAACCCGAATCTGCTTCATCCGCCAGTC
>CAYYNQ010000096.1:0-15830 GCA_964473105.1 uncultured Candidatus Sumerlaeota bacterium | reverse complement strand
CCGCCCTCCCCCCCCCCCCCCTCACTCGCCCTTCCTCCCCGCCCACCTTCCTCCCTCCCCAAAACTACCATCACAACCCCGTGCCGCTTGCCATCCAGCGGATTCCTGGCGCTCTGGATCGTTATCGGAAAGATAGAGAATGACAGCTGACTTCTTGATATCCGGCGTGATCTTTCTGGAAATCCCATCGAAATCAATCTCCTCCAGGTAATAGTAATACTCTTTCCCCACCCGGACGGACTTGTCGTAATATATGTACGTGTTCTTTGTTGAACTGTTCCCCGCGCCCATAATCACCTTCTGGTTGACGATCTCGTATTGACCGTTTTTTTCATCAGACCTGAAGATATTAAAGCCGAAGTTGTTTTCCTCGGACTGGGTGGACCACTTAAGCTTCACGATACCCGCCCGATCTTTGTTCAGGCCTACCTCATCGGGTTCAAGTCGCTGAATCCATGCCGGGTCCGTGTCGGGACTGTCAGTTGCAGGGGCCGAGGTTCCCTCGATTTCATCCGTGTCCGGTTCTCCGCTCCCTGGCATGGGTGGGAGGTCACATGCAGTCGTGCCAACGGATGCCAGGAATGCCAGCAATACCAACACACAAGGAATTCTCGAACCCGGAACCCCGTCACTTAGATCTGTATTCTTCATGACAAAAATATATGACGGAAAGACGATTCAGTCAATATATCCTTAGTCTTTTCCGGGAAGCATTATGGGGGCAATCATGATCACGTGACACTTTTTGTCAATATCAGGAAATATCATAACACAACTCGTCATCCCTTACGGAAACAGAGATCGTATTTTCATCCCTGACAATATTTTGTTTGCGAAGATACGGCTAAATGAAACCGGGGTGGCATGGGCCAATATGATACAAGTCATAATTCCAGACTGACTGATTGGACCCACTAATTCAGGGAGATTCCCATCTCTGCATTCCTCAGTCAGCACATTAGCTGTCATTCATCCTGACGGATCTTCCACACGGCTGTAAAACGCGGGTTCGACCTCTTCCCTAACCGGCAGGAAACCCTTTCGAAACCAGTGGAAGGCCATTCGAAAGTCGTTCAGAATCAGGATCAGGCAGGGAATCAGAATCAGGGTCAGCAAAGATGCAAATGCCACACCAAAAGCGATAGACACGGCCATCGGGATCAGAAACTGGGCTTGAACACTCTTCTCCAGAATCAGGGGTGCCAACCCGAAACTTGTCGTGAGCGTTGTCAGGATGATCGCACGGAACCGGCGTAACCCGGCCAAGACAAGTGCCGTTGCGATATCTTTGCCCTCCCTGATACGCATGTTGAAACATTCGATCAGCACAATGGCGTCATTCACAACAATCCCCGAAAGAGCAACCATCCCGAACATGCTCATCATGGACAGGCTGAACAAATCAAAACGAAAGCCCATGGCGATGTGGCCGACAATTGCCCCGATCAGACCGAACGGAATTGTAATCATGATCACAATAGGCTGGATATACGAGCGGAAGATAGTGGCCAGGATCAGGAAGATCCCCAGCATGGCCAGCGGGAAACCGATTTTCAGGCTTCCTAGGGATTCATGAGTCTCCCTTTTTTGGCCCTCTGCGGTTATGATCAAACCGGGATATCTGTTTTTTAAATCGGGGATTCGTGTTTGGAAGAAATGATCCACAATTTCCTTTGAATTGGCAGTGTCCGGATTAACTTCCGCACTGACGATGATTCTCCTCAGGCCGTCCTTTCGGTGAATGGTGGAGTAGCCCTCCTCCATTTTCAGGTTCGCAACGGAATGCAATGGAACCTCCTTGTCCGATGGCGTGCGGATGCGAACCTTATCAATGTCGGCCATCGATTTACGTTCATCAACGGGATAGCGGACATAAACCCGGATATCGTCCCGTCCACGCTGGATACGCAGCGCTTCATTACCGTAAAAACCCTGGCGCAACTGTTGCCCAAGATCCGCCCCGGTCAATCCGAGGTTCCTTGCCTCAGGTTTAAGTGTTGCGCGAAGTTCACGTTTCCCGGGACGGTGATCATCTTGTATTTGATAAACACCCTCAAAGCTCCTGAGTTCGTTCCTGATCTCCTTGGAGGCAGCCATCAACTGAGGCATCTCCCGGCTCATCAGCCAAAATTCGATTCCTTTGCCCCCGGGACCATGGTCAGGATTTTCGAACGTGACTGCCGATGCCCCGGGGATCAGGCCTGTCGCTTTCTCCCACCTCTCCATGATTTCCTCAAAATGGATCCCTCGATCCTCACTCGGTGTCAGTTCAACAAAAGCCTCTCCCTGGTTAGGGCTGCCGGTAATCTGAAATCCTGACTGCCCGCCTGATACGGTGAAAATTGATTTGATCATTGGCTTGGTTGAGGATATTTCCCGTTCAACCCTCCTTATACCCTCTTCCATGCACTCAACCGCATTTTCTGTTACTTCAATAGGTATCCCACTGGGGAATTCCACCCGTGCATAGATGAAATCTGTATCCGTCCGGGGAAACAGATTGAATTTCAGGTATCCGCCCGCCTGGTAACCAATTGCCAGGAACAGGACCATGACGGCACAGGCCAATGTTGCGTAGCGCCAACGAAGGGCTTTCTTGATAAATGGCCGATACCAGCGGCCGGCGAGATCCTCGAGTCCCTGGCTAAAGTAATTCCTCAAAGCATATATTTTTTGGAACCGGCTTCCGGGTTTATGCCTCCGCTGCATATCAGGTAGATTTCGCAAATGGGCCGGCAACATGAATATACTTTCAATCAAAGAGACAATCAGGGCTGCAATCACGACAATGGGCAGCACGCTGATAAATTTCCCCATCACCCCACCAACAAAAACCAATGGAATGAAGGCGACGATGGATGTCATCACGGCTGCAAAAACCGGCAAGGAAACCTCCTTGCTGCCTTCAATCGCCGCCTTATCGGGCGGAAGGCCGCGCTTGCGATGGACATAAATGGCCTCGCCAACAATAATCGCATCGTCAACGATGATGCCGAGAATCATGATCAGCGCGAACATGCTGATCATGTTTATCGTTTGATCCTGTGTGATCATCAACGCCAGTGCACCGGCCAATGAGATCGGGATACCCATTGAACACCAAAATGCCAGCCTCAGGTCCAAGAACAACCAAAGCAGAAGGAAGACGAGGCACAATCCCAAGCCACCATTTTTAAGCAAAAGATACAGCCTGGCGTTGATATAACGTGATGTGTCGGCCCATATCTCAAGTTGGACCGAATCGGGAAGGCTCAAGTTTTTGGCATCGATATAATCGCCAACGGCCGTCCTTATGGCAAGAGCGTCCTCGTCATGGGTCTTGAAGATATTGATCTGGACGCAGGGGTGGCCGTTGAAACGGCTCACGAGTTCGTCCTCAACAAATCCGTCACGGATGGTCGCAACTTGTTTCAGGCGTATTGATGTGCCATCCTCCCCGGCCAGGAGTATGATATCAGCGTATTCGTCGCCGGTATATCGCCGTCCCATGGTACGGATCGTGAATTGCTCAGCATCTCCACGGACGGTACCCCCCGGGAAATTCTGGCTCGCCCGCCGAATTGTCCGGCTCACGTCATCCAGGGTTAATCCATACTGCCTCAGGCGTTTCTCCGAAAGTTCCACACCAATCTCGTAGCGCCGTGAGCCGCTGATACTGACCTGGGATATGGTTGACTCATTGACGAGTTCCTGCTTGATATTTTCTGCGAGTTCCTTCAGTTGCCTTTCCGGAAGTTCACCGTAAAGGGCAATCATCAGGACTTGTCCACGTGTGGTCAGTTCCCGGATGATGGGCCTCTCCGCATCTACGGGGAAGGTCGTGACTGCATTGATCCTGGCCGTGATCTCATCCTTCAACCTGCGCGTTCCATAATCCCCGCGGGCCTCGATCAGGGCCAGGCCGATATGTTCGGTTGCCTGTGTGGTATATTTTTTGACACCTTCCAGACCCTTGACGGCCTCCTCAATCTTGAGGCATATTCCCTCTTCAACCTCTGCCGGATCGGCACCCGGATAAGGAACCTGCACCTGTATGATATCGGTCGAGAATTTGGGGAGAACTTCACGACTGAGTGAAAGCCAGGCATATCCGCCCGAAATAAGAATCATCCACAGGAGAATATTAACGAACACCGGATTTCGGACACAGAGCCTGATCAGATAGTTCATGGAAGGACTCCGGGCAGTTCAACATGCCTCGACACTTCCAGAGGGGACCCGGTAATTTCCGCATCCCCGGATTGATACTCACCCACGGGGTTTTCAATCAGCCTGACATTGACTCGCGTCCCGTCAAGGGAGATGCCCGGACGACTCGTGATAACCGTATCCCCATCCGTGAGGCCTTCCCGGACGACTGCATGATCCCCATCGTGACGAATGACACCCACTTTCCGGGATCTTATCTTCCCATTATCCACCAGGAGAACCCTTCCGTCATGGGATACGGATTCCCTTGGAAGCAGGAATGCATCCTCGATTATCCTCCCAGGTATGTTCACTTCGCAGAACATGCCCTCAATCAAAGGGATATTCAGGTCCTGCTGCGGGACCGGATCATGGGTCGCCACACCGATGATCAAGGTCAACTGGCGGCTCTGCCGCCCATAATTCCGAACCCGCTCAAGTTTTCCGGCCCAAACCGAAACCTGGTTTTCGACCCAACAAACTTCAACCGTGATCTCCGGCATGTCATCGAACCAGTGATTTTTGTTTCCCAAGGGATCCAGTGGAAGCCAGCGCAGAACCTCGGCGCCTCTGAGGGATACGGGAATCTCAAGCATTGAATCATCAATCAACGTCAACAGGCGCGTTGTCTGCATGACCTGCATCCCCAGTTCGACCTGCTTATCATTCACCCGACCCGTAAAGGGGGCGACAATGCTGGTTCTTTCCAGATTGTGCATGGCCAGATCAAGCTGTGCCCGTGCACTCTCCAGGTCTGCCTGGATCTGACTTATTTCAATGGGAATCAGCGACAGGCTGTTCTCGATCGCGATCAATTGGTCCTGGCGCTTGGTGTAAGCCTGTTCTACCTTGTCAAGCCTTGACTGACTCTCAACACCCTCCTTGCCGACCAGTTTCTGGAACCGTTCATACTCATTCAAAGCAAGATCCCGATCACGCCGGATGATCTTGATCCTGCGACGGGCATTTCCCCTTCTTTTTTGCAGCAGTTGCATGCGTACCTCGAGGGAATCGACACGTGCGCCTGATTCATTCAAGGCCGACTGGTAGTTTCTGGGGTCGATTTTTAGTAGCAACTCGCCCGATTGGACAATCTCCCCATCCTCAAGATTCGGATGAACCTCAACAACCCGCCCGCTGACCTCGGCTGATATCATGGTCCGGCGATGGGCCTCAGCTGTTCCGAATCCATGCAAATTGGCACGGATATCCTGAAGCCGGACACGGAAAGCCTCCACCTCCACAACAATTTCTTCAGGGGCGTTCTGGCCGGGTGGTGTTCTGGCATCCCTCAGCAGGCGAAAACCCCAGAAACCTGTCGAAAGCAGGGCCAAAACCAACAGAAACTGGAATGCGTGTAACTTCTTCATGGCCTCAAGGTCACAAGGGGTTTAGGAGGATAGCGCATCAAGTTCAATCATACAGTACATGGACTGATTTACTGGAAGCTATCACAACCCTTGCCCTATTGTGTACTTCACCAATCCAATACCCATATAAAATTATGTGTATGGAATCCCCAATATAAAATATTTTCGGATGATCTCATTTTTTATGACCTCGCGTATTATCCTGGTACCCCGCATCCAGCCTGTCAAATATCTCAGACAGGCATTCGGAGATCTCAATCCATTTTTGCGTCGTCTCAGATCCCATTCGGTGCATCAACTGCTGCACTCGCTTGTGAATCATCGATTCCTGCCGTGATACGCCCTTCACTGCCATCCGGGTCAATCCTATCTGAACCTTTCGCCGATCTCTCGGATCCTGCTGGCGGTCAATTAATTTCAATTCAACTAAGCGTTCGACCATCTCCGATGCCGATGCAGGCGAGATCCCCAGCGCCGAAGCCAGATCCTTGAGTGTGCACGGACCCAAGTGGCGAAGTGTCATCAATGTCTTGAATTGCGGGAAGGACGGTTCCCTCGGCATTCCCGTCCAAGCCTTGGCCGGATCGTAATCACGATGCAAGTAGACCATCATGCGGATGATATTATGATAGATTTCCGATACACCCCGCATCGCAGAAAGGTCTGTCTCGAATGTTGTCGCCATGGCGGTCCTCCCTGTTAAAGTAGCAATATTATGTAGGCAACCATATTTTTTGTCTACCAATATAACATGTTATTTGATATTAAGGATACCTTACTTGATTTCTGGAAGCCCATCCATATCAGTGATTGATAGATTTTTGAATATTTTAACTGGACTGTCATATTGTAAGCCGATATGGAATTGAATGAAACCGAAGGATATATATGATTGATCTTGCTGTATTTTGGGTTGTCCGGCCCAAGTGGATCCGTATAAGATGACTTCCCTGTTTAATCAGGATGTCAATGACTGACAGTATTGATATTTGTAACATTTTTTGATCGGGGACCTGATTTTATGCCTAAACCAAGGTTTCGCCATGCCTTTCTGATCAACCCCCCAACCGGCCTGTATCGACGGGATGACCGTTGCCAGTGTACTGTTGAGGACCAGACCGTCCAGGTTATTTTTCCGCCGATCGAATTAACTACAACGGCTGCCGTTCTTCTTGATCTTGGATGTGAATCCGTGACCATCCGTGACTATCCGGCACTTTCCGCCGATCTTCGAGATTTTCGGGATGACCTTTACAGGCTCAAGCCTGATTTTGTTCTTGTCAATGTCGTAACCGCCACAAGTGAAAAGGATTTCGCCGCCCTCGCCGAGGCCAAACGGGTTTTGGGAAATAAAAATGTCATGACCTGCGCCAAGGGTGAATATATGGAGGCCTGGGGCAAAAAAGTACTCATGGAAAATCCCGAGATTGATTTTGGCATCCATGGTGAAATCGAGGAGATAATTCGTGATTTTTACCTAGGCTCACATCTGGGATCAATTCAGGGACTTTCTTGGAGGAAACCGGGAAGTGATACCGGAACAAATGATGAGGTAATTTGCAATGAGGGTCATCCACTTGTTGAGGATGTCAATTCACTTCCGATGCCTGCACGTCATTTGCTGGATAATGGTCTTTATCTGAGCCCGGAAACAGGCAGGCCGATCACGGTCATACACGGTAATCGTGGCTGCCCGGCGAAATGCGTCTTTTGCCCCGCAGGCATAATGTCCGGTTACCGGGTACGATACCGATCGCCTGAATTGCTTATGCGGGAAATCGAGGAGTGCGTGATACGGTTTGGGATCCGTGATTTCCTCTTCCACGGAGACACTTTCACGATCAACAAGCAATGGCTGCTGGACCTTTGCCGCCTGATCATCAGGTCGGGGCATGAAATTCGCTGGGGGTGCAACAGTCGTGTCGACACATTTGACAACGAGCGTGCGGCAGCAATGAAGAGAGCGGGATGTTGGGTGGTCGCATTTGGAATGGAAAGCGGGAACCAGGATATCCTGGATTCCATGAAGAAGGGCCAAAAACTGGAGCGGGCACGGCTTGCGGCACGAACCTGCAGGGATAATGGCCTTCGTTTACAGACTTTCTTTGTAATCGGAACCCCCCTTGAAACCTCCGAGACACTCAGTCAGACCCTTGATTTTGCACGAGAGCTGGACCCTGATTTCTTCGATTTCAACATTGCCTACCCGTTACCCGGGACTGAATTATATGACATCGTTAACAAGGAAAACCTCTGGGAACAGTCACCGCAGGTGTCGGGTTATGCCAGCGCCGCGATTCGCACACACGAACTGAGCAGCAAACAACTGACATCATGGCGGCGTCATGCTCTGCTGAAAATGTATCTCAGGCCACGATATATAGCACGGATGCTGATGAAGGCTGGCGGACTGCGCAACACCTTGAATTACTTCAAGGCTGGTGCACGTCGGCTGAGCCAGCTGGTTCGCGCATAGATGATAGATCCGGAGATTTCATCTGGGAGGCATAATGGCGGACATGATTGTTCCTACACCGATCAATCAGGGGCGCATTCCGCGCAACACATTCACCAGTTCCTCCAGAACCCCGATTGCCTGGACGGGAGTTAGTTCGTTCACGTCCATTTTTAGGAGTTCGTCAAAAATGGACGGCAGGCCAGTATCGAACAGATCTGGCTGGACAACCCCCCGGGATTCGGTCCCGGAAGAACCACGTGCCTGATCGGGCACCGACGAAGCCGAACCGGGAATATCTGCACACTGTGATTTTTCAGGATCCACATCTTCGCCGTTGGCTCGCATGCATTCCAGATTGAAAAGAATCTCCTTCGCACGGTTCACCGTATCCTCCGGCATTCCTGCAAGCTTCGCGGCGTAAATACCGTATGATCGGTCCGCCCCGCCCTTCACGATCTGGTAGAGGAACGTTATTTTCTCATCCGCTTCGCGAATCGCGACATTATAGTTGAATATTCTTTTGAAACGGCTTTCCAGTTCCGTCAATTCGTGATAGTGGGTCGCAAACAGGGTCTTTGCCCTTCGCCTTGGTTTTTCATGCAAATATTCGATGACTGCCCAGGCGATCGACAGACCGTCATACGTTGATGTCCCTCTGCCAATCTCATCCAGGATCACGAGACTCCGGTCCGAGGCATTGTGCAGTATGTTGGCGGTCTCGATCATCTCGACCAGGAATGTGGACTGGCCACGTGCCAGAAAATCAGTAGCCCCCACACGAGTGAAGATACGGTCGACCAGTCCGATTCTTGCCTGTCTCGCCGGGATGAATGAACCCATATGCGACATCAGCGTCAGCAGCGCAACCTGTCGAATATATGTTGATTTCCCGGCCATGTTCGGCCCCGTTATCAGCCAGATCTGTTGCTCATGACAGTCCAGGTGAACATCATTCGGAACAAACGGCTGATCAGACATGGTCGTCGACTCGATCACAGGGTGTCGGCCGTCAAGAATCTCGATCCCGTCTGAACCATCCACTAGCGGGCGGACATAGCCCCCTACCAGAGCAGCCTCCGCGAGACTCATCAATACATCGATCTCTGCCAGTTGGTTGGCTAGCAACTGGAGCGTGTCGGTCTGCTCGATGATGAAATGGCACTCCTTATGGAAGATCTCTAGCTCGAGTTGGTGGATATTTTCCTCAGCCCCGAGGATCAGTTCCTCTTTTTCCTTCAAATCCGGCGTGATGAAGCGCTCGGCATTGGTCAGTGTCTGACGCCTGATATAGTCCCCGGGAATCTTGTCCATGTTTGCCTTGCTGACCTCGATGTAATAACCGAACACTCGATTATAACCTATTTTCAGGTTTTGGATTCCCGTACGCTCGATCTCGGTTTCCCGCATTTTTGCGATCCAGTCCTTGCCGCCCCGGCTGATTCCCGTCAGGTCGTCAAGGTCTTTGTTGTAACCGTCCCGAATCATGCCTCCTTCACGGACGGAAACGGGGGGTTCGGGCACGAAGGCATTCTCAAGACGGTCGGCCAAGAATGACATCGTCCGGATTTTACCGCCCAGTTCCTGCATGCGCGTGTCCTCAAGTCGCAGCAACTGTGACCTGAGTTCCGGGATTTCCTTCAGGGAACCAAGTAGCATGACCATGTCCCGGGCGTTCGCCGTGTTCAGGTGTATCCTGCCGAGAATACGTTCAAGATCCTTGACATTCCTCAGACCATCTCTCAGCAGATTCCGAACCACCGTGTTGGATACAAGTCCTTCAATCGCATCCTGCCGTTCCCGAATCAGGTCCAGGTCCTGCAATGGATTCAGGATCCATTTCTGGATAAGTCGTGCACCCATGGGTGTTTGGGTATGGTCCAGTTGATACAGAAGAGTCACGGCCCGCGTGTTATCAATCGAGTTTCGCACCAGTTCCAAGGAACGCTGGGTCGTGGCATCAAGAATCATCGTGTCACGGACAGAGTAAATACGCAGTTCCCGGATGTGACCCAGCCCGTTTTTACGCGTTTCACGAAGGTATCGGATAATGGCCCCGGCCGCGCAGACGGCTGACGGGGAATCCTCCGCCCCGTATCCCTGAAGTGAGGATACGGAAAGATGATCCATAAGCTCCATCCGGGCCCGGTCGTGCAGGACCATGGCATCATCCACAGGTGTAATCATCATGATCTCGCCCGCCCCAAAGATCTCCTTGAGATGCCCGGTATACTGAGGGTGGTCCTGATCGCTTACCAGCAGTTCGGCAGGCCGAATGCGGGCAAGTTCATTGAGCAGCATGCTGCGTGCATCGTTGCCGGAAAACTCCGTAGCACTCAGAGCCCCGGTCGAAATCTCGACCATGGCCAAACCCCAGTTACCATGATGTCTTGTCACACAGGCCAAGTAGTTGCTTGATTGATCATCGAGGATGCCGTCCTCAATGACCGTACCGGGGGTAACGACCCGGGTCACCTCGCGCCTGACAAGGCCTTTTGCCGCCTTGGGATCCTCCATCTGCTCACAGATGGCGACTTTCAATCCGGCCTTTATGAGTTTGTTGAGGTAATTATCGAGGGCATGATATGGAATTCCTGCAAGGGGGAGTGTCTTGCCCTTTGCCACATGTTTCTTGGTCAGCGTGATGTTGAGAATATCCGCCGCGAGTTTTGCATCCTCGCCGAATGATTCATAGAAATCGCCGAGCCTGAACAACAGAAGCTCATCCTGGTGTTCCATCTTGATCCTCTGATACTGGCGCATCAGCGGTGTCAGGGTCCCAGGGAGGGTCTCCCCCGAGACGTTTTTTTTTGTATTTCGGTTCAAGAAAGCACCAACCACCCGGTATGAACTGATCTTAGATTGACCCTAGGACAGAAGAACACATAATCTTCCCTCCGGCAAGCTTGTTCCCAGCGGGAATGAAGGCATGAATGAAAGACCAAGGACCTTGGAATTTATACGGGTTTGATTTATCCTTTCCGGAAATGCCCAGAATCAAAGTCATCATCATCTCCCAGACTTTCCCATGGCCCCCGCATGACGGAAACATCCTGCCGATTTATCATTATTTGCGCTGCCTGTCCCCACATATCGATTACACCCTCGTCACACACGAGCATGATGAACCCGGGGTTAATACGGAAGGCGCAGAGATTTTCAGGAACTGGGGAATCGAACTGATCACGGTGAAGCGAGGCGGGGCCAGGGCTCCCATCCAGGCCCTGGACTGCATCCGGAACGGCATCCCGTGGGTCAACCGCTTCTTCTCCCGAAACCTGCGGCGCCGGGTTGATGCCTTGCTGGAAGGCATGACGGTCAGGGCCCCGGGGTCGGGTGTTCATCAACGGCCGGTCATTCACGCAGAAGGCATCATGAGCGGACAGCATCTTACCGGGTGGGGCCCCTTGACATCCGCCAGAGGGATACTGGTTGCACGTGACTGTTTATCCCTGAACCACCGGAGGAGGTGGGAAAGTGAACGCCACCCGGTTGAACTGCTCCAGAGCCTTAAGATCCGAGTCATGGA
The DNA here is from genome assembly GCA_964473105.1 of uncultured Candidatus Sumerlaeota bacterium. GTDB lineage: Bacteria > Sumerlaeota > Sumerlaeia > MVZB01 > MVZB01 > CAYYNQ01. The sequence goes on along the minus strand of CAYYNQ010000096.1, from coordinate 4,288 downwards.
AAGGAGCATTTACGGGAAGTTCCTGCACACCCTGGCCATTTCAGAATCTGATGCCGCCGAAATGAAAATAATCTGTCCCGATACACAGGTCGGAATTCTCCCCAACGGTGTTGATGTATCGGCGTTCAAGCCAATGCACTCATCAAGCCGGTCGAGGATCATTGCATTTGCCGGCTCGATGGAATACGCGGCGAATATCGATGCTGCCGTTTATTTTGCGAAGCACATCTGGCCTGATATTCACCGCAAGATTCCAGGATCGGAATTCATGATTGTCGGCCAGAAACCCCCGGCCATGGTCCTGGAACTGGGCCGGCTGCCGGGCGTCAGGGTGACAGGGTTTGTCCCAAGCATGGCTGAAACCATGTCGACTGCCGCGATCATTATCTCCCCGTTGCGATGGGGGACGGGTGTCAAGAACAAGGTGCTTGAGGGAGCCGCTCTCGGCAAGCCGATGGTTGTCAGCCCCCGCAGCCTTGAGGGAATTGATCTGGCTCCCGGAACAGACATTGAGGTGGCAGAATCCAAGGGGGACTATGCCGCCAAAATCATGGGTCTGTTGAACGATGAACCCCGGAGAAAACTGATGGGTGAACGGGCCAGAAAGGTTGTTGCAGAGAACCATACCTGGGAAAAATATTCGGCAATTCTCCATGACCTCTATTGTCGTATTGCGGACAGAAACCCGGGTGGAAGTTGATTTGCGATATGGAGACGTGGATGTTACTTCCTGATCGATGGCGTCCCATGCTAACAACCATGGACATGCCGGAAATGGCACAAGGATGATCCGGTCGTGAAACCCCCAGCCGAGCCCAGAATCCTGATTGCAACCAATATGTTCCCCACACCCGAATATCCATGGCTTGGGATCTTCGTGCGTGAACAGGTCGATTCCCTGAAGTCCCTTGGGGTGAATGTGGATCTCTCGCTGCACCTTGGCAGGGTCTCGCAATGGAATTATTTCCGTGGCCTGCATGATCTTGTCTGGAAACTGAGGGAAAACCATTTTGACCTGATTCATTCCCACCATACCTACTCAACATTCCTAGCCCTGGCTGCCAACCGGTTGACATTCCGCTCGGTCCCTATCATCCAGACCTTTCACGAGGGTGAGATATTCAGCCGCGGCTTCTACCGCAAGGGATATCTCCCTGGACGGATGAAATATTCCGGGAGCTTCAAGAGGCGGGTCCTCAAAAAATGCCGGCATCTGATACCGGTCAACGCGGACATGATTCCGACCCTGTTTGATCGAGAAGGGGCAAACCGGTGTCCAGCTTCGACCGTTGTCCCCACCGGGATCGACATGGACATGTTCCAACCTCGTGACCGAATCAAATCAAGGCAGACCCTAGGCTGGTCGCAGGATGATCCCTATTTTTTCTTTCCATACAAACCGGGGATCCCCGGGAAACGAATTGACCTTGCCCGGCTTGCAGTCGAACGTTTTTCGGGCGATGGCCGTAACGCACGCCTGGTCACGGGCGGGAATATCCCGCATGAAAAAATCGCCGATGTCATATGTGCGTGCAATGCTGTCCTCGTCCTTTCCGATTACGAGGCCTCGCCGACGATCGTCAAGGAGTCACTTGCATGTGAAGTCCCCGTCATCTCGACGGATGTCGGTGACGTCCGGTCCAGATACGGACATCTTGATGGAATCCTTTTATGCGATGAAAACATCGGCAACCTGGCAAGAAAATTGGGGCAATCGTTGCTCATTCCCTCCCCATTTGGGGGAAGAGAATGCCTGATCGGGCTGGAGCTGGACTTGATGAGGGTCGCGAAACGAATCAGGACGATCTACCATGAAGTTCTTGATACAGAAAAATAGAGACCTCATGCCAGACTCAGGCTGAGTTCCCGAAATGGGCAAGCGACTTGAATTTACATCACTTGCCCCCCGGAACCTTGAGACCCCCCCCCTCTCCGAAGAAAGTCTCTTTCCGATACCATGACGGATTCTGCAGGTCATCCACCAGCGTTTTTCGGCGCATCACATTCATTTCACTGATGATGCACACTCATTGACTATGCTATGACGACTGGGTTATTATGTTGTGGGTAATTATGACGACCGGAAGATGCCGGTCGCCGCGTTGCGCCCAAGCATAAATGACCATAACTGCATTGAACCGATGAGCACCGCTGCCGTGGCCGGTTTGTGGTTCGCCCGACTTCTTCACAATGGAGTCTCGGGGCGGGCGGGACGGGATTTTCCGTCCATCACATTGCAAAAAGAGACTGGAGTCCAATCAGCATGACAGAAACCCTGATACCTTCCAAAGAGATTGTAAAGGTAGAGATCAACGGCGAAGTCCTTGAGTTACCCGTCATTACAGGGTCAGAGAATGAAAAAGGCGTCGACATCAGCCAGTTGAGAAAGCAAACGGGCCATATCACGGTGGATCCCTCCTATGGAAACACGGGGTCATGCCTCAGTGAAATCACATTTATTGACGGGGACAAGGGGATCCTGCGTTATCGCGGCATCCCCATCGAACAGCTTGCCGACAAATCCAATTTTGTCGAGACCTGTTACCTGATCATCTTCGGGGATCTGCCCACACAAAAACAACTCTCAAAATTCAGCCAACTGTTGACTAAGAATGAGATGCTTCATGAGGGGATGCGGCACCATTTTGACGGTTTCCCGATCGGGGCACACCCCATGGCGATCCTATCGGCGATGATCAATGCCCTGAGCTGCTATCATCCCGAACTCCTTAAGCTGGATGATGACGAAGATTTCAACGAGGTGGCCACACGATTGATCAGCAAGGTCAGGACCATTGCGGCATATTCGTTCAAGAAATCGATGGGGCAGCCATTCATCTACCCTAGGCCAGATCTGGGGTATTGCGAAAACATGCTCCATATGATGTTCTCGATCCCCGGACGGGATTATGAACCAAGTCCCGAGGTGATCAGGGCGTTGAATCTCCTCTTGATTCTCCATGGGGAACATGAGCAGAACTGTTCAACATCCACGGTCCGGATGGTTGGGTCCAGTCAGGCCAACGATTTCGCATCCTGCTCTGCGGGGGTCTGCGCTCTCTGGGGACCGCTTCACGGTGGCGCCAACATGGCCGTCATCAAGATGCTCGAACAGATTCAGGAATCCGGGATCAGTTTTGATGACTATATCGCCCAGGTCAAGGACCGCAAGAACGACATCCGCCTCATGGGATTTGGACACCGTGTCTACAAGAATTTTGACCCCCGGGCCAAAATCATCAAGAAGGCGGCTGACGATGTCCTCAGTTCACTGGGCATCACGGACCCATCCCTTGAACTTGCGAAAAAACTTGAAGAGTTCACTTTGAGCGATGAATATTTCGTATCCCGGAATCTCTATCCCAATGTCGACTTTTACAGCGGGATTATCATGCGGGCCCTGGGAATCCCCCTGGAAATGTTCACGGTCATATTCGCCATCGGGCGCATGCCGGGCTGGATTGCCCAGTGGAAGGAAGTTCATGATGATCCCAATGGCCGGATTTATCGTCCACGTCAGATCTACACGGGTCATATGGAGCGGGACTACATGCCGATAGGACAACGCTGAAAACCGGAATGAAATAGTTCCCGCCCTCCGTCAGAGGGCAGAAACTATAACCGAACCCGACCTCGTACTTCACCGCCCCCCCCCGAAGGGACAGGCTAGGCAGACAGGCAACCATGGCACCCATACATCGCTTAAGGCAATTCATAGACATCCTGCAGGAAAACGATGAGCTGGTAATCGTTGAAGCCCCCGTTGACCCGGATCAGGAAATACCGGAAATCCACCGGCGCGTGGTTTCAGCCAATGGTCCGGCCACCCTGTTCACCAATGTCGTGGGAAGCCCCTGGCCACTGGTCTCGAACCTGTTCGGTACGGTCCGTCGATGCGACCTCGCATTCGGGCAGGATCCGGTCCGGTTTGTCGGGGATGCAGCACGGCTTGCAACCGAGCTGGTCCCCCCGACTGCCGGGAAATTATGGGAGGCAAGGGACTTCCTGAAGAATGCCTTCCGCGTGGGGAAAAAAAGAAAGCGGTCCGCGGCAGCCCTCAGCGGCCTGATACAACCGCCCGACCTCACCCGTCTACCGATGACCAAGAGTTGGCCGGAGGACGGAGGCTCCTTCCTGACCCTGTCCTGCGTCCTGACCGAAAGCCCCTCAACCGGAATCCCGAATCTCGGCATATATCGCATGCAGCGACATGACAGGACCTCCCTTGGGCTGCTCTTGCAGATCGGGTTTGGTTGCGGGTTTCATTTTCATGAGGCGGAACAGATGA